>JBEIRZ010000511.1:0-2833 GCA_040375695.1 Planctomycetaceae bacterium
CGTTAGGTCGGGGGGATTGGGATGGCTCTGCGGCCTCGTGGTTGCCGACCGGGTTGGTCCATCGTCCGCTTTATTTTGATCAACACCCGCTCGAACGGCATGGCCAGACGTGTGGGAAGTTGCAACCGGTCGTTTCGTGGGGGCATTTTCTGGCCGATTTGACCTTTTTGCCCCTGAGGATGGCGGCCGATCATCCCTGCCGCTGCGTCGCGGCGTCGTATCCGGGGAGGCCAGGTTCGCAGGCATCTTGCCAGCGGGAGCGTTGGTTTTGGGGCGGATTTGACCCGCTGTGGTGCCGCCCACCCTGCTTGCCGGAATGCCCGCGTTGAGCGGCGTTAAGCTGTAACGGATCTGCGGGTTGTTTTAGGTTTTTCGTCGTTTCTGGCGGTACCATCTGTGCCGGTCCGATGAGTGGTGTGTGTCGCGCGGGTCCAGCCGGATCTGCCCCTTGCGTCGTCGGTACACCCAATGCACATCCGCCTCCTATCCTGCGTCAGGCCACTTTGTCTGCTGACAACGCTCGCGGGTTGTCAGTCGTCGAGGGAGCTTGCCGTGGTTCCTGGGGCATCTGTGGCGACGGAAGCGCTGGTGCGGGAGATCGAGTACCCCGACGTGAGCGTGCCATCGGAGGCGTTTGACGATTTGACGCCACTTACCCCGCCACCCACGGTCCGGCGGTTCGAGGAGCTCGAGTTTGTCGATCTGACCTTGGAACAAGCGGTCCGGCAGGCGTTATCGAACAGCGAGGTGATCCGTCAGGCGGGAGGGAGGATCGTCGCTTCGCCCACGACGGCTTCGACGGTACTCGATCCTTCGATCGTCGAAACGGACCCGCGAGTCGGTGTCGAGGCGGCGTTGTCGGCCTTTGACGCGCAGTTCCTGGCGACGGCGGGTTTCTCGCACCAGGACCGCGAGTTGAACACGCTCAACCCCGCCTTCCGTTATCGTCGCGAAGAAGGGGAGCGTTATCGGGTCGGGGTCGGCAAGATCGCGGCGACGGGGACCCAGTTCGGCTTTGACAGCGAGACGATCGGTGTCTCGACGAACGTCCCCTTCAATCGCGTCCCCAGCACGTACGAGATGGTCACGTCGGCGACGGTGCGGCACCCGTTCTTGCAGGGCGGGGGCTTGGAGTTTAACCGCATCGCAGGTCCGGGGGCGGGGCCGGGGAATTATCGCGGGGTCGTTTTGGGGCGGATCAACACCGACATCGCCTTGGCCGAGTTCGAGCTTTCGGTCCGCAACCTGATGCGGGATGTCGAGCGCGCCTATTGGGAGTTGTCATTCGCCTACCGCGACCTCGACTCGAAGCTCAGCTTCCGCCAGTACGCATTGGAGGCCTGGGAGCTCGAGAAGAAGCGGGTCGAGGCGAACATCCGTCCGCCGGATCAGGAGGCGTTCGTCCGCGAGCAGTACTACGCGGCGCAGGCGGCGGTCGAGAACGCGATCAGCGGGGCGAACGTGACGCCGGGGGTATTCGGTGCCGAGCGTGAGCTGCGGTCGTTGCTCGGGCTGACCGCCAGCGACGGGCGGCTTTTGCGACCGATCACCCCGCCGACGACGGCCGACCTTCACTTCGATTGGGAAGAGTCTCTGGGGATGTCGCTCGTTCGGCGCGAAGAGCTTCGTCGCCAGCGTTGGCGGGTCAAGCAGAGGGAGCTCGAACGGCTCGCCGCCAAGAATTTTCTCCTCCCGAGGCTCGATGGCGTCGGCCAATACAACTGGCGAGGCTTTGGGGATACGCTCGGCGGCAGTTCGGACGGTGCGTTTCAGGAGCTTTACAATGGGGACCTCGGCGGCTGGACGCTCGGGCTCGAAATGGCCACACCGATCGGCCAGCGTGCCGGTCATGCCGCGGTCCGTAACGCCGATTTGTTGCTACGACGCGAACAGGCGATCCTTCGCGAACAGGAGCGGCAGGTATCGCTCGAACTGCGTGGTGCCTTCACCGAACTCGATCGCGCCTATGTCGTCACGCGATCGAATTACAACCGCCATGTCGCGGCCCAGATCCAATTGGAAGCCGAGCGGAAGCGAAACACTGTCGGGGAGACGCGTCTGGACCTGGTGTTGCAGGCCCAACGCAACGCCGTCGTCGCGGAAGTCGCGTTCCATCGGGCGCTGGTCGAATACAACGTTGCCGCGTCGCAGTTGAACCTAGCCCGCGGCACGTTGCTCGAAAGCCTTCAGGTTTACCTCGCCGAGAGCCCACTTCCCGCATCGACGTATCAAAGCGCGATCCGCGAAGCCCGACGATTCACGCGGCACGGCCACGTTTCGCGGGAAGCGATCCCGGCCCCCTTCAGCGCTGGCGTCTACCCACAGGGAGTCGCCACGCCGCCGATGGGGCCGACCGATGCGGCTTCGGACCCGCTGCTCCCTGCAGCGCCGGATCCGAATCGATCGCCGACGACAGCACCACCGCCAAGGGAGGGCGATAAGGAAGCAGCCCCGCGGACCGGGCCTGTCCCCGCGGAGCAGAAACCTGTCCCCGCGGAGCAGAAACCTGTCCCCGCGGAGCAGAAACCTGTCCCCGCGGAGCTGATCCCGGCCCCCGCCCCCGACTTGGGCGGGATGATCGAGTCATGACGGGATGTGCGGATCGTTTCGTGGTGAACGATCGTTGTTTGTTGTGCGAGCGTTTGTGATTGGCTTACCGGTTCGCAGCATCGCTTCGATGAGGTCGGTGGCGTGCGCCGCGCCTCCCGTCTGGCTGAGGGCTTGCCGAAGCTCATCCGCGCGCTGGCGGAAGTGCGGCTCCGTGAGGACGCGGTTGACGAGTTTGCGAAGGCCTTCGGGGGTCGATTTCCAAAACGAGCCGCAGAGGGCGACA
>JBEIRZ010000064.1:0-18650 GCA_040375695.1 Planctomycetaceae bacterium
GCGGTGCGCGGTGATCTGTTCGACGAGGCCAACGAGACGGTCCTGTTGACGCTATTTAGCGCAGTGAACGCGAAGCTCCCGGCCCAGCCCGGGATGGGGACGATTCTCGACAATGACCCGGCCGTCACGATCACCGTGGGTGATCTGACGGTCGCCGAAGGTGGCGGTTCGGCGACGTTCACGGTCCGGTTGTCTTCGGCAAGCGGGCAAACGGTGGAAGCCGTCTATGAGACGCATGTCATCACGGCGGCGGCGGATGCTGACTACGTCCCGATGTCGGGCACACTGATCTTCGCCCCTGGTGAATTGTCGAAGGCCGTCACCGTCACGATCCTTCAGGATGCGCTTGATGAACCATCGGAACAGTTCGAACTGCACCTTTCGGGATTGGTCAACGCACAGTTCGGCGACGCGCTCGGGATCGCCACGATCACCGATGATGACCCGATCCCGACGCTCGGCATTTCTGACGGTGAAGTCCTGGAGGGGGATTCCGGAACGACCGCGGCGACCTTCACGATCACGCTTTCGACCGCCAGCGGCCAGCCGGTCACGGTCCGGTATGCCACGGCCAACGGATCGGCAATCGGGGGACCGGATTATGTCCCTCAACCCTTGACGACGTTGACCTTTGCCCCTGGCGAGGTCGCGAAACAGATCATCGTTCCGGTGAAAGGGGATCTGGTCGACGAAGATGACGAGACGTTTACGGTCAACTTCAGCTCTCCGGTCAACGCCACGTTGAGCACGACGCGGGCGACCGGCACGATCCGCGATGATGACCTCCCTCCGGGGGTGTCGGTCACGGGGACGGCGATCATTGAGGGAGATTCAGGGACGGTTACTGCCTTGGTGGGTGTCAGCCTGAGCGCACCCAGTTCGCGAACGGTCAGCGTCAAATACGCCACGCGGAACGGGTCGGCGACGGCGGGGGATTACGTCAGCAAGGGCGGCATGTTGACCTTCGCGCCGGGCACGACCGAGCTCTCGGTCCCGATTTCGATCGTTGGTGATTTAGCGATCGAAGGGAACGAGTCGTTCTTCGTCGACTTGACCCAACCGGTGAACGCGGGAATCACAGTCCCGTCGGCCGAAGTGCAGATCATCGATAACGACCCTTCGGCGCGGATCAGTGGCGTGACGGTGTCGGAAAGCGGCATCGCGACCTTCAACGTCACCTTGTCGATCTTGGGCAGCAGCGCCATCGTCATCGACTACCAAACGGTCGGTGACACCGCGGTGGCGGGTGAGGATTTTGTCGACACCACCGGCCAGCTCGTCTTTTCGCCCGGCGGCCCGCTGACCAAGTCGATCGCCGTGCCGCTGATCAATGACCTGATCGACGAGAACGATGAGACCTTTTCGGTTTGCATCAGCGGGGTGCGGATCGAGAACCCCTGCGCGGTCGGGAAGATCACGGACAACGATTTGCCACCGACGATCACGATCACCAACAGCGGCGCCCAGGAGTGGACCGGCGGGGCCGATTTTCAGGTCGCGTTGGCCCGCCCCAGTGGCAAGACGGTGACGGTCAAATACGCGACTTCGGCGGTCACCGCGACATCGGGCGTCGACTTCGTCGCTCGGTCGGGGACTTTGACCTTTAACCCTGGCGAAACCGAGCAAATTGTCTCGGTCGATGTCCTCGATGACCCGACGGATGAATTCGATACGGAGTCGTTCAAGACGACCCTTTCCTACCCCACCAACGCGACGATCGTCAGCGGCACATCGACCAGCAATGCCGCGATCGAAGATGACGACTTGCCCCCCGAGATGTCGATCGACGATGTGCAAGTTGTCGAGGGCGATTCTTACGTCAAGACGATGCGTTTCACCGTGAACCTTTCGGCGGCCAGCGGCAAGACGATCGCGGTCGCGTTTGCCACGGTAAGCGACACTGCCGTTTCGGGTAAGGACTTTCGCCCCGTCACCGGCACGCTGACGTTTTCCCCTGGGGTCACGACGCGGTTCATCGACGTGCCGATCATCGGCGAATTGATCGATGAGCCCGATGTCGAGACGTTCAGCGTCAATCTCGCTTCGGTGAATGCCAATCTCATCGACGGGATCGGCATCGGGACGATCCAAGACAACGATTTGCCGCCGTTCCTGACGATCAATACCGCCTCGGCGACCGAAGACAACATCGATGGCGACAGCGGCTTTGTCGCGACCTTTTACGTTTCGCTGTCGCGTGCCAGCGAACGGGAGGTCCGAGTCGATTACCATACGCAACTTGGGACGGCCGCCGATGGCGAGGATTACATTGACAAGTCGGGAACGCTCGTATTTGCCCCCGGTGTGACCCGCCAGGCGATCACCGTCCAGTACATCGGTGACACCCTGGACGAGATCAACGAGACCTACACGGTTCACCTTTCGTTACCTGTCAACGCCACGATCCAAGGGGGGATCGGGACCGGCACGATCGTCGACAATGACATGCCGCCAATGATTTCGATCGGCAACGCGGAGGAGACGGTGACCGAAGGTGAGACGCTCGATTTCCCGATCGACCTGTCAGAAGCCAGCGGCCGCGTGATCAACGTCGGTTTGGTGTTCTCGGGCGTTTCCCCTAACGCCGCGACCGCCGGTTCGGACTACGAAACGCGGCTATCGATCCAGATCCCGGCGGGGATCATCAAGGTGCTGCTGGATGTCGATACCCTCAACGACACGCTCTACGAAAACACGGAGTCGTTCCGGGTCCGCATCACCTCGCTCGACGCGGCCGTCGACCCGGCGCATGCGTCCGGGGTCGGTACGATCCTTGACAACGACCCCAAACCGCAGTTGACGATCAACGAGGTCAACACGGTCGAGGGGAACTCCGGTACCAAAAATCTGGTCTTCATGGTCAGCAAGTGGTATCCGAGTTCGCTGCCGGTGACGGTCAAGTACATGAGTAAGCCATTTCCGCCGTCTCCCGGGGTCGATACGGCGGTGGCGGGTGAGGACTATTACGCCAAGTCGGGGACATTGACCTTTCCCGCATCGGCGCAGATGACCCAAACCCAGAGTGTGACGGTTCAGGTGCGGGGCGACTTGAAGGTCGAAAAGGACGAGTGGTTCCTTGTCGAGCTCTATGGGGAGACCAACGCGACCGTCACGGCGGGATTGGGTCGTGGCACGATCATCAACGATGACCCGACGCTTTCGGTCAGCGACGTGACCGTCACCGAAGGGGACACGCAATCGGTAACCGCACGCTTCACCGTTCGGCTGTCGGCCCCCAGCAATTTGCCGGTCAGCATCGATTATCAGACACGCGACGACAGCGCGATCGATGGCGTGGATTACCTCGGCGGTTCCGGCACCTTGACCTTTGCCCCAGGGCAGACGGCTCAGACGGTTGACATCACGATCCCGGGGGACCGTTATGACGAACCCAATCGGGTCTTTTACCTTGATCTGTCCAACCCGACGAACGCATTCCTCACCGGAGGCGTCGCCACGTTGTCCGCCAAAGGGACGATCAATGACAACGACGCGGCCCCATCGATCCGAATCGATGGTCCCTATTCGGTGACCGAAGGGGACGACGGGAGCGTCCAACAGACGTTTCAATTGACCCTTTCGGCAGAGAGCGCCTGGCCGGTCAGCGTGCAGGTCAAGACGACGAACGGGACGGCGAGTGTGGCCGATAACGATTACGAAGCGATCGCCCCGTATCGTGTCGAGTTCGCCCCCAGGACGCCTGGGAGCCCCGGCGAGACGACCAAGTGGGTGACGGTTAATGTCTTCGGCGACGCGAAGCCCGAAGCGAACGAAACGCTCTTCGTCGATCTCGCCTCGCCTACCAACGCGACGCTGGGAAATACGCGTGGGACATTGACGATCGTTGATGACGACAACCGCACGCTATCGATCGACGATGTCTCGGTGCAGGAGGGGAATTCGGGGCCCACCACGGCGGCCTTCACCGTGACGCTGTCCCGGCCCAGCAGCCAGCAGGTTTCGGTCAATGTCTACACCCAAAACGGTACCGCCACGTCCCCCAGCGATTACGCAGGGGTGCCCTTGACCACGATCGTCTTCCCCCCGGGAGAGACGCAGCTAATCGTTGGCGTTACCGTCAACGGTGACACGACGAAGGAAGGTGACGAGACGTTTTACGTTAAGCTCGCCTCGCCGGTGAATGCGACGATCGCCGACGGGACGGGTGTCGGGACGATCCGCAATGACGACATCGGCGCGTGGCAAATTTCGGTAACGCTCGTCGGCAGTGGTAGCGTCTATGACGTCAATTACCCGACCAAGATCGACACTCGGGTCGGGCGGTACTTAGCTACCTATGGGAGTAACGACTTTCCGTCGCTACAGGCGGTTGACGGGAGCGGGAATTTGGCCCATGCCGCATCGTGGTACAACGCCGTGACGATGCAATTACTCGGTTTGGGCACCGGCCTCGTGCTAACCCCCAATAGCTTCGAAGACGGTTTGCCGATCAAGGTGTACCTGCAAGGGGGACCGCTCCGAGCCAACCCGGATTTCGTGCCGGTCCCAGGCGGGGCCGCGGACGTGGTCGATAGCGGTGGTTTGGAGAGGATCACGGATGCCGCGATCGCCGCGTGGGTCGCTTCGGGGGTCTCTCCGCTCGAAGAGGCCCGATTGCGGGGCGTGCGGTTCGCGATCGACGACCTTCCCGGCAGTCGGCTCGGTTTCGCCTCGGGCGATTTGGTCGTGATCGATCGTGATGCCGGCGGATTCGGCTGGTTCATCGACCCGACGCCCGATGACGATGGGGAATTCGCGAGGGCGACCGACGGCATCCTTGCAGCCGCCGAGGGGACGTCGGCCGATGATCGGATGGACCTGTTGACCGCGGTCATGCATGAACTGGGGCATGTCCTCGGGCTAGAAGACTTGGAAGCTGACCACAACGCCTTGATGTCGGCGACCCTTGCCCCTGGGGTCCGAAAGGTGCGCTGATGACACAGGTCGACACGGGCATCCGAATGTGGCTTACGCCTTTCCGCTTGCCGTGATCGACCGGTTCAAGGTTGGTCCTTCGAGACCGGTCGAAGCTGTTGGCTGTTGGCTGTTGGGGTTTTGCAAGCGGCTATCGGTCACTCGGCCGCGGGCGCCTTAAGCGACTCGATCCACTGACCGAGCATTTCGGCGGCGACGCGATCGACCCGATGCGTTCCGAGTTGTGGCATTTGACCGGCCCCCCGCATGCCGACGCGATGCAGCAGCACCGAACGCTGAGGGGAACCAGGGGCGATGATCCGGGCGTCCTCGATCCCGAAGGTGTGGTGCAGCGGCGCGATATCGATCGCTTTCATCTTGTCGAGCGGAACCTCGTAGGCCAGATCGATTTGTGCATTCCCGCCGCCGGCCTCGGTATGGCAGTAGCTGCAATTGGAATGCAAGTACGACTTGGCACGGGATTGAAGGTCGGCATGCGGATCGTAGGGGTTGACGAGCGCCGGGTATTCGGAGGCCGGTTTGGGGAGTAGCCGGTTGGATCGCGCCGCGTGGGGCGGGGCTGAGGTTCTCAGGACCCCGAGCGCTTCGAGTGTTTCGAGTTGGTTGCGCTGTCGCCCGTCGCCGTAATCATGGGTCGAGTTCAACTCGCCGGTCGAGATCCCCAAGACGAAGTTTGCGGCCCGGGTGTGGCAAACCATGCATTCGGTTCGGCTGGGGTAGTGCCAAGTCAGCTTTTCGGTGCGGCCCCCTTCGCGGATCGGTAGTTCGATATCCCGTCCGGCGGCCTCGACCAGGAAGGCATCGGTCTGCTGGTCGTTCCAGGCGTAGGAATAGCCGACCCATTCGTTGTCCCGTTTCAACATGATGCGGGTTTCGACCCACTTCTTGGTCGACGGGTCGCCGGCGGTCGTGTCGAACGAGAACGACTTCATCAGGACGGTCTCGTTGGGAAAGTCCCAGCCCCAGCGGTCGGTCATGGTGATCCCGCCCCCTTCGGGCAGGGCGATCCAGCGGTCTTTGTCGGCGTTGTCGGACCAGAGCGGTGCGACGGGCTTGTACGGGATCAGCCCCGACGCCACCTGATAACCTGCGGTGCTCGTGAACAGCCCCGTTTCGCTGAGGCGCTTTGGGAATGGGGCGGAAGTCTCGGCCTCATGGGGTCGGGGGGCGAGGTGATAGAACGCCCCTTTCTGGTCACCCGCGTGGTCGGCGATGAGGAGTTCGCCATCGGCATCGAGCGAGACTGCGGTAATGAAAAACGGGGTGTCGGCGATCTCGCGGTTCCACACGACCTGGTTGCCGTCATGTCGGAGCCCCCAAATCTTACCGGTCGAATGGTCGGCGTAGATGTAAACGCCTCGCAGTTCCGGCAATTTCTCGCCGTGATAGACGACCCCGCCCGTCAACGACCTGGCTTCGCTGTGCGGGTGCTCGGCGGTCGGAGGGACGTGGGGCGTCGGGCCGAGTTGACGGTTGAGATAGAACGGGTGGCTCCCTTCGTAAACGCTCCAGCCGTAATTCGCCCCGCGGCGGAGCAAGTAGATCTGTTCCCACAGGTCTTGGCCGTTATTGCCGACCCAAATCTGGCCGGTCTTCGGGTCGGTCGTGATCCGCCAAGGGTTGCGAAGTCCGTAGGCCCAGGTTTCCGGACGGGCCCCGGCGATGTCGACAAACGGGTTGTCCTTGGGGACCGAATAGGTCTTGCCGGGATCGGGGTGGTCGACATCGATCCTCAGGACCTTTGCCAGAGGCTTCGTCAGGTCTTGGCCGACGTTGTTGGTGTCTGAATCGGAGGTCCCATCGCCGGTGGTGACGTACATCATCCCGTCGAGCCCGAAGGTGATCGCGGCACCGTTGTGGCCGTTCGATTCCCACTCGATGATCGTCAGCGGTTCGCCCACAACCGGATAAGGAGGCTGACGAGAAATCTCATACCGCAAGACGCGGCTCATGTTCGGCCCATCCCCTTCCTTGCCATTAACGCCGACGTAAAGCCACCCGTTTTCGGAAAACTTGGGGTGGAAATGCAAAGAGTAGGCGACCCCTTTGGGATCGATCAGCGGTGCGACTTCGTGCGGGTCATCGGTGGTGGTGCGAACGATCTTCGTCGGCCCGTACTTGCCGTCCTCTTCGATGATCACGAGCAAGCGGGTCCCGGGTTGGGCCTTGACGTCGATCGGGAAGTTGAGCTTCAACTCGGGAAAGGCGCGAACTGCAACGTAGGGGAGCGGCGGTTCCGGGGTGCCATGGATCTGGTGACGAACGTAGGTCGGCCGCGAGAGCAAATCCTTGAGCCCCGCGTCACCCTCGGCAGGCGGGGCGAAACGGAGGGTCGAGTAGTCTTCGTAGCGGTGAAAGTTGACTTCGGTCAGCCTCGCGGTGCTGCTCAGTTCGGGCGCGTTGCCCAGCGTGTAGTCGTATCGGCAGAAGGCGGCTTGCCAGCGGTCGTTGATATCGGGGCGGCCCCCGGTGGGCATGAAATCGCCCCAGGGGATCTTCCCTTCGACAACCCACCCCGCGTCCCGATCGGTGCGTGGGACGAGCGTCCCGCTGCGGCGGACGGCCGTTTCCCAGCGAAAGGAGTTCGCCCCTTTGAATTCTTCGAACGCCCCACCCTTCCGCTGGGGAAGGAACATGTCCATCTTCGTCCCGGCGGCGTTGACTTGAAGTTCGTAATAGGGCTCAGCGTCGGCGGCAGGCTTAAGGAAGATTTCGAAAACGT
The DNA here is from genome assembly GCA_040375695.1 of Planctomycetaceae bacterium. Lineage (GTDB taxonomy): Bacteria > Planctomycetota > Planctomycetia > Pirellulales > Pirellulaceae > UBA6163. The sequence goes on from JBEIRZ010000064.1 coordinate 7,658, forward strand.
CATCGAACCATGTCATTCCATCATGTTCGGTGATCTCACCTTGAAGGTCGTGGTCTTCGAGTTCGGCGGCGAAGAAAAGGTGATCGCGATCCCAAAGCAGACGCAACTTCGTCTGGGTCATTGGCTTGGCGTGCGTCTTGGGGATGACGAACCCGTCGACGGGGACGGCAGCCGCCCAAGCCTCTTCTTTGACGTCACCATCGATCGTGATGGGGCCGAGTGTGAAGCGACAAACGATCTCGTCCTGCCCCACGGCGTCGGCGGATCGCGCCCCAGCAGGGCCGTGTGCCATTGGGACCCCAGCAGGGCCCTGTGCCATTGACGGGCGGGGAGCCGCCAAGAGACTCGTCGCGATGACACAAGCCAGTAGCGGTCGCCAGTGCTTGCGATCGATTGCGCACAAAGGATTTCGGTCGGATGCTTGCATGGGATCGTTCTTCAGTGTGCGAGGGGGCATGGCGAATTTTGTTACTGGGTCGGCGTCCGTGATCACTCTGCTTGGGCGTCGCAGCGCCGCAGCAATTCGTCTCGCATTGCGATCAACTGGGCGTTGCTCATTTGACCCAGCTCGACTTGTGATATCGGTGGCTCGCCAAGCACCCGGCGCAAGGCTTTGACCTCGCCCATGATTTCACCCCGCTCCAGCCCTCTTTCAATCCCTTGTTCAATCCCTTGTTCAAGTCCCTGCTGGACGCCTTTCTCGATGCCTTGCTGCATGGCCTTTTCGGCCGCCTTTTCTGCCGCCTTTTCTGCCGCCTCTTCGCAGGCGAGATCGACGCGGGCACGTGCGTCGCGTTCCATCTTCAGCCGCGCGTTGTAGAGCCATCTTTCGTCGGGATTCTTGGCAATCATCTGAAGGACTCCTGTGGCACTCTTAAAGACCGGGTGGGGCAAGCGTCGGGTCAGCTCTTCGCTAGTCGATTTCTCGGCATGGCGGAAGAAAAACAACCACTGATCGACCGGGTCGCCGATCGGCTCATTATCATCCGGCGGGATGTACTTCGGCAACTCGATCAAGTGGATCTGCAAGCAATCGGTTAGAGATCGCCCGGTTTCGCTGCGGAGTTCGAAGCGATTGTGCAGGGCGGGCTCACCGACCAGTTCGATCGCATCCAAAAGGCAAATCCCGATCGCCGGACGCAAGTCGTGGTACCTATCTCCAATTTCCAGTTGGTCCACCAACAGCGACGCGGCATAGTAAGTCAACCGTTTGGGCAACCCTTTCGGTCGGCTCGTCTGGATTTCGATGTTGAAGACTCGCCCCTCGTCATCCGTCGCGAGGATATCCAGCAGCGACCATTTGTCCCCTTCGAACTCCTTTTCGATCGTCGGGTTCAAGATTCGTACTTCGCGGATCGGTGGAGCGAATCGCAAGAAGCTGTTCAGGAAATGCAGCGTCATTGCCGGTCGGTCGGGGCTTCCCAGCAACCGCTTGCAAACGAAATCGACGGTCGGATCAATCCCGATCATCTGTTTAACCTCAAAATGCGAACACGTGCACACGTGGGTTCGTGTGTCCAGTATTGTGCGTATGTGAGGTAAAGACGCAAGGCCCGTTTGGGTCGGCGTTCGTGCCACAATCGCCGATGGCCGGTCCGTCAGCGTTTCGTGGGAGGTTCACGCTGGCTTCGCGAGCGAAATCGTCAGCGCTTCGAGAACCCCCCTGTCGAAGGGCCGCTGCGGTCAAGAATCCCTGCGTTCAAGCGTCGCTACGATGATTTCCGCAACGGCATCGATGGCGAGCAGACAGCCGGGGAGCAACAGCAGTGCGATCCCGCCTTGAGGGTCGGTACCGACTTGTGAATACGAACCGACCGTCGCGACGATCATCGCCCCCAAGACACTGCCGAGGATGAATTGTGCCTTCCTCGAACGGTGTTTGATCGCGGCCAAGCCGATGACCAGAAACGGGATCGCCGTCCAAATCATCACGCCAATAACGAACGGGCTCGCCCCGTCGGATAGCTGCCATACCCAGATCGGGAAGATGATGGCAGAGGTGTAGGCGAGCAACTGGATTGCCAAGGACAGCCGAGCGGCCGACGTCATGTTCATGTTGCCGTGAGGGGTCAGCGAGACAGGTAGGTGTAATTTCCCAGCGCCTGTTCGTAGTAACGGATCACATCACCCGCTTGTCGGTTATCGATCCGCCCTGCTTGAACCGCTTGCTCGACCGCCTCCTGCAGCTTTTCGATCAGCTCGCGGTCATCGAATTGGACGTACCGCAGCACCTCGCTGACCGTGTCCCCTTTGACGATGTTGGCGATGATCGCCTGGTCGCCACCCATGTCGACATGGACCGCATGCGTGTCGCCGAACAGGTTGTGCAGATCGCCCAGGATCTCCTGATAGGCGCCCACGAGGAACGCCCCCAAGTAATAGGGCTTGTTGTCGATCGTGTGCAACAGGATCGTCTCTTTTGCCTTGCGGTTGCCGATGAAACAATCGATCTTCCCGTCGCTGTCGCAGGTGATGTCGCCCAGTACGGCGTGACGCGTCGGTTCTTCGTCCAGCCGATGGATCGGCATGACGGGAAAGAGTTGTCCGATCGCCCAGCTGTCGGGCATCGACTGGAAGAGCGAGAAGTTGCCGAAATAAATGTCCGAGAGCATCGGGTCGAGGCTCTGCAATTCCTCGGGCAGGTCATCCAACTTCGAAGCTTCGTCGCGGACCCGTTGGCAGATCGCGAAGAAGAGGCTTTCGCCCAACGCCCGTTGGTCCAGCGGCAGGTAACCACCGCTGAAGAGGTTCATCGCCAATTCGAGCGATGCCTTCGCATCGTGAAACGCTTCGAGGATGTCCCTTTCTCCCGCCAGTAGTTCTTGGTAGCAGTTGAACAGGTCCCAAACCGGCTGTTCGTATTCCTCCGGAAGCGATTGCGGGAGTTGTTCGGTGTGCACCTGCCGCGCCGACCCGAGACAATTGAAGACCAGGACGCTGTGGTGCGCCGCGACCGCCCGGCCGCTCTCGGTGATCAGCCCGGGGTGCGGGACCCCCGCGTCGTCGCAGACCGTCTGCACCTGATAGACGACGTCGTTGGCGTATTCCTGCATCGTGTAGTTCATGCTGCTCTCGGCGTTCGACTGCGAGCCGTCGTAATCGACCCCCAGCCCCCCGCCGATGTCGAGGAATTCGAGCCCCGCCCCGCGTTTGTGCAGGTCGACATAGATTCGCACCGCTTCGTTGATGGCCGACTTCAGGCGTCCGATGTTCGTGATTTGGCTGCCGGGGTGAAAATGCAAGAGCTTGAAGCAATCCTCCATCTGACGCTCTTTCAGGTAGGCATGTGCTTTGAGCACTTCGGTAACCGTCAGGCCGAACTTCGATCGATACCCGCCGGACGATTTCCAGCGACCTTCGCCGCGGGCCGCCAACTTGACGCGGAAGCCGATCTTGGGACGGACCCCGATCTGACCCGCCAGCCTGACGATCCGTTCGAGCTCCGTGAATTTCTCGACAACCGGGATCACCGTCCGCCCGATCTGCTGCGCGAACAGCGCCATTTGAATGAACTCGTCATCCTTGAACCCGTTGCAAACGATCGGCATCTGGGCGTCGGCCATCGCGACAACGGCGAGCAGCTCGGGCTTGCTCCCCGCTTCCAGCCCGAAGCCGAATTCACGCCCGTACTGCGCGATCTTTTGCACCACGTCGCGCTGCTGGTTCACCTTGATCGGAAAGACGCAGCGATAATTCCCTTGGTATTGGTGATCATCGATCGCGCGTTGGAAACAGTCGTGGAGCTGTTGCAGCCGGTCCCGGAGGATCCCGTTGAACCGGAAGAGGATCGGCAAATCCAGCCCCCGCTGTTGGACCCTCTGGACCAACGCTTCGAGCTCGATCGATTGGTCGGGCCCCGTCCCGGGATGCACCCGCAACTTCCCTTCCGGGCTGATCGAAAAATAGCCACAACCCCAGCGTTCGAGCCGGTAAGTCTCTGCCGAATCGGCGACGGTCCAAGGCTTCATTTCGGTGAGCGTCATTGTCTTGACGTAAGCTCCGATTGGGAAAGGTCATGGGGTCTCGAACCCACGCCCCCAGCGGCGTGCGGTCGCGAGCCCCCTAATTGCGAACGGGAACGGTTGCGAACGGGAACGGTTGCGAACGATTTCGGTATGCAAAAGAGGAGAACGGTCTGTCAGATGAGGTGCGGGTGCCTAGGCGGCCGGCATCCCCAGGACGTCGAACATGTCGTACAGCCCAGGGGGACGGGACTGGAGCCATTTCGCCGCGGCGATCGCGCCGTTGGCGTAACAGTCGCGGCTGCTCGCGGCGACATTCAGCTCGATCTTCTCCCCCATCATCCCGAAGACGATCGTGTGTTCGCCAGGGTTGTCGCCACAGCGGACCGCGTGATAACCGATTTCGGTCGCCGCCCGCCGCCCCGTCTTCCCTTCGCGGCCATGGACGTGACTAACTTCGACGCCGCCCTGCCGCAGCTCGTCGGCGATCAGTTGGCCAAACTTCAGCGCCGTCCCGCTGGGGGCGTCTTCTTTGAAACGGTGGTGACGCTCGATGATCTCGACGTCGACCCCACCGGGCACGCCGCGCAGCGCCGCCGTCACACGCTGCGCCAATCGCATCGTCAAATTGACCGCCAACGACATGCTGGGGGCCCAGCAGATCGGGATCGAACGGCTCGCGCCCTGCAGCAGGTCCCGTTGGTGCGGCTCCAATCCCGTGGTGGCGACAACCAACGGCAATTGACGCTGGACGCAGGCCGCGACGCAAACATCAACCGCTTGCGGCAGCGAAAAATCGATCACGCATCGCCGCAGGCCACTCCCCTGCGAAGCGGAATCGCGGATCGAAGGCCAATCGCTGGTCAGCTTCACGCCGCAATCCGGCGACCCGATCAACGACGCGACGTCGTGACCCAGCAGCGGTGACGAGGCATGATCGATCCCCCCGATCACCCGAATCGAAGGGTCTTCCATCGCCATCGCCAACACCCGCCGACCCATCCGTCCGGCAGCCCCATGCACGATCAAACCGAGCGACTGTTCCGACATCAACAAGCGACCCCTTGGTGCGGACAAGTGAAGCAAAAAAACGACCCGCCGTTATCGCCTTTGCTAGCCCCGCTGACAATGGGAAAAATCGGATTACCGCGGGCTTCCCGATCCTCTCAGGCGTCCGATCGGGATAAACTAAAGACCGTACCGCCGCGAAGCCCGACAACCACGGTTGTCCCAACGTCGCGGCGATCGGTCGCGGTCATCCCACGTTGTCCCCGAATCGACTTGGCCCCGCATCAAGCCCCGCATTCAGCCCCGCATCAAGCCCCGCATTCAGCTTGGCGCCCTGCATCGACTTAGCCTCCCGAGACCCACGCAGATGTTCGCGTCGCCTTCCCTTGCGTATCTCCCCAATTGGCCGAAAAATTCGGGCACCCGTCGGCTCGGGCGCCGCAGCGGCGACACGCCTTTGCCGATCGCTTCGCGACGCCAGCTCTTGCGGGCAATCGGTGGCGGGACGCTGCTGACCCCGCTGGCCAACCTGCTCGCGGCCGGCCCGGTCGCATCGCAGGACGATCCTGCGCGGCCCAAGTCGGTGATCTTGCTGTGGCTGCAGGGGGGGCCCAGCCAATTGGAAACGTTCGACCCACACCCCGACGCCCCCCACGGCGGTTCGGTGAAACGGATCGCGACGTCGCTCCCGGGGCTCGAAATCGCCGACAACCTGCCGCGGTTGGCCGAGCAGATGCACGCGATGAGCCTCATCCGGAGCGTCGTCGGGAACGAAGGGGATCACGAACGGGCGGTTTATCAGATCAAGAGCGGTTACCGACCCGACCCGACGCTGGTGCACCCCGCCCTCGGTGCGATCCTCTGTCACGAAAGCGACGTTGGCGCCGAGATCCCACGCCACATTTCGATCCTCCCCAGCGGCCGGCCGGCCCGAGGCGGCTACCTCGGCCCCCAATTCGACGCCTTCCAAGTCAACGACCCGGCGCGGCCGATCCCCGATGTCCAGCCGACCGTCGACCGATCGCGCTTCGACGCCCGCGTCAAAGACCTGCTCGAAATCGTCGAGCCGAAATTCGCCCAAGGCCGGCTCGCCGACGCCGACCGCACCCGGACCCTGCACGTCGCGACGACCCGCTCGGCGCTCACGATGATGACCAGCCAGCAGCTCGCGGCTCTCGATGTTTCCAAAGAGCCCCAAGCGGCCCGCGACCCGTTCGGCGACACCCCCTTCGGCCGCGGCTGCCTCGCCGCGATCCGGCTGATCGAGGTCGGCGTCCGCTGCGTCGAAGTGACGCTAACCGGCTGGGATTCGCACATCAACAACCACTCGCTCCAGGCGTCCGCCTGCCAAGTGCTCGACCCCGCCGCCGCCGCGCTGATCGACGAACTCCGTCGGCGCGACCTGTTGGCAACAACCCTCGTGGTGATCGCCGGCGAGTTCGGCCGCACGCCACAGATCAACCCCGCCGAAGGGCGCGACCATTGGATCCATGGCTTCTCGGTCGCCTTGGCCGGCTGCGGGATCCGGCCCGGCTTCGTCTTGGGTGAGACGGCCGCCGTTCGGGATGGCATCGAACCCGCCCAAGGCGTTCGCGACCCCGTCACGATCGCCGACCTGCACGCGACGATGCTCGCCGCCCTAGGGATCGACCCGGCGGCCGAATTCCAAACCCCGATCAAACGGCCGATGAAATGGAGCGAAGGTCAAGTCATCAAGCGGCTGCTCGCTTGATCGATTCTGGTCCCGCGAAAAGTCCCGCGAAAGGTCTCCGAAAAGTCCCGCGAAAGGTCTCCGAAAGGTCGATCTCACAGCGACCCGTCACGATCGCCGCAGTCAGCCAAGACGCTCACGCCGCGCGGCGGACGTCGGCCGAATCGGTCGGAACTTCACGGACCTTTCGTCGCGAGGCCGCGGCACGACCCCACAGCGACGCGATCGCGCCGGATAGGCTCGGTGCGACCGTCCTCCGATAGGGCGAATCGGCAGGGAGCCCTTGCATCAGCCGCCGATGGGCGATCCCCAAATTGTGATACGGCAACGAAGGGAAGAGGTGGTGCAATGCGTGATAACGCGTACCCACCGGGCCCCACAGTTCGCTGATCCAAGGGGCATGTGGGTAATTGACCGAATCGAGCATCTGTTCTTCGAACGACATCGATTCCCCGTCCCCGGTCCAGCGATGCGCGCCCAGCGTCCGAATCTCGTTCAGCACCAGCAAGGCGACGGCAACCGCATAGGCGTAGAACCACATCGGGTCGATCGCTTCACCACGCAGGATCGCCCCACGCGTTAGGAACCACACGCACCACGCGAAACAGAACGCCTCCTGCATCTCGACCGTCTTGAGCACCCGTCGCGTCATGTCGGTCCGCTCATACCTCGGGTCGACCAACATCGTCGACGCGTGACGGTGAACGATCGCCCGCGCCTCCGGCAATATCCAGCAGATCGGGCTGATGATCAAAAACCGGATGATCGCCAAAAAGGGGATCACGAGCGCCTGCAGGACAAAGCCGACGATCAGCCACGGGCTGCGGTGGCTCAAGCTCAAGTACTCGCCGTCATGCTCCGTCCCGTAATGGTTGCGGCGATGGTGGTCGACGTGCGGGTAATAAAGGAACGAAGGGACCAGCAGCGGGATCCCGCACAACCCATTCCAGGCGATCCGAAACAGCTCAAAACCGTCCTTGGGCAAATGGACCAGCTCGTGAATGAACATCGCCGACCGCATGTAAAGGCAGACGCAGGCGCAAAAGCACCCCACGACGGCGGGCCACAACCACTCCGCATCCGGGTACCATCTCGGTAAGTAATACATCCCGTGAAAGGCGAGGTGCCCGGAGATGATCGACAGGAGAAAATCGGTCCAGTAAATCTTCGGGTTCGGGCGCTGCAAGTCGCCGACCAAAAATCGGGCTTGGCTGAAAGAAAACCTGCCGGATGCCGCTTGGGCTTCCGCCGCTTCGGGGCCGCTGTGGTTGTTCATTTCGCAGTCCGGGGATGGTCCGGAACGGGTAAGGGCCAGAAGAAATGCCGGCGGTGCGGGCTTGCCGAAGTCGGTCAACGCCAAGATTATGCCAGCAACACATTTTGGGTTATCGGTTCGGTCGGTCGGCTAGGTTTGGCGAAAAGCGGTCCCCGACGGATCCCACCTTCAGGTGGTTTCGGATGGGGGGATTGTGCAAGGGAGTGCAAGGGAGATCGTGAGCAGGTGATTCTGCAAGCAGGATTCTGCAAGCAGGATTCTTGCCCGCTCCCGCCAAGTCGCCTCGCCCTGATCCCTTGGCTTCGATCCCCGTCCCGGTCGAAAATCCAATGAATCGAATCGCGAGATCGGATTTAGGGACCTGTTCGTTTGAGGCGTCTGCATGAACATCGCGGTGATCGGGGCTGGTGCCGCCGGATTGATGGCCGGTGCTATCGCGGCTCGGGGGCTGCGCGCGTCCGGTGGCGATCACCGGGTCGTCGTCCTCGAAAAGAACAACAAAACCGGCGTTAAGATCCTGATGAGCGGCGGGACTCGCTGCAATTTGACCCACGATTGCGGCCCCGCGGGGATCATGGAGGCTTTCGGGAAAGGGGGCCAGTTCTTGCGGCAGGCCCTCGCCGAACTTCCCCCTGCTCGGGTGGTCGAACTCTTCAACGAATGGGGCGTGGCGACGAAGGTCGAATCGACCGGCAAGGTCTTTCCCGCCAGCGACCGAGCGCTCGACGTTCGCGATGCCCTGCAGGCCTTCGCCGTGGCTTGCGGCGCCGAAATCCGCACCGCCGCACCCGTCCGCGGCCTGATCCCACTGGGTGACCGCGAAGGCTTTCGGCTCCAGATCGGCGAGGATGCTTTCGAAACGTTCGATCGCGTCATCGTCACGGTGGGGGGAAAGAGCTGGCCCGGGTGCGGGACGACGGGTGACGGGTACAAGTGGCTGCGTGACCTGGGGCACACGATCATCCCGCCACGCCCGGCACTCGTCCCGCTGATCGGTGGCGAAGCGTGGATGCACGGCCTCAGCGGCTTGACGCTGGATGACGTCGCGGCGAGCGTCTGGGAGGTGCCTCAGGCAGGCGAAAAACGTCCCAAACGGCCGCTGATCACCCGACGCGGCGGCTTCCTCTTCACCCACTTCGGCTTTTCCGGCCCCACGGCGATGGATGTCAGCGGCGCCATCACGGCGGCACCATCGCCACAACAGACCCGCATGACGATCGACTTCGCCCCGGACGTTCCTTCCCAATCGCTCCAGGATTGGCTCGACCAACAGCGTCGCGAATCGGGGGGAAAACGGGTCGAAGCGGCGATCGCGAAGTTCTTTCCTAAACGCCTCGCCGAAGCGCTCGCCCAAGCCACCGCGACCCTCCCGCACACCCTCGCCGAACTCCCCAAGGCCAAAGGCACCACGCTGATCGAATCGATCAAAACGCTGACCCTCCCCGTCAGCGGTACCCGCGGCTTCGACAAGGCCGAAGTCACCGCGGGTGGCGTTAGCCTCAAAGAGGTCGACCCGCGAACCATGCAAAGCCGACTCGTCCCAGGGCTCTTCATCGCAGGCGAAATTCTCGATCTCGACGGCTGGATCGGGGGCTACAACTTTCAATCGGCCTTCAGCACCGGCAACCTCGCCGGCCTCCATGCCGCCATCGACGCCTGACCCGCGACGGGCCGCAAACCCGGGGTGGGACCGCCATCGCCGCGACGTTACAAAGATGCGTCGACCTCGCCCCAAAATCGCTCGCGAATCCGAACCGATCCTCAAGCCCCAAATCACCCCCGCCATCGCGCCAGCGTCATGACCGCCACGAACCCCACTGCCGACCAGACCGCCGCCGCGAACCCCGACCTCGCGAACCCCGACCTCGCCACGGCGCAAACGATGTTGCGTGCGGCCTTGGGGCAAATCGAATGGGCCCGGAATTATTCGCTGGAACTCCTCGCCGCGATCCCCCGCTCGATGTGGTTCGACATCCCGACCTTCGGCAAGCTCGGTGGTGACGACGCAGCCCCCCACCCAACTGACGTCGTCCCGGCGACGAACATCGCTTGGCAGGTCGGGCACCTCGCGGTGAGCCAATATGGGCTGATGATGTTCCGCATCCACGGTCGCCGTGACGACGACCTGGAGCTGATCCCTGGCAAGTTTCGCAAGGCTTTCAGCCGCGGTTCGGACCCCCGCGGCATCACCGCCGCCAGCGCCTCACCCGACGAGCTCCTCGATCGGTTGCGACGCGTCCACGAATCGGCGATGCGGGGTTTGACCGAAGGCTTTGACCCCCAGGTGCTGCTCGAACCGGTCGACATGCCCTACGCCGTTTACCCGACGAAACTGGGCGCGATCCTCTTTTGCCCCCTGCACGAACAGATCCACTCCGGCCAAATCGGCCTGATCCGCCGCACCCTGGGGCTTGCCCCAATAAGATAGCTTGGGGCTCGCCCCGATACACTAGCTTGGGGCTGGCCCCGATCCGCTAGCCTGTGTTTCAAAGGCGTCGCCCTTTTTCCAACCGTAGACCCCGCACTCCCTTCCCCCACCACCCACCAGCGGCCCCCACGATGCCCCTCGACGTCGTCAAGGAATCGATCTACGACCACCCCAAGTATTACGATCTCGTTTTCGGCGCCGACTGCGCCGCGGAGCTGAAATACATCCGCGCTTGCGGTGACGAGTACGTCTCGGGGAAGGTCCACCGCATGTTCGAACCGGCCTGCGGCACAGGACGGCTCCTCGTCCCGCTGGCTAAGAAAGGGTTCGATGTCGCCGGGATCGACCTGAACCCCAAGGCGATCGAATTCTGCAACCAGCGGTTGGAACGGGCTGGCTTTCGCCCCACCGCTTGGGTCGCCGACATGTCCGACTTTGACGCCCCCAAGAAAAAATACGACGTCGCCTTCAACACCATCAACAGCTTCCGACACCTGCACACCGAGCGTCAATCGATCGGCCACCTCCGCGCGATGGGGCGGGCGATCCGCAAGGGCGGGATCTACCTGCTCGGGGTCCACCTCACCCCGACCAAGGCCCCGGCCAGC
>JBEIRZ010000363.1:0-4581 GCA_040375695.1 Planctomycetaceae bacterium
CAGATCAATTTGATCCGCCTGCAACAAGACGACCTTTCGCAAAAGGTGAAAGACCAGAAGAAAGTGGCCGACGAGGCTGAGGCGAAGCGTCAGGCGGCGACGACCCGGGCGGATGCCGCCAAGCAGAAGCTCGCCGATTTGCAGAAGGAAATCGAAGCGTCGAAGAAGGAAGCCGACGAAGCTGCCAAACAGAAGCTTGCCGAATTCCAGAAGGAGATCGATGGGGCACAGAAAGAGGCTAACGATTCCGCCGAGGCGGCTAAGAAGGCGGGCGAGATGATCGCCGAGCTCGACAAGAAGCTCGCCGAGTTGCCACCGAAGATCGACCCGCTCCAGGCCAAGGTGGGAGATGCCGAGAAAGCCGCGGTCGAGTCGCGGGGCAAGGTCGAGGCGCTCGAGGCGAAGGCGGCCGAATTCCCCAAGACGAGGTCAACGCTATCGGCGCAGGCCGAAGCGGAATTGAAAGCCGCTGGGCAATGGGTCTCGTTCACCGAACAGATCGCACCGATCTTTCACCAGCACTGCGTCGCGTGCCACAACCGTCGCAACGCGCAAGGGCGGTACAATATGGCCGATTACCGATCGATCCTGTCGGTGGGCGAGTCGGGCGAAGCGATCCTGCCGGGCGATGCCGCCGCTTCGCACCTGGTCGAAATGATCGAAAGTGGCGAGATGCCTTACGAATCGGACCCGCTACCTTCCGATCAGGTCGAACTGGTGAAACGTTGGGTCGATCTGGGTGCGAGGATCGAATCGGCGGCCGATCGTTCCGCGCCGCTGATCCGGTTGATGCCGCGGCTGCCGCAGCCCGCCGCGCCACAGGCCTACCCGGCGCCGCTCGCGGTCACGGGGATCGCGGTTGACCCGACGCCTCGCGGGTTGCTCGCCACCTCCGGTTATCACGAAATCCTCCTGTGGGCCCCCGACAAGTCCGACGCCCCGCGCAGGATCGGCAACGTGGCGCAGCGCGTCTACGGCCTCGACTTTCATGCCGATGGGAAACGGTTGGCCGTCGCCAGCGGCACCCCGGGGCGGTTGGGCGAGGTCAAGCTCTTTGACGTCGATTCGGGCGAACTGCTGAGCAACCTGCTGGTCACCGAAGACGTCATGTTCGATGTCGCGTTTTCGCCCGACGGCAATCGGCTCGCCGCTTGCGGCGCTGACGGGTCGATCGCGATCTTCGACCTCACCAAATCCGACCCGCCCCGAATCATTCAGGACCACGCCGATTGGGTCAATTCGATCGCTTGGTCCCCCGATGGCAAATGGCTCGTCTCCGCCAGTCGCGATAAGAGCGCTAAGGTCTTTAACGCCGAGACGCTGGAACTTCACATCACCTTTGGCGGGCACGGCCAGGACGTGAACGCGGCGATCTTCCTCGCCGATTCGAAGACGCTCGCCAGCGCCGGGAACGACCGCAAGGTCAGGTTTTGGAAGGTCGAAGACGCGAAGCAGACGGCCGAAGCCAACGGCCCCGGCGAAGAGGTCGGCGGGTTGCGGCTTCTCGCCGACGGCCGCGTGGTCGCGGTCGGTTCCACCAACCGAGGCAAAATCTACACGAGTGCCGACGGGAAAGAGGTCGGCGAATTCGAGCTGCCGGCCGAATGGTTCACGTCGCTCGCCGTAGCCCCCAGCGGCCTGTGGTTCGCCGGGAACCAACAGGGCGACCTGATCGAGTTCGAAGCCAACGAAGGGGTCAAGCCGAAGCGGAATTGGAAGGCCACCCCGTAGGGAAAGCCGCTGGGGTGAAGGAAAGCCGCCGGCCCGGATACCGACTCGTCATCGTGGGCGAAATCACCTACGATCGTCGCTTCGAGATTCATCCCAACGCGGACGCGTATTCCACCTTCAACGATCCCAACGGTCGTCATGACGAACGTCGCTCATCACCATCATCAACTTCCCGACGGATTTCGCTTCGCCGGGATCACCTGTGGCATCAAGGCCAGCGGCAAGCCTGACCTGGCGCTGGTCGTCGGTGACCGGCCGCTTGTCGGCGCCGGCGTTTACACGACCAACCAGGTCGTCGCCGCCCCGGTCGTCCTGTGCCGCACGCGAACCCCGTCATCGTCGCTCCGCGCCGTCGTGATCAACAGCGGTAACGCCAACGCCTGCACCGGCGAGCCGGGGATGCGGGATGCCGAAGCGATGACCGCACACGTCGCACAGCGGGTCGGGTGCCTCGCGGAGGACGTGTTGGTGATGAGCACCGGCGTGATCGGCCGGCCGCTACCGATGGAAAAGATCCGCCACGGGATCGACACGGCGTTCGGGTCGCTGGGTGCTGATCACGACGCGTTCGTCGCTTGTTCGACCGCGATCATGACGACCGACGCCTTTCGCAAATCGGTCACGGCGGAGGTGACGATCGACGGCCAGCATTACCACGTCGCGGCGATGGCCAAGGGTGCGGGGATGATCGCCCCGAACATGGCGACGATGCTCGCGCTGGTGATGACCGACGCGCCGCTGGCCCAGGCCGACCTGGTCGAATTGTTGCGCTACTCCGCCGACCGGAGCTTCAACCGCGTCAGCGTCGACGGGCACACCAGCACCAACGACACGCTGGTGCTGCTGTCGAGCGGCCAAGGGAAACCGCTCGCCGGTAAGTCGCTCGATCAGTTCCGCGATTTTCTCTGTCAGGCCTGCATCGACCTAGCGAAACAATTGGTCGCCGACGGCGAGGGTGCGACGCACGTGATGGAGATCCGCGTCAGCGGCGCCGCGTCGGACGACGACGCCAGTCGCATCGCGCAGGTCATCGGCGAAAGCCCGTTGGTCAAAACGGCGATCACCGGAGGGGACCCGAATTGGGGCCGGATCGTTTCTGCCGCAGGTTATGCAGGCCCACGCATCCGGCCCGAGCTGACGTCGCTCAAAATCCTCGGCATGCCGCTCTATGAAAACGGCACGCCGCTCCCGTTCGACGCCAAACGCGCCAGCGGCCTGATCAAGGGATCGCCGACCGTTGTGATCGAACTGGTCGTCGGCGATGGCCCCGGCGAAGCGACCCGTTGGGCCAGCGACATCACCGTCGAATACGTCCGCTTCAATTCGGAATACACGACCTGATCCGTCGGTCGCATCGAACCAAACGTTTCAAACGCCGAAATGAATCCCCTCGCACCCACCGCACAGGCGTCCCCCCGCACACCGGTGCTGAACGTCGCGGCCTACCAGTTCGCGGCACTCGATGACCTTGCGGGTCTTCGCCAGGAGCTCAAAGAACGCTGCGTCCGCGCCGCTCTGAAGGGGACGATCCTGTTGAGCGGCGAGGGGATCAACCTCTTCATCGCCGGGGCGACCGAATCGGTCGAGGGGCTGATCGAACACCTCCGCACGATCCCCGGGTTGGAAGGGTTGCAGGTCAAAGAGAGCTGGACCGAAGGGCAACCGTTCCAGCGGATGCTCGTCAAAATCAAAAAGGAAATCATCCCCTTCGGGATCGACGAAATCCGCCCCGCCGTCAGGACCTCACCCAAGTTACCGCCGCAGCAGTTACGGCAATGGCTGGCCGAGGGTAAGCGGCTGACGCTGCTCGATACCCGCAACGATTACGAGATCGAGCTGGGGACGTTTCGCGGCGCGGTCGATTTGAAGATCAAGCACTTTCGGCATTTTCCCGAAGCGGCGGCGAGGATCTCTGACGAGGTGAAGCGCCAGCCCGTGGTGATGTTTTGCACCGGCGGGATCCGCTGCGAAAAGGCCGGCCCGTTCATGGAAGGGCTCGGGTTCCAAGAGGTCTACCAGCTCGAAGGGGGGATCCTGAAGTATTTCGAAGAGTGCGGGGGTGACCATTACGACGGGGCCTGCTTCGTCTTTGACCAACGGGTCGCGGTCGGCCCTGATCTTCAGCCGACCGGAACGGCGCAATGTTTCGCCTGCCAACATCCGCTCACACCGGAAGAGCTGACGCGGCCCGAATGTGTCGTCGGCCAGTCATGCCCCTACTGTTATCAAACGCCACAGCAGCGGAACGAGCAACAGCGGGCGACGCGTCAGTCCCGGCTGATCGAGCTCGCGAAACGGTTGCCGGGGTGCTTGCCGCACGACAACGTCCGCGCGATGCACGTCCCCCGGAACCTCGCCGGCCTGCCGTTGATCGAGTTTTTGGTTCGGTTTCACCCCGGGATCGATCGCGAGACGTGGTGCCAGGCTGTGAAGGCGGGGGCGATCCGGTTTCGCGGCCGGGCGCTGGGCGAGTCCGATGTCGTCGGCGAAGGGGAGCGGATCGATCATCACGAGGGGTTGGTGACCGAGCCTGCCGTCGCCACCGACCTGATCCTGGTGCATGAAGATGAGGCGATCGTCGTGATCGATAAGCCGGCGCCGCTGCCGGTGCACCCCAGCGGCCGTTATCACCTCAACACGCTTGCCCATTTTTTGGATGAGGCGTACCGCCCCGAAAAGCTGCGGATGGCGCATCGCTTGGATGCCAACACCAGCGGGCTGCTCGTGGGGAGCCGCCAGTACAGCGTCGCCCGCAACGTCCCCTCGCAAGTCGCGGCCAGGAGCGTGACGAACCGCTCTGTGGCGATCGTCCACGGCCACCCGTCCGGTGACGAGTTCGCCAGCGACGCC
>JBEIRZ010000171.1:0-9337 GCA_040375695.1 Planctomycetaceae bacterium
CCTCGGCCCGCGCCAGCGGCCGCTCCTCCTGCGATTCCCCCGCCCGGCCCGCGAGGTAACTGTCGAGCTCGTGGGTCAGGAATTTGTGCATGTTCTCCTTGCCGTACTCCCGCTCCATCACCATCAACGCCGAATAATTGCTGAACGATTCGCTCAGCATCTCCGAACCCTGCATGTTCGCACCGATCACTTGGTGCGCCCAATATTGGTGCGCCATCTCGTGCGACACGACGTAAAAGACCGGGTCGATCTCTTCCGGCCCGATCTCCCGCAAGTCGCTGATGAACCCGATCCCCTCGCTGTAGGGCATCGTCCCCGGGAAGGCCTGTGCGAACGTCGCGTACCGAGGGAATTCGATGATCCTGCATTGCCGATGGCGGTAAGGGCCGTAGTGCTCGGTGTAATAAGCGAGCGACTTGCGGATGCCGTCCAACATCCGCGGCACGTTGTAAGCATGCTCGGGGATGTGATACACCTCCAGGTCGATCCCGTTCCATTTCTCCCGCGCCACCTCATAGCGTGCCGAAATGAACGAATAAAAGTTGAGCGACGGATGGTCGAGCTCGTATTCGAAATACCTTCGGCCGCCCTCTGACCATTCCCGCTTCAAACTCCCTGGCGCCACCGCGATCTGATCGATGCTCGTCGAAATCACCGTCCGCATCGTGACCCAATCCGAATCGGCCGCGATGTAATGGTTCCCCCGCCCCACCATGTCGGTCGGGTCGAGCTGCGGCATCCGTGTCCGTTCCGGCAACCCCAGCTTCTTCCGCCGACCCGGATCGGCTACCTCCCGATCGGCCGAGTAGCCGATCGCAGGGACGATGTCGCCGTTGTTGAAAAAGGTCCCGTTCTGCGTCAACGACGTTGTCGACGTCTGGTTTTCGAACCCCGGCGTCAACCACTTGGTCCGGATCGTCATCGTGACCGCTTCGCCTGGCCCCAGCGGCTTGTCGAGCCGATAGCTGCGCCAGCGGTGCGGCGGGTCGTCGACGTCGACCTTCCCCCCGGGGATCTCGATCGAAACGTCTTCTGGCTTCGTCTGCGGCGGCAGCGTGAAGTGCAACCGATCGATCGGCCCTTCGCTCCGGTTGCGGGCCCGCGCCGTCACCACCGCTTCCAAGTCGCGGGCCTGGGGATCAATGTCGATCGCGAATTCGAATCCCTCAAACCGCGGTTGGGGAACCCCCTGGTAACGCTTGTAAGCCAGCTCGTAACCCTTCTGCAGCCCCTCGATCTCCTCCCGCGAATAACGCCGGTTCAACACATCGGTGTTGTAATAGACCCAGCCGCCGCAGCCGATCAACAGCGCCACGATCGATACGCCGTACGGCCAGGCCCCTCGCAACCGCCGCTTCGATTCCGCCCACCGCGACTGCCGATCGATGTCGTTCCCGCGGACGTAAAAGAGGTACGCCACCACCAACAGCAGCAGGCAAAAAAGCACCCAATACAGGTTGAACCAAAAGAGCCCCGGGACGAACGGCCCAAACCCGTTCATGTCCGAATAAATCGAACTCGGGACGCCGCCGAAGATCACCAGGTTCGATGTCACCCCCGACAACAGCGGCGCGAACGCGAAGAGCACCAGCACCAGGATGAAGCCGAAGTACGCGGCATAACGCTGGTTCAATAAGACCTGCAACAGGATCGCCGACACCGCCATGAAGGCGAATTGCAACCAATCGAGCACCATCAATGACTTGAAATAGACCGGCAATTCGTAACGGGTGTACCCGGCCAGCGTCTGCGCCGTTACCCCCACCACGATCGTGCTCAGCAAGATCAACCCGATCGCCAACAGCATCGCCACGACCTTCGCGACCAAAAACGAAACCGTCCCCGTCGGTGTCGCGTCGATGATCTCTTGCATCCGGGCATCCCGCCCCCGCCACAAGATCACCCCCGAATAAAAGGTGATCAGCCCGATCAGGAAGAGATAAAAACCGCCCCGGATCAGGTCGACCATGTTGTAGGTCACCGGGTATTGCCGCGAATCGAAGAGGTCTTTGAAACTCGCTAGGCTCCCGGCCATGTTAAGCATCCCCAAGATCACGATGATCAGAAACGCTTGGCTCGTAACGACGCCCTTCGTCTCGGCCCAAATCAAATGCCCCAGCCGGCTCCAGGAAAACCCCCCTGTGTCGCGCGGTCGATAACCGCCGATCGCCAATCGCCCCGTCCCCACGGGGAATGCCCCGACGGGGAATGCCCCGACGGGGACCATGCCATCCCCCGACTCCAGGGTTTCGCTTCTTCCCACCACGTCTCCGACCGCCGCACCGCCGGGCCGCAGGCCCCACCGCGACAGGGGCCGCAGGCCCCACCGCGACATCGGCCGCAGGCCCCACCGCGACAAGCCCCCTCCGGCTCGGTCCGAAAAACGGAACCGCGAGTAAAAGAACCCCAAGATCGCCACCGCCGCGGCCGCCCATAACAGACGGTTGGCAAGCAACACGCCGCTCATCCCCACCGGCCCCGCGTTCTGCTCCGCGATCGTCCGATAGCGATTCGCGATCTGCATCGCCAAGCCCCCAAGCGGGTCGACCAACCCGCCAAGCCAACGGTTCTCAAGCCCCGATCCCAAATTGCGGCCGATCACATACAGCACCAAGATCAACATCGCGCCGACGTACGAGACCAAGTTGCTTCGGAATGTCACCGCCAAGGCGTAAATGATCGCCCCCGTGAACAGCGTGTTCGGGACGACCAGCCCGAAAAAACCGAGCACGTGCGCCTCGATCGATACCGGCCCATAACGGTGCGGCTGCACCCACGGCATCCATGGCCCGATCAGCGTCCCGATCGTCACCCCCAACGTCGGGATCAACGCGATCAGGTAGGCCCCAAGGAACTTGCCGAAAAAATAATCCCGCCTCCGGATCGGTTTCGAAAAAATTAACGGGTCGATCCCGCAGGCATAATCGCGGGTCGCCGTCGATTGCATGAAGACCGTCGTCATCAACAGCCCGACCAACGAGATCACGCCGTACATGTTTTGGATCGTCGTCGGCGAATTCCTCCGCACGCTCGCCTGCACCCCACCCAACTGCACGAAGTCGGAGGCGATCAATCCGAAAAAGAGCAAACTGACGATCGCCAAGAAAACCCACGGCATCGCCCGCCTGAGCCAATGACGCAATTCAAACCTAAAAAACATCCACATCGTCTTGGCCCGACCCGCCTTAAATGACTTCGTTCAATTTCGCGAAATAGACATCTTCCAGCGTCTCTTCGGCCGGACGGTATCCTTCCTGTTGCACCCCATCCTCCTCCGGCGGCCCGTCCGAATAGACGTGCACCAGCGGCGTGCCCCCGACCAACTTGCTGCTCAACACCCGATGACGCTGGTACGTCTGGGCCAGTTCCCCCTTGCTCACCTTCTTCTCGAAGACCCGGCCGCGGATCAGCCCCAGCGCGTCATCGGTCGTCCCGTTGTAAATCACATGGCCGCGGTTCATGATCGCCATCCGCTCGCATAACTCCCGCACGTCTTGGACGATGTGCGTCGACAACAGCACGATCACCTGCTCGCCGATCTCGCTGAGGATGTTGTAAAAGCGGTTCCGCTCGCCCGGGTCCAGCCCCGCCGTCGGCTCGTCGACGATCACCAGCTCCGGGTCACCGATCAGGCACTGCGCGATCCCGAACCGCTGCCGCATCCCGCCCGAATAGCCGCTTACCGCCCGCTTCCGATGCTCGTACAGGTTGACCTTTTCGAGCAACTCGTCGACCATCTCGACCCGCACCCGCTTGTCGTCAAATCCCTTCAAGATCGCGAGGTGATGCAACAGCTCCGTCGCCGATACCCCCGGATAAACGCCGAACTCCTGCGGCAAATACCCCAGCCGCTGGCGCAAAGATTGCGGGTCGCCGATGATGTCGATCCCGTCGAGCCGCGCTTCACCCGCGTCCGGCAATTGCAACGTCGCCAAGGTCCGCATCAGCGTCGATTTCCCCGCGCCGTTGGGCCCCAGCAACCCGAACATCCCCTTCCCCAGCGTCAACGACACGCCGTCCAACGCCAATACCCCGTTGGGATACCGTTTCGTCAGACCCCGCAGGACCAACTCTCCAGGCACAGGTGGACTCCTTCAGCCTCAAACACGACTTCGATTTCGCTGTTCAATATAAGTGCTCAAATTGAATGGTCAATTCTATTCAAAAAAGATTCTCGGATTGAATAATCAATATCAAGGTGTATGTTGAAGCCTGATCATGTTTCGCCGCTGTGCCAATCGAGCGTTTCACACTTGCGTTTGACAATCATGCCGAAAGCCGAAACCGAAATCGTGATCCGGACCAAATCGCAGTGGGACGCGATCACCTCACCCGTCAGGGCCGCGATCCTCGAATCGCTGGAGGCCTTCGGCCCCCAATCGGCCCGCGAATTGGCGACCAAACTACGCCGCTCCCAGGCCCTGATCCATCACCACCTCGCGATCTTGCTCCGCGCCAAAATCGTGACCGAACAGGGGCCCCGCGATACCCCGCGTCGCACCGAAATGGTCTTCGCCCTCCGCGGCAAACGGATCCTCTTCGATTTCGAATCGAAGCCGGCTTTCGCCGCCCAGCGTTTCGTCCGCTTGCAACGCCTCCTGAGCCGCAACGTCGAACGCCAATTCGCCCGCACGGCCGACCCCCGCCTCGGCTTTACTCCCGAATTCGTCAGCCACGCGACGATGCGCTCCGAATCGGCTAATCTCACCCCCCGCGAAGTCGCCGCCGTCCGCAAACACCTCGCCGAAATCCTCGATATCTTCGTCGCCGCCCGGTCCCGCGACTCGGGGAACGCCCACCAAATCCTCTGGACCTTTTTCCCCTCCGAACCGCAGGATCATCACGACAAGGCGCCCGCACCCCGCGCCGTCAAGCGAGATCGCAAGCGACCTGCGAGCGGTTGATCGGCCGCCCTCCCTCGGGGATACTCAGTCGTGCGATCCCGTCCGTGATCGGCAACGCCTCTGTCCGATCCTCCAGCCATACGCCGCGCCCCTTCGATGACTCAGCCCCCTTCGGAACCTGTCCCGCGCGATACCAAAACGGCGGAACCCGTTCCGCGCGCCGCCCAAACGGCGGAACCCGTCCCGCCCGATGCCGAAGCGTGCGCCGTCTACCTCAAGGCCTTGGGCGACCCGTGGCGACTGAAGATCATCAAAGGGTTGCAGGCCGGACCCCTCAGCGTCTCCGACCTAACGCTCCTCTTGGAAACCGAACTCGCTAACGTCTCCCACCACCTCCGCGTCCTCTTTCACGCCGGTCTGGTGACGACCCAGCGGGACGGCAAATTCGTCTACTACCACCTCAACCGCGAACTCTTCCATCAAGCGGGCGTCCAACAGGCTTTCGATTTCGGCTGTTGTCGCTTCGAATTGCCTTCCGCTCACGGCCACGCGCCGCCCGCCAATCCGTAACGGCCCGCCCCCAATTCCCCCCTCCGATTCAGCCCGGCGCCCCACCCCGGCGACAACGCCTCGCCCGCTTTCACCCGAATTGGTCGCACCTTTTTTTTGCTTTTTGCGAATTCGGTTCCATATTTCTTTAGTCGCCCCTTCGTCGTTTGATCCATTCGAGTTCCGTGATGCGTAAGCCTTTCACACCGATCGCGGTTTTGCTCCCCCTCCTATCGATCGTCTTTGTGGGCGGTTGCGGGGCCCTGCGCGGCATCGAACAGTGGAAATGTAACAATTGGGGGATGTGCCATTTCGGTGTCACCCCTTCTGTCTCACACGGCGATATCCCACACGGCGACCTCCCACCTGGCGCGGTCGTCACCGAAGAAGCCTATCCCGGGGGCGCTCCCCACGACCCGAGCGGCGCGGTTCTCCTCCATCCACTCCCCTCCCCGCCCACCTCCGAAGGATTCCCCGCCCCCGAAACGGGCTTTCACGGCCCCCAACCGGGTCTTCACGGGCCGGCCAACGCGGACTGCCCGACCTGTAACAAGTAACTCCACTCTTCCTCCCCCCACACACGGCCCGGATCGGCCCCCACCCCGGTCTTCGGCCTGATGATCCGCAGCACCGATCACTCTCCCCCCTCTTCTCGGTTACCATGAACGCGGCGCGAGGCCGATCCTCGCGCCGCGTCTTTTCTTTGACGGGCTCTTTCCGTCCGAAAAACGCCCGAGCCTCACCATCAACCCGCCCACCCCTCGATCGCCATGCCCCTGGACGAAACCTCCCGGCGTCTCTTCCTCAAGTCTTCCCTCGCCGCCGGCGCCCTCCCGCTGATCGTCGCCTCCGACCCGTCACGTGCCGCTGATCCCCAAGCCCCTCTGGTCGCCTACGTCGGCACCTTCAGTTCACCACTGACCGATGTCCTGCCGACCCAGGTCGACCTTCCCCCCGGTAACGGCCGCGGCATCCACCGTTTCAAGGTCGATCGCACGACCGGTGCCCTGGCCCCCGACGGGATCGTCGAATCGGGGACCAGCCCCAGTTGCCTAGTGATCAACGCCGACGGGGACCGGATCTATTCCGCGAACGAAACCGATCGATTTCAAGGGGGCCTCGAAGGGACGGTCAGCGCCTTCGCGATCGATCGAGCCACCGGCGGGCTGACGCTCCTCAACACGATCCGCTCGGGGGGCGCAGGGCCGACCTACGTCGCGATCCATCCCGCCGGCAAACACCTCCTCGTCGCCAATTACTTCGGCGGCTCCGTCGCCGTCCTCCCGATCCTCGCCGATGGCCGATTGGGCGAACCGAGCGACGTCAAAGAAGACTCCGGCAAGATCGGTCCGACCCGCGCCAAAAACGCCCCGCCCGGCAGCTTCGCCTTCAGCGGCCATGACCGGACCCACGCCCACATGATCCAAGCCGATCCCGCCGGCCGCTTCGTGATCCATGTCGATCTGGGGCTCGACCAGATCCTCGTTTGGAAGTTCGATCCCCAAAGCGGAAAACTCGCCCCCGCGTCGAAACACATCGTTTCCCTCCCCCCCGGCGATGGCCCCCGTCACTTCCACTTCCACCCCAACGGACGCTGGTTCTATTCGATCCAGGAAGAAGGCTCGACCCTCGTCCTTTTCGATTACGACGCCGCGACCGGGACGCTCACCCAGCGCCAAACCGTCTCGACCCTCCCGCCCGGCTTCGCTGGCAGCAACTTCTGCTCCGAGATCCTCGTCTCTTCCGACGGCAAATTCGTCTACGCCGGCAACCGGCTTCATGACAGCATCGGGATCTTCAAGATCGCCGATGACGGCACGCTGACCCACGTCGCCGACGAATGGACCCGCGGCAATTACCCCCGCAGCTTCAACTTCGACCCCACCGGCAATTTCCTCTATTGCTGCAACCAACGCGGCGACAACGTCGCGACCTTCAAGGTCGATCGCGAAACGGGGATGCTCGCCTTCACCGGCCAATACACCCCCGTCGGCAACCCCTCGATCATCGTCTTCCTCGACCTGAACCGCACCGATTGAAGACCCGCGCCAAAGGGACTCGGCCGCGGTCGTTTCTCTTGCTCACCCGGGAGCGGGCCGCTCACCGGATCGGCTCAATCGGCTGATGACGTGAACTTTTCGATTCCCTGGGCGGCCCGCGCGACGAGGTATTTCCTGACCCGATCGAGCTCCTCGTTGCCGGCGATATCGCCCCGCGTGTGGATCGCGTAGCGGATGCGGCTGGTCGTATGGTCGATGATCAGCGTGCAGCCGCGGCGAAACCGAAAGTCGCCCGAATCCTTCGACAATATTTTCCGCTCTCCCGAATCGATCGCCTCCTGCACCCGCGGGTCGAAGTACCCCCTTCGCCTCTGGTGGATCTCGACGACGACCTCTCGTAACATCTCCTCACGCAAACCCTGCCGCACCGCCGTCCTGACCGAATGGACCTCGATCGCCGGCGTCACCTTGTCATAGGTTCGAAAGACCGACGGGGGTGCTCCCGGGTCGATCGTCAACCCGAAGCGATGCAAGTGCGGCCGCAGTTCCCCTTGCGTCAACCATCGATGGATCAGTCGGCAATTCTTTTCCATGTTGCGGCTAACCGTCTCCCGGTCGGCCCGCAGGTCCCAATCGAGGATCAAGCGATCGATCTCGGGGTCGGCATCGGGGGCGTAGTCGCGATCGGCGACCCATTCGGGACGTCTGGCCGATCGCGATCGGGTCCCGCCTCCCTTACTGCGAAACCCGTCGAACAATTTTCGCGTCGCACGCTCGTTCGCCCGCAGCGCTTCGCGACCCCGCCGCACCGCCGGTTCGTCATCCCCCTCGCCGGCCGGGCCGCGATCGTGATCGACCCGCGGGTATTGCAAACCCGCCACCGTCGCCACCTCGATCCCGCCGGTCCAGATTCCCCATTCGCAAAAGGCTTCGATGAAGGCGTCGCGATAACCGTATTCGTCTTCGAGATGGTGGTCGTAATCGGCGGTGATGATCGCACGGAGGTAGTCCCCGAAGGTGACATCGACCGGCGGGACGTAATCGAGCCCCCGGATGCACATCCGCAATACCCCTTCGGCCGCGGCCGACGCCTCGCGTGCCAGACGCGAGACGAGATCGGGGTGGAGCGTCCCCGCCGGCAGGACACCCGTGCCGTTCGATGCGATCCGCATCAGGTCAGCGCTCCGCAGGCGATAGATCGCCAGGAAGGCGTCGAAGACCGCCGCGACGAGCACCGCCCCGCGGCCGTGTTCCTCTCTCGCCGACGCCAATAGCGCGGGGTCGGGCCGCCGACGCCGCCATTCACCACCCGCGTCGATCCCGCCGATCGCGTCGCGCAGCGCCCCCCGATGCCCCATCGCACGGCCGACCTGCTGGGCGAATTGTCCCAATAAGTTCGGCCGCTCCAGGTCCCCACCGGTCCTCGCGATCTGATGCTTCAGCACCTCCGCGTGCGAGAAACGCTGAAAGAGCGAAACGATGTCGGCAAAACCCTCGTGCAATGCGTCGACGTCCGGATTCGTCGCCTCGTTGAACCGCGGGTGCAAACCCTCAAGCAGCGCATGCGTCGTCTCGTGCGCGATCACGTCATGCGACAAACAGGTATAGACCGTCTTGCCCCCCACCCCACGTTTGTCGCTCCCCACACCACCGTTGGGGAAATAGCCGAAGAGCAGCGATTTTTTTTCCGAATCGTAATAGGCGTTGGCGCCGCGAAAAGCGTGAGGATAGACCCGCAACCGGCGGACGAATCGCGGGCCGCGACCCCGTTGCCCCATCCCCCAAAATGGACCAGGGGCCCACAAGGCGACCCGCCCCAACACCCGCTCGAAGCGGTCGATCGTCGCCATCGCGACCGCATACACCATCTGCTGATGAAAGTGCCGGTCACCCTCCTGCGGCGACAACCCTTCCTGGGACAAGATCTCCGGATCGTTCAAATCG
>JBEIRZ010000591.1:0-2094 GCA_040375695.1 Planctomycetaceae bacterium
GCGACCGTGGCGGTTTTTTGGTAAAACGGTTGTAACAGGAAAAAGAATGGTTGTTCATCGGCACGGAACCCTCGAGACACATAGCCACCGAGAAAGGCAAAGTGTTGCCAATGCCAAAGGACAACCGCGAGAGATGCCACCCCGCGGGCAAAATCGAGATTGACGAGCCGAGGCGGCAACATATTTCGGCGGTTAGTAAGGTTTCAAGAAATTCATGGTTTCGGAACCGCCTTCAAGAAGGTTTGATGAAAGTCCCGCGAATCGTTAGTTGTCCCGAAGAACCCAGAAATTCAATTCTAATTCATCCGCCGCTACGATTTCGATCGTCCTACCAAGAAAAGTCAATTGTTCGAGCCGATTAGCTTATTTGTTTCGTTTTTGATTGTCCTTCCGGCGATGATCTTGACACTTCGGGGATCGTCTTGGCTGGTCGATTACCTTTTCTTCGTAGTCGCCTTGAATCGAGGCATCCGTCGGGTGGTCGATTACAACAACGATTATTTCAACCCGACGTCAATGATCTCATTAACACCGATCATTGTCGGGGGGTTGGCCGCGCTCTATGCGCTGAACCGGTTGAATGGTAATTCATCGCAGTACGGGAAATCGACGTTGTCGGTGATGTATCGGTACACCGCGGCGACAATGTTCGCATTCATCATCGGTTTCTTAAATGTTCGGGCGGCGGCCATTTATGCGCTTGGGGATTATATCGCACCGATAGGATTGCTTGGTTTTGGTGCGATCTTTGCCGATCGCTCCGACATCTTTCGGCGTTGGTGCAACAGCATTGCCCTATCAGGTGTCATTGTTGCAGGTTATGGGATCTGGCAATTTTACACGATCCCCCCCTGGGATGCGTTTTGGGTCAAGTCCGTGAATTTCGAGGGTTATTTGGGAATCCTCGAGCCGACGAAGATGACATTGTTTTCGACGATGTCGGAACGTGGGCCAGCCGCGGCCTACCTTTGCAGTTGCTTGATCATTGTTACGCTACGACCGGGAACGCTCGGTTTCCTTCGTTTCCCCGCCGCGGCTTTGATCTTCACAGCAATGCTCCTTACCTATTCCCGAACGGTGATCATTCAATTCGGGCTTGCTGTTATCCTTTACCCGATACTCAATCGGGGTTCGGGAAAGTACGTGACATTTTTCATATTGGCTATAGCGATCGTTTTTGGTGAGTCGTTGTTGGCCATGTTGCCTGGGCAAGGAATGGCCTTGGAGCGGGTTTCGACAATCGGAAATATCGGAAGCGATAGTTCGTTTCTGGGGCGGATAGTGCAACTGCGGTCTGGGATCGCGAGAGCTGCGTCTGAACCTTTGGGATTGGGTCTAGGCTCCCACGGGTTGGGCGGGCGAGTTTCGGCCGGAGGCTCGCTGGGCACCATGGACAGCACCGGGTACGTGGAGGCGCTACGAACCTATGGGTGGGTCGGATTTTTGGTCATCGCAAGTGTCTTTGTGACACTTTGGAGAAGTTCGAAACGATTGCTTCAAATGGTCGAAGGCGACGCAAATCTCTTCTTGTTTCGGACGTGGTTTATTGCCGGGCTTGTCGCTACCTTTTCGGGCAGTTGGGTCTTCGCTGCAACTTTTTTCTGGGTGCTTGCCGGCTATAGTCTCGAGCGTTCGAATCAGCCCGATTTATCCGATGACGAAGATTGGGATCCGGATGAAAGCGGAAATCAGATGTGGGGTTGATTCCGGGTAAAAGAACGGTGGTTTGCTTACGGATGTTAACGCTTGTTCCTGCGGAAGGCCTCATCGAGTAACGATCATTCAGGCGATCAGGCTTCGTGCTCGTGCCCAGTCGCGTCGCGACGGTGCTCGTAATCGTAATCGGAACCAGCACCGTCGAATGCGCAGTCGTTCGACGATAAGCGACTTGGCTTTTATCGGTTATCGATGGTGTTGCCGAGTCGAACGCAGAGTATGATCTAAGACCGATTGCGAGCACCGCTGCGCTGAGCGCGAGCACGGTACTCAGACTGACGTGGCGGTTTAAATGCGTTTGAGAAGCCCTGAGTATCTTTGGTCGCTATCCCGTTCCTTGCATCGACGTGGATTTCGTCGGATCGCAAGGATCGTAAA
>JBEIRZ010000308.1:0-5535 GCA_040375695.1 Planctomycetaceae bacterium
AGGCCGAACCCGTTCAACGTGTCGGAGACGGCCACCGACCGCAGCCCCCCGAAAATCGCATAGACCGAACCGAGGATCCCGATCAGCCAAACCGCGCCCCACAGGAGCGTCCCGCGAGGCAATTCGGTCAACCGCTGCAGATCGAGGATGTCGATCAAACCCGTCGCGCCGGTGTAGAGGATGATCGGCAATAACAGGACCGTGTACGCGGCGACAAAGATCAAATTGGTGAGGAGCCGTGTCGTGTCGTCGAAACGGCTCGCCAAAAACTCGGGGACCGTGGTGACCCCCTTGGCCAGGTAGCGGGGTAGAAAAAAAACGGCCAAAACGACGAGTGAAATCCCCGCGACCACCTCCCACGCCATCACCGAAATCCCATCGGCAAAGGCCGCACCGTTGAGCCCGACCAATTGCTCCGTCGACAGGTTGGTCAACAACAACGAGCCCGCGACGTAACCACCCGTCAGCCCTCGTCCGGCAAGAAAATACCCCTCGTTGCTTTGGGTGTCCTTCCCTTTGGTGATCCAATAAGTCAGCAGCGCGACCAGGGCGGTGAAGAAGACGAACGAGAGGGTGGCGAGCATGGCGAAGGGTCGAAAAGCAGGAGGGAGGGTTCGAATCGGAAACGGCGGCAGGCGTTCGAGGGTCAATCGCCTAGACGCACCCGCTTGCCATCGGCGTCGGCGCTGGCCCGGCACGCGTCCATGACCCGCTGGGTTAACATCGCGATCTTCGGCCAATGGGGGTCAAGGACGCCGTCGAGTACCAGCCGATTCATAGCAATGATCATTCGCACCTCCTGCGCGTCCGGCTCGCCACCGGCATACTCGGTCACCGCGCCTCGCCGCGTGTGACGCCGCATGTTCCAGCGGCAATTGTCGATTTCCAAAAAATGCTGCGACTCGTGCCAGTCGAGCTCGGCACCGAAAAACGGCAGGACGAAATCGTCCAGGGTGATGTAACCGCGGTCCCCGGCGATCACGGAGACCTGGAGGTTCTCGGTCAGGAACGAACAGTACATGCTGGCCGTTACGCCCCCTGGGAAAAAGAGCTCGGCCGAAAATTCGCCGGGTACCGCTGCCGGGCTGGAATCGCCTCGCAGCGGCGTCAACGTGTGCGCGACGACCGACTCCGGGGCGCGAAAACCCATCACCCAGAGGATCAATCGAAGGTTGTACCAACCCAAGTCTCCCAAGCACCCTGCCGGTTCGAGCTCGCTGTTGACCCGGATGTTTCCCCGTTGGAATGCGGCGTCACCGGAAAAGGTGAAGTGCGAGGTGATCCGCCGCAATCGCCCGATGCCGTCCGGGGCATCGATCCTCGCACGCAGCGCGTCCAACCGTTTGCTGTGGCTGAACATGACCCCGTCCATGAATTGGACGTTATTGCGACGACAGGCATCGATCATTTCCTGCGCGTCGGCCGCCGTCGGCGCGACCGGCTTTTCACACAGCACATGCTTCCCTGCCTCAGCCGCCTTGATCACCCATGGCTTTCGCAGCCCGGTCGGCAGCGCGATGTAAACGACGTCGACGTCGGGCCGCGCGAGCAGCGCGTCATAATCGCCCACGGCGGCGATCGGGTCGGGGAAGGGGACTTCCGCGGAACACTCGTCGATGAATTCTTGCGCCCGCTTCGCGTCACGACTGGCGACCGCGGTCACGGTTCCATTGCCGGAAAGTCGGATCGCCTTCCAGTTCTTACGGGTGATCGCGGCGGTGCTGAGCAATCCCCAGCGGCAGGGTCGGGTCGACATGGGATCGATCCATGAAAAAGGTTAGATCGGGATGATGGGTCGATGCGATCCCGTCCGCGGCTAAGCCGACAGAACCGCGGTGCGGCCGATCGCCTTGCGCGTGCTGCGGCGTCGGCGACGGGCCACCCAGCCGACCGCGGCCGCGGTCAGCAGGCCGATCGAGGCCGGCTCGGGAACGGTCGACACGTTGATCTGCAGCGGCAAGGTCCCGAACGGATTCCCAGCCGCGATGACCGATTCGCCATAGTTCTGGAATGTGAAATTCCCTGAGTTCAGCCGGTTGATGTCGACCGCAAAAACCGCAGACCCGGACCACGAGACCAAATCGTTGTTGGCCAATAAGATGTCGCTAGCGGTCAAACTCACGCCAAAATCGTCACCGGTAGTGTCGTGATCGACGTGGATGCCGTCGATCGCATCCGTCTGCACGCCGAACCCCGCGGTCGCGACGCTCAGAGAAACCGAACCGCTCGTCGGTGCGACGACGTGATTGTTGTACCCGCCGGTCGAGACGAAGTCGGAAGCCGCGCCGCTCCCTTTCCACTCCTCGATCAGATTCAACGCGCCGCCGGCGAACTTACCCCCGGGAAAAAGCTCAGAGTAAGTCGCCGAACCGCTGAAATCCCAGATCGTGAAACCGTCAGAGTGGCGGGAGATGTCAATCACCAAGGCGCCCCTCGCCGGGACGCTGCCGAGCAAACCGAACGCCACCACAACCGTCAGCATGCGAACGACGAGCGTTCGCGCGGAATTTAGGAGATCCCTGGTCAAGGTCGCAGCCATCAACATCCTCATTTGATCGAGACGAGAAAAGAGACTTCAGGAGCGGTCGGCCGCCGTCCGATTTTCGGAGAACCTCCGAACGGACAAACGATTGCCGAACCGGCGGGATTACCGCGTCAAGAGTTTAACAGGTTTTGCCCCCCGGTGTATTTGGCAATCGCCTGAGGATCGAGCTCCAAACCGAGCCCCGGTGACGTGGGGATAGGCAGCATCCCGTCGGCATCGAGGTGCCACCCACCTAACGTGATCTCGTCGATAAACGGCGAGCCGGTCAGGTATTCGACCAGATCGGTTCCGGGGATGGCCGAGGCGAGGTGCAAATCGGCGGCCAGACCGACCGCGGTATTCCAGCCGTGGGGGATGAACTGAACGCCGTTGTCTTCGGCCATCCAAGCGATCCGCCGTTCCTCGCTGATCCCGCCGACCTTCGTGACGTCGGGCTGGATGATGTCGAGCGCCCGACCGACGAGCCAAGGCTGGAAGGCCTGGCGACGGGTCAAGACTTCGCCCCCGGAAATCCGGACCGGCGAGTGTTCGCGGAGCAAGGTGAAATCCTCGATCGCGTCAGGCCGGAGCGCTTCTTCGAACCAATGGACGTCGTAGTCGGCGAGCATCCTTGCGGTGTTGATCGCCCACTTGTAACCGTTGTTCCAATGGGCGTCGCTGCCGCCGGCATCGACCATCAACTTGGCATCCGGGCCGATCGCTTCGCGAGCCGCCCGCACGATCGCTTCGTCGGTCGCCGCGGAACGTCGTCCGAACGGGCCCCAACCGATTTTGAAGGCCCGAAACCCGTCGGCCGCGACCCGCTGAAGGTGATCCTTGAGCCGCGCCGGTTCGTCCATCAACAGCGAAGCGTAAGGCTGCACCCGCTCACGATAGCGGCCGCCAAGGAGCCGACCGACGGGTTGGCCCGTCGCTTTGCCCAGCAGGTCCCACAGCGCGATATCGATCCCACTGATCGCGTGCGTTACCGATCCGCCACGCCCTAGCCAAAACATGTTCTGGTGCAATTTCTCGCTGACCCGTTCCGGTTCCAGCGCCGTCTCGCCGACGTAGAGCGGACGGAGCAGTTGCAACGCGGCCCTGACGAGCGCCTCGGACGTGAAGACGCTCCCCAAGCCGACGACCCCTTCGTCGGTATGCACGGCGACCAGGGTATGGACGCAATCGTCCGGCTGCAGTTCGTTGCTCCATCCCCCCTCGGGGGTCGCGCCGCGGAGGCCGGCGCAGCGGATTTCGCGAATTTTCATCAGTGCTCTCGCTGGCGTTGAAAGAATTCGACCCGGGGTTCGAACATGACGCCCGGATCAAGCGGAAAGATCGGTCGGGGACAACGGGTGTGGCCGAGGTAAGGGAGGTTCGCGCTCGACGACCCGGGTGCATCGACGCCGATCAGACGGGCGCACCAAGCGGCATACATGTGATGCTGGCAGTGCGGCGATTTGACGACGACGGCATCGAACGCACGAGGGTCCTGCCCATGCGCGTAAAAGAACGAACGGTCGTAAAGGCTCACGGCCCTGCTGCCGGTGACGATCGTAAAGTTATCGACCTCCAGGACAGCGGTCGGCCCGGCGACCCATCGCTCGCCGAAAGATTCGCTGCGGAAATCGCCATCGGCGAGCATCCGGACCTTAGCCGTCACCGGGATCGGGTCGAATCGCCAGGGGTCGAGCGTCCCGCCGAGCATCGTCGTGATCGTCGCCCCGACCCCAGCCGCAAAGGCGTGCGCGACGGCAGCGGCGTCGACGATCGGCAACAGCGTCCGGCCGCGATAACCGACGCGGAGCAATTCTTGCAACACCGCGTTGCTGTCACCCGAAGCGCCCGAACTCGTCGCGTCGGCCGCATCGACGATCGCCGTCGTGCCGGAGACCCCGGCGAGCAGTCGCGATGACAGCTCGGCAAGGCTAACCAGCGGGACCCGCATCGACTCGTGGTTCGACCAAAAGTTATTGGCGATCCGGAGGGCCTCACGCTCGGCCCACGGGGCATCGTTGTCGCTGACGACAAAGCCATAACATCGCAGGTCGGGGACGTCAGTGAACGGGTTGCCGATGAACATCCCCGCGGAAAGACCCGGTGTCGACGTCTCGGCCTCTTGCGCGATTCGGATCGCTTCTCCGAACTTGCCGGTCGCGGTGATCAGCTCGTCACCCCGGACGAGCGCAGGGATCGCAACCTTCGCCGTCACCGGGCGGACCTCGCCCGCAACGACCCGCATCAACAGCCGCGCCGCCCGCTGGCCTGTCTCAAAGAAATCGACATGCGGGTAGGTGTGGTAAGCGACGATCGCATCGGTGTGCCGCAGGATCCGGTCGGTCAAAATCCCGTGCAGGTCAAACGAAGCCACGATCGGGAGCGACTCGCCGACGATCCGGCGAAGCTCCTGCAGCAAATACCCTTCGGGATCCACCTCACGCTCGCTCGCCATCGCGCCGTGCATGCAGAAATAGATCCCATCGATCGGTTCCCCCGTCGCCGCGGCGCGCGTGAAGGCGTCGCGGACCGATTCGAGCAACTCGCTGGCGATCCGTTGCCAATCGGGCTCGGCGAGCGTCCCCCCCGAAGTGATGAAGAACGCGGAATAGGTCGGGACGACTTCGACCCCCATGCTTTCGAATACGGTCAGCGCCCCTCCGACCTCGTTCCGAACGCCGCGATGGTAGCGGACCAACTCGGCACCGCGACGGATCGCGAAGTCGTCATACCCGCTGAGGTGGGGGTTGAATGTCGAAACTTCCTGCTTGCATTCGGCGATCAGGATTCGAGGCATCGGCGGTTGGATCCCTGACGAGGAAATGGATGCGAGGGAATGGGGCGGGAAAACCGAGGTCGCAAAACTGTGGGCGGGTCGGGGCGATCGCGTCGGGCAGGATCAGGACAATCCTCCCTTGCGTGGTCGCGTGAACCGAACTTCATTTCAAGATCCTTGCCAAGTCGACCGGCCCTGGCTCTCGAAGCCGCGACGGGTCGACCTCTTCGGCGACGAC
>JBEIRZ010000558.1:0-2395 GCA_040375695.1 Planctomycetaceae bacterium
CAAGCCGGGTGCGGACGATGCGAACCGGACCCGGATCAATGCGGGGATTTGGCGTTATCACCCGACGCGTCACGAATTCGAAGTCTTCGCGGAAGGGACGAGCAACCCGTGGGGCGTCGATTTCGATTCGCACGGCCAGGCCTTCGCGACCGCCTGCGTCATCCCGCACCTCTATCACATCATCCAAGGTGGCCGCTACCAGCGACAGGCGGGGCAGCACTTCAACCCGCATACCTACGACGACATCAAGACGATCGCCCGCCATCGCCACTGGGTCGGCAACCAGTGGAACAACGACGATCGCGAGAAGTCGGATGCGATCGGCGGCGGGCACGCCCACGCCGGGGCGATGGTCTATCAGGGCGGGGTTTGGCCCCAGCGTTACCATGACCAGCTCTTCATGAACAACATTCACGGCGCGCGGTTGAACCAAGACCGGTTGTGGCGTGAAAAGAGCGGCTATGTCGGCGATGCCGCCCCCGATTTTTGCTTCGCGAACGACCGCTGGTCCCAAATCCTCTACATGACGTACGGCCCGGACGGCAACGTCACGATGATCGATTGGTACGACCGCAACGAATGCCATCACGGGAATGTCGAGGGGCACGACCGGGGCAACGGCCGGATCTTCAAGATCGTTTACGGCGACCAGAAAAAGGTCGAGGTCAACCTCGGCACGTTGGACGATTCACAACTGATCGATCTGCAGCAGCACCCCAACGCTTGGTACGCCCGGCACGCCTGCCGGATCCTTCAGGAACGATCGCTCGACCCGAAACGGGACCAAACGGCGAATCATGAAAAACTGCGGGCACAGCTCGCCCAGGCCACCGACACCCCTTCCAGGCTCAGGTCGCTGTGGGCCCTCTTCGCGACCGACGGCCTTTCGGCACCGGCCTTTGCGGAGCTGTTCCGACACGAAGATCCCGTCGTGAAAGGATGGGCGATTCGCCTAGCGACGGACCGCCCCGAAGCGATTGATCCGGCGACGATCGATGCGATCGTTGCCTTGGCGGGGGACGCATCGCCGGTGGTCCGGCTGCATGGCGCCTCGGCGCTCGATCGGTTATCGAAACGCGATGGCGAAGGGAAGTTGCTGGACCAGCGGTGGGCGATGGCCCGGGGCCTCGCCGCGCATGGTGAAGATGCCGAAGATCACAACTTGCCGCTGCTGGTTTGGTACGGGGTCG
Organism: Planctomycetaceae bacterium; assembly: GCA_040375695.1. GTDB lineage: Bacteria > Planctomycetota > Planctomycetia > Pirellulales > Pirellulaceae > UBA6163. The sequence continues at coordinate 1,191 of JBEIRZ010000558.1, forward strand.
AGCCGCTAGTGATGAAAGATCCCAAGGCCGCGATGGGGCTGGCGACCAGGGGTAAGATCCCCTTGGTGTCGCGTTTCATCGTCCGTCGGTTGGCGGCCGAGGAGTCGGGTTACGAGGCGCTCCTCGCGGCGCTGGGGGGTGTCGATGAGGCGACCCAGTTGTGGGTTCTCGAAGAGGTCGTCGCGGCGCTCAAGTCGCGGGCGAACCTCCCTGCCCCGCCCGCCTGGCAGCGGACCTTCGAATTGTTGGTGGCCTCGCCCAACCCGACGATCCGGCAGCAGGCCGAGTACGTCGCGGTGAAGTTCGGTGACGAGCGGGTGATGCCGGGCTTGAGGAAAACGCTGGCCGATCGGGAGTTGCCGCTGGAGCGTCGTCAGCTCGCGCTCGACTCGTTGCTCGCCGGCAAAGACCGTCCCCTCCCCGGCCTCCTTCAAGGCTTGCTCGATGACCCCGAGCTGCGGTTGGCGGCGATCAACGGGCTGGCCGGTTACGACGACCCCAAAACCCCTGCGGCGCTGATCTCGGCTTATGACAAACTTCCCGAACCGGCGCGTCAGGCGGCGATCGGGACGTTGACGGCCCGCGGCCCTTACGTTTTGGCCCTGCTCGATGCGATCGCGGACAAAAAAGTCCCGCGTGGCGATTTGAACGCCTTCACCGTCCGGCAGATCGCCAACTCGCGTGACAAGGATGTGCTCCGCCGTTTGAACGAAGTGTGGGGGACGATCCGCGAAACGCCGGCAGAGAAGACCGAGCTGATCGCCAAGTACCGTCGACAGCTCCGCCCCGAGGCCCTGGCGGGTGCCGACCACCAGCACGGACGCGAGGTCTACAACCGCACCTGCGGCTCGTGTCACGTCCTGTTCGAAAGTGGCAAGGCGATCGGGCCCGACCTCACCGGTTCGAACCGCGGCAATCTCGATTACCTCCTCGAAAATGTCTTTGACCCCAGCGCCGTCGTCGGCAAGGACTATCAGATGACCCAAGTCCTCACCACCGGCGGTCGGGCGATCGTGGGACTATTGAAAGAAGAAAACGACACGGCGATCACGCTGCAAACCCCGACCGATTTGGTGACGATCCCCAAGGACGAGATCGAGCGGCGTGAATTGAGCCCGTTGTCGCTGATGCCCGAGGGGCAATTCGACCAATTGCCGCCGGACGATGTCCGCGATTTGGTCGCTTACCTCAACAGCCCCGCCCAA
>JBEIRZ010000356.1:0-4634 GCA_040375695.1 Planctomycetaceae bacterium
AATAATCATTCCGTCACATCCGCCCCTAAACTTCATCCCCTTCTGTCTTCGTGTTAAAACCGACGCGCGCCAGTCCCCCTTTGCGAGCTTGGCGCCTTTGCGTGAAACCTCCTCGCGCGCCAATATTTCCGAAGTCATCGTCTTTGCATTCGCGATATTCGCGTGATTCGCGGGCAAACCTCGCACCCGGGATCCCTGGCCCGTCCACTCTTCGTCCCCTTCTGTCTTCGTGTTAAGCCCGACCCGCGCCAATCGCCGCTAACGGCTAACCGCTAACAACTAATCGCGAGCCTTAGTCAGCCATTCTTCCAAGGTTCGGATCGAGGCGAAGACATCTTCGTCGGGGCTCGCCGCTTCGAGTTCGATCGAAACGTAATTCGACGCGTTGGGCGTGCGGTTTTCATCGGCCAAAAATCGCAGCCAAGCGAGGTAAGCGTCACGCTGTGATTTCGCCATGCCGCCGCATTGGGCCCTCGCTTCGAGCTTATCAAGCCCCCAGTCGCCTAAATGGCCGCGTGAGGAATGCCCGGAGATATGTGCCCCAAAAATTCGTGACCTAATCGACTCCGATAAATCATTGTCGGGCCGAATGTCGCGACACAGCCACCAATGGGCGACGTCAAGGTTAAACCCGACGCAATCCCGGACGAGGGGCGACGGGTGTCTTTCGATGGCCGATGCGAATCGCTCGAGGCTCGCTAGATCCCGCAAAAGAAACAAGGGCCCCGGTTCCAGCTCCATCGCGATGCGAATCCGATCGCTTCGGATCCCATGCTCGCTAACCACCTTGGCCAAACAGGCGGCAAGCCGATCCAAGGTGACGCTCGTCAAATCGTCTCGGTCTCTCGAACTGACGGTGAAACGCCGGGACTCCGCTTCGCCTTCAACGTCGAATAGATCGATCACGCTACCGACAACGATCTGGATGACCGTTTTCGGTTGTTCGGCCTGCAACCTGTCGGCCATTCGGATCAGCGTGCAGATCGACTTGCCCCAAAAGGTCTCGACGAAATTGTCCGGTCTTGGATCGGGCATTTTGTTCGAGATTTCCGCGATGAACGAAGTAGCCGCGACCGGTTGACTCCCTTGCCTCCGCATCACCTCAGTGACATGCGCACAAAACTGGTCCAGTTGCGAGTCGGTCATGTTGGCCATGAATTCGACCGCCGGGCTTCGCTCTTGCGCCCAGTGCTTGCACCAAGGGGTAACGTCGGATTCCATCAACAAATAAATGTCTGCGCCGATCCGGATCTTGTGATCTCTCGCCTCGCGGAACGGTCGCAATGCGTCGTCGGAAGCCGTTGTCGGTCCGAGAATCCCGCGCAGGCTATAGGAGGTGATCAGCGATGGGGTCAATCGTCTCAAGATGCCATATCTCTCCGATAAGTGAGCTCCCAGCCGCTGTCAGTGATTCTCTGCCCCAGGACGCAGACGAGTTCTTGATCGACTCGCCTGCGTTTCGCCTTCAAGTCGCTGATCGAATGGCGGGCATCCCAAAAGCCGAAGGAACGCGAATATTTTTGATGTCTGTCGGGCGAAGTGATCTGTGAAACCCAGTACCATCCGTCGGTTTCCAGGCCGCTCGCCGAAACCAAGCCGACAGCGGCATCATCCAAGACTAGCGTTGACCGAAAATTCATGCCGCTACCGGTCCATCGGCCCAGGTGCATCCGGATGGCGGGCCATGCGCACGAGGTATGGGGATAGTCCATCCGGTGACGGATCGGTTGGATCGCGTTGATCAAGCCACCGACCTGCGGCTGTTGCGTCGCTAAACGTAACAGCGGCAGGTTCACCCCTTGGGGACATACCGAGATGAATTGAAACTCCCCCAAGTCATCGTCGCGCACCGGGTCAACGTGGTGTCCTTGGTTTTGATCCGGGGGATCCGCCTGGAGATTCTTGTAGCTCCGGGCATCAAACAATTGCTCGACCGTCGCCTTCACGAACGGCATGGTGCCCGGGTCATTGATTAGAAAACATGTCGCATCGGAATTGCAACCGACGATGACAGCGCAGTGATAGTCGTTCTGAAGATCGTTTCGATCAATAACTGCCGAATCTACGTAACTCAGTTCTTCCCCGAGCGGAAGCCGCAAGTCATCTTCGACGGACTTAAGGCTCGATCGGATGATGGCGTTCGCGTCTTTGGGCGGTTCTTTCTCTCCGGGGCTAAGCCCTTGCATCCGGGAGGAGGATAGCATCAACAGGATCGGGATTCGGTTTTCGATGTAGGCCCGCAGCGCGCAGCGGATCGTTTCGATCGTCGTTTCCCGTTCATTCGGCAGTATCGGGTTGGAGACGCATTGGAGCTGGGCGGACAATCTCGCCGATTTGGTCAAGAATCGTTCGATCGTCGATGGTTTAAGCCCGTGGATCTCGAAATGATTGGGGTTCTCGGCCGCCAAACAGGTGATTTCGGAAATGCCGAAAATCTCTGTCTCTTCCATCAGGCAGAGTGCCATGAAGACGGCCGCTTGCGCACAAAGGCCTCCGCCGATCGAAATGTGGGTGACGAATGGCGTCGCCGTCTGAATCGCATCTTCGCCATAGTCCGCCCCGAGCTCGCAGGTCAGGATCTGGAACTGCTGTTGAAGCAACCGAGGCGGTGGCGCGAGGAGGCAATCGGCGATCCAGTTCGTCGACCTGACTTGCGATTCAACCGACCGAACGGGCTGGCCAACGTATGCGTACTTCGTTTCGAGTAAGGCGTCAGCGATTTCTTTGGTATGCGTCTTGCGGATCTGATGAGCCGTGATCTTCCGCCGCCGGATATTCACGAAACCGTTCAGGCCCACGTAAACCCGGATCGCAAATCGCGGACTAGAAATTCCCAACAGTTCGGCTTCACTGCGCGCGATGATCGAAGGGGCAAGCCGTGGCCGCACCGACGTCTCTGTGCCGTAGAGCCATTTTTCGAGAAGCTGCAGCTTGCCGTCCGATTTGCCAACGGCAAAGACATCGGCCCCGACCTCTTCTTCGATCATCTCCCAATCGCCTCGGCTGTCGCTGATAGTTTCCGGTTGCTCTGCTGTTCGATTCGATGGCACGAATGCCGAACCGATTCATTGCCACGACGCCCGACAGGATACCCGATCCCGAGCCGCCAAGGGGTATCCCTTATCCCGGGTTTCGGCGGAACTCGGGGCGCCGCTGAAGCTTCTTGCCGCCGCATTCGGCCCATGCCCTCTGGGCCAAATCGGATCGCCCTGATCGCGTTAGCCCAGGGTGAATTGTTGGGGCTTTTGGTGATCGGTGATTGGCGGGGCTCGCATCCAAGCCGCAGGCGCGAACCGATCTCTGCGGAGTCAGCTTCGTCAGACGCTTTGCCGTCGGGAAGGATGTCCGACGGTAGACGGCGCGGGCCGATTGCAAGAGAGCGACTTACCGGGGTCGCGATACGGAAGGTTGATGCAAGCGTGCCGCGTCAGACGAGCGATGGCTATCGAGTCAACCGCTCGGCCCCGCGATCAATCCTGGGCCGAATCACAAACTCGAATGCGGGAACGTAACGCGACGTTCGCTTGTGCCATCGACTCCGCGGCCCCGCGGGGGTTGAGAACTTGGCGGGCCTCGTCGATGATTTCGACCCAACTGTGGATCGCCTTAGAAGCGGCATGCCGCTCCCTTACCAACTCCCTGCAAACCTTTTCTAAACTTGCCCCTTCGTTCTGCCGGATCCCCTGGAACATCTCTTCCAAATCACACGATTGCTCAGCCATCACAGGGGACCCTTTCCGATTGACACCTAGCGACCAATGATCGGGAATTTACGATAAACCGGTTGTATATGATAGACAGAATCAGGCGGCCCGAAAGAGGACCGCTATCAAATCCATGACCTATCGGGGCGGGTCGAAATCGATGGAGAGATCGACATTTTGAGGCCGGATCATCGGCATAATTGGTGGAGGGTGAGCGGCCCGGTGCACATGACCGGGCCGGCGTGGGGGCTGTGCCGTTTGTGAGGGTTGATCAGAGAAGCACCGGTCAGCACCCGACCGTGGATAGGTGTACCTATGGTTACCTTCTTCCGTTTTTGGGGCGCTAATCACGAGGAAAAAGGGGCATCGAGCCAAACTTCCAAGCAGGGGTTGCAGAGCGTCCAGACCCGGTGCCGGACGACCCCATCGAGCGCATCGCTGGGTCGGGTTTGCTCGAGTTCTGCGAGGGTTTCTTGGTAACGCCTGAGAATTTCCGAAGGCTCGGGCGTCGGATCGAGGATAGGGGGGGTTGGATCGGCGACGATCTGGGCGCGGATTTCGTAAAAACTTCCGGTTCCCTCTGACACTTCCTTGAGGCAGCGGTCGCATAAACGGGTTCGGATTCGGCGCGGCGAAGCCATCGGAGGTATTTCTCGCAGCAAGGATCGACGAAGCGGTGCCGACTGTCCCACCGCTTCATGAAGTGGGTGAGTGGCTATTGCGTGTTATACCCTACGCAAAAAGGGAGGCGGTGTTAGCAGTCACGAAATGACACAGAAGGTAACGGAATTGGGGAAGGGATGATCGGGTGGCTTGCTCGCGGGGGTTAACCGCGCAATACACGAATGTCACGAAAATGGGACAGATCGATCGTGCTCGTGCTCGTGCTCAGCGTAGCGGTAATCGATTCCGGGGCTTGCGCGCGGGGGT
>JBEIRZ010000087.1:0-15202 GCA_040375695.1 Planctomycetaceae bacterium
CAGTGACGGGTCGATCGAAGACGTTACCCCGGGGGTCGTCTACGAATCGAACGATTCGGCGATGGCCGAAGTGACCCCGGGCGGTTGGGTCCAGATCCAAAACATGGTCGGCGACGTCGCGGTGATGGCCCGTTTCCAAGGTCACATCGCCGTCTTCAATGCCGACATTCCCTTCCCCACCGACCGCTCGCCGACGACCGCGGACCCCGCGGTCCAGGCCGCCTTCGCGAGGCTCGAGCAGCCCCGCAACGCGGTCGACACCCACGTCTTCGCGAAGCTGAAATCGCTCGGCATCCCGGCCTCCCCAGAATGCGACGACGCGACGTTCCTCCGCCGCGTGACGCTTGACCTCGCCGGTCGGTTGCCGAACCTCGACGAAGTCCAACAGTTCACCGAAGACACGACCCCCAGCCGCGAGAAGCGCGACCGGGTGATCGATCGGCTGCTCGATAGCGAAGACTATGCCGATCACTTCGCCGGGAAATGGGGTGCCATCCTTCGCAATCGCCGAAACGGCGGTGGCCTGCAATTCACCAACCTCGCGTTCCATCATTGGATCCGCCAAAGCTTGATCGACAACAAGCCTTACGATCAGTTCGTCGCCGAGCTGTTGACCGCATCGGGGACCCCCGCGAACAACCCAGCCGTGACGTGGTTCGCCCAAGTCCCCGACCTCGAACAGCGGACCGAAGATGCCGCGCAGCTCTTCCTGGGACAACGGATCCAGTGCGCCCGTTGCCACCACCACCCGTACGAAAAGTGGAGCCAGGCCGATTACGCCCAGCTCGCCGCTTTCTTCTCGCTCGTTTCGAAAAAATCGAGCGACAGCGCGTCCGAGCCCGAATTTTACTCGCGTCCCGGCAAGCCGACCGCGAACCACCCCAAGACGGGCCAGCCCCTGCCCCCGACCGGGCTCGATGGCGAAGCGATCGATGTCTCGCCCAACGATGACCCCCGCGTTCATCTCGCGCAGTGGATGGTCGACCCGCAGAACCCGTTCTTCGCGAAGTCGCTCGCTAACCGCTATTGGAAACACTTCATGGGACGTGGCTTGGTCGAGCCGGAGGACGACATGCGGGTCACGAACCCGCCCTCGAACCCCGCTCTGATGGAAGCCTTGGCCTATGAATTCAAGGCCTCGGGGTATGACCTTAAGGCGCTGGTCCGGTTGATCGTCCAATCGAACACCTACTCGTTCTCCAGCGACCCGATCGCCACCAACATCGAGGACCGCAGGAGCTATTCGCGGTACTATCCGAAGCGTTTGAACGCCGAGGTGCTGTTGGACGCCGTCGACACCGTGACCCAAACCCCGACCGCGTTCCAATCGATGCCCGCCGGGACCCGCGCCGTTGCGCTCCCGGATACCGGATTCGGTTCGTACTTCCTGACCGTCTTCGGACGCCCGGAATCGACGACCGCGTGCGAATGCGAACGGTCGCAGGAATCGAACCTGGCCCAAAGCCTGCACCTGCTCAATTCGGAAGAGATCCAAGGGAAGCTCGCCGCCGACGTCGGGCGGGCCGCCAAGATGGCCGCCGAAGCGGTCGACCAGGATGAGCCGGGGATCACCCGGCTGTACCAAATCGCGTTGGCCCGCAAGCCGACCGAACAGGAATTGAAGTCGGTCCTCGAATATGTCCGCGGCAAAGAAAACCGTCGGGCAGCGATGGAAGACGTCATCTGGTCACTGATCAACTCAAAAGAGTTCCTTTTCAACCACTGAGTCTGTGAAGCGGGATTTAAGACCGGAGCGCATGGATGACCCCACGCTGCCGCCAGAAGAACATCTGGCGGCGCTCGCGGGGTTGGCTCGCATCAATCGTTTGACCGGCGTTTCGCGTCCGATCTATCGACGGTTGAAGCGTTATGCCCAGGCGCTAGGGGGACGCTTGCGAGTCCTCGACGTCGCGACCGGTTCGGGCGACATCCCGATCGATTGGGGACGCTGGGCCCGCCGTGACGGGCTGACGCTTGACATCACCGCGGTCGATATCAGCGACGTGGCGCTCGGCGAAGCGAGCCGCAAGGCCGCGGCCGCAGGTGTCGATCACATCCGCTTCGAAAAACGCGACGTTATCCATGCGAGGCTCCCGGGCGGATTCGATGTCGTCACCTGCAGCCTCTTCATCCATCACCTCGACGAGCCGACGATCGCGCGGCTGCTCGTCGGGATGCAAGCCTCGGCGAGGCACGCGGTCATCATCTGTGACCTCCAGCGGTCGCGTCTGAACCTGGCGGCCGTTTGGTTCGCATCGAGGGTCGTCACGCGATCGAAAGTCGTCCACGAAGATGCCACGCTCAGCGTCCGCGGGGCGTTGACACGATTCGAATTCGAACGGCTCGCCTCCGAAGCGCTGGATCGTCCCGTGACGACACAGGCCCTTCCTCCTTGTCGATTCATCGCCACCGTCGAAGGGATCGCGGAAACGGTCGAGGAACCGATCTTGTTCCCAACCGTCGCGCAGCCCGTATGACAAACACCGCCGCAGGGCTCAAGGTGATGGTGATTGGCGCCGGTTTGGCGGGTTCGGCCGCGGCGATCCGTTTGGCCCGTCGGGGCTTCGATGTCGCATGGATCGAAGCGGCGCATTTTCCTCGTGAAAAGGTCTGTGGCTGTTGCCTGAACCTTGCCGCCCTGTCGGCGCTGCGGGAACTCGGCTGCGACGATGCCGTGCGAAGGCTCGCGCCGGCGGAGCTCAGCCAGTGGAAGCTCAACGCGTGCGGGCGGGAGGTTACCGCGCCGCTGCCGGGAGGGATCGCCGTCAGCCGCGGGGCGCTCGATACGACCCTGGTCGATCAGGCCCGCAAGTTTGGGGTCACACCCCAATTCGGCGTTCGGGGCCAGATCGTCGACGCGAGCCCAGCGGGAGTGATCGTCCGGCGAAGCGACCTTGCGACGCCTCAGCGGTTCGATGCCGTCGTCTTGGCGACCGGGCTGACCGGGGCGTCGGTCTCGCGGTGGCTACCGTGGATCGAGCAGCCGCACGGGCCGATGGGGGCGTCGCTTTTGGTCCAGCGCCTCGATGGTGTCGCCGATCGCACGATCCACATGGTCTGTGGTGATGGCGGGTATGTCGGGTTGGTGCGATTGGAAGATGGCCGCGTCGACGTCGCCGGGGCGGTGTGGCCGGAACGACACGAGATCGAATCGACGGGGCATCATCACCCCGGTGGGGATGCCGCCTTAGAGAACGTGAAGCGTGTCGGTAAGGAGCGGATCGTTCGGATCTTCGAGACGATCTTGGCGACGGCGTCGATCGGGCCGTTGCCCCATGATGCGGCCGAACGCTTGATGACGACCCCGCCGCTGAGGAGGCTCAGGCATTACGGGGAGCATGGGTTGTTGGCCGTCGGGGATGCGGCGGGTTATGTCGAACCGTTCACCGGCGAAGGGATGGCGTGGGCGATCCGATCGGGGATCGTCGCGGCCGATTGCATCGCGGCGGGAGGGACCCCGGACGAGATCGCCGATCGATGGCTAGCAAGGCGGCAAGAATTCCTGCGCCGCCGCCAATGGATTTGTCGGGCGTTGGCCCGCGGGCTCGAAACACCCACCCGCTCGCGATGGCTCGTCCGCGGGATGTCCTTGGCCCCTTGGGCCGTCCGCCGCGCCGTGGCGCGGCTCAATCGCGAATGACGTGACACCAGGCCGCGGCTCGAGCGGCCTTGATATCAGACGCGGGCGGCCTTGATGTCAGACGCGATCGGCCTTGATGTCAGACGCGGGACGATCAGCGCTGGACGCGTGCCGAGCCACCCTTGGCGAGGGCTTCGACCTCGGGGAGTTTCGCCATCGAGACGTCACCGGGGAAGCTCGTGAGGAGCGCCCCGTGGGCCCAACCGAGCCGCAGCGACTCTTCGGGGGCACGGCCGCTCAGGAGCCCATAGATCAGGCCGGCGGCGAAGCCGTCGCCACCGCCGATCCGGTCGATGACATCGAGTTCACACGTCGGGCTGACATAACGCTTGCCGTCGATCCACAGGACCGCGGCCCAGCTGTGCCGATTGGTCGAATGGACTTCGCGCAGGGTCGTCGCGACGACCTTGACGTTGGGGAATTTTTCGACGGCCCGGTCGATCATTTCGAAGAACGAATTCGGGTCGAGCTTGCTCTCGGACTGATGCGTCACTTCCGGCCCTTTGATGCCGAGCCCTTTCTGCAAATCTTCTTCGTTACCGATCAGGCAATCGACGTTTTTGACGATCTGGGCGATCATCTTTTGGCCCTGAGCGAGGCCGCCGATGGTGTCCCACAATTTGGCGCGGTAATTGAGGTCGAACGAGCGGATCGCGCCCGCGGCGCCGGCCGCTTCCATCCCTTCTACGACCAGGTCAGCGGTCGTTTCGGAGAGGGCGGCGAAGATCCCGCCGCTGTGGAACCAGCGGCACCCCCCCGCCATCATTTGGCGCCAATCGAAATCGCCCCGCTTCAGCATCCCACCGGCCTCGTTCGCACGGTTGTAAAAGACGACCGGGGGGCGGACCCCTTGGCCACGGTCGCTGTAAACCGTCGCGATGTTCGGGCCGCGGACGCCGTCATGTTTGAAATGTTTGTAGAACGGCCGCACCCCCATCTCGCGGACTTGGCCCTGGACCAATTCGCCGATCCCGTTATCGACCATCGCGGTCGCGACCCCCGTCTTCATGCCGAAGCAATAAGCCAGGTTCGCCGCGACGTTGTATTCGCCCCCCGAAACGTGCACATCGAACGACTTGGCGCGACGGAAGGGGATCACCCCCGGGTCGAGCCGATGGACCAGCGCGCCGAGGGACAACAGATCGAGGTCACAAGCGTCTTGGCGGATTTTCAAAGCGGACATGTTCACAAAGGTCCTAGGTTTGAGGGCAAGTAAAAAAGTTTGCGGTCCCGCGATCAGATCGTCGTCGCGGAGAACCCGCCATCGATCGGGATGTTCTGGCCGGTCACGAACGATGAGGCCCGGTGGCTCGCCAGCCAGACGACGACACCGGCCAATTCGGAGGCCTCCCCGAAACGGCTCATCGGGGTATGGGCGATGATTTGGCCGCCACGCTGGGTGTAGCTGCCGTCTTCATTGAAGAGCAATTTGCGGTTCTGGTCGGCGGGGAAGAAACCGGGGCTGATCGCATTGACCCGCACCCCTTTGGTCGCCCATTCGCGTGCCAGGAACATCGTCAGGTTGATCACCGCGGCCTTGGCGGCGGAATAGGCGACGACGCGCGACAGCGGGATCATCCCCGACATCGACGCGATGTTGATGATGCTGCCACGTCCCGCGGCGACCATCGCGCGGCCGAAAATCTGGCTCGGCAGCAGCGCCCCGCCGACCAGGTTCAGGTCGAACACTTCCCGCCAAGCCCCGATCGGGAGGTCACAAAAGTCGGCGCCGGGGGGGAGCGTCGCGTCGGGGCGATTTCCGCCCGCGGCGTTCACCAGGATTGACGGAGTCCCCAGCGATTGACCGATCGCGTCGCAGGCCGAATGCAGCGAGTCGGCATCGAGCGCATCGGCCGAGAAAAAAGCCCCCTGGCCACCCTCCTTCACGATCCGCTCGACCCGCGCGCCGCCCCGCGCTTCGTTGCGACCCAAGATCGCCACCTTCGCGCCGAACGCCCCCAGGGCCTCGGCCATCAAACCGCCCAGTTCTCCGGTACCGCCGATCACCACGGCGACGTCCTGATCAAGTCGAAAAAGGTCTTTCATCGGTCGGTCGGATGTTGGGGGTTGCTCGGTCAGGGGAATCGGATCTCGTCGCGGGCGACTTCACGCGGGTGTTGACGGGCATGGACGCGTCCGCAGTTCGGCATCTGGCTCGCAGTGGGACACTGCCGTTTCGCGGCAACGCGACTTGGCCGGATAATCGCCTAGCGGTGATCGGCAAACGGCAAACCTCCGACACTCTACCGCGGCCGACGCGTCTATTGAAGGACCGGTCGTGCGAGCGGCCAAAAGGCACCCGCGGCCCCCAATCACGGGCCGTCAGGGCCTTTCGTTTGGGCCATCGCTTTGGGCCATTAAGTGGGCCCTGACGTAGGCCCGTACGCGGCCTTTCGAACGGTTACGCAGATCGTCTCGCGGCGGCGATCGGGCCAAGCAGGGGCGCCTCCCGCGAACGCGTCGGGGGGATCAATCGGTGTCGCCGCGGACTTGCCAGACCTCGCCGCTGTGCAGGATTTCGAGCCCGTCAGGGACCAGCACCATCAACCCGCCATCCTCGTCGATCCCGACGCATTCCCCTTCCGCCTCGCCGCTCCCTCGCCGAAAACGGATCGGGGACCCGGTCAACAGACAGCGCTCGCGGAGCTCTTCCAGCAGTTCATGGGGCTGCGCTTGCAATTGCCGCAGCGCGGCGATCACCTGCCGCACCACTTCTGGCAACCAGAGATAACGCTCCTTGACGTATTGCCCCACATCGCTGAGCGACCGCGCCGGGGCGTGGAGGTTATCGGCGAATGCTGACAATCGGGTCGACACGTTGAGCCCGATCCCGATCACGACGCGATCGGGTCGATTGGCCACCGATTCGACCAGGACGCCTGCCACCTTCCCGCCCCCGACATGCACATCGTTGGGCCATTTGATCCGGGCGACGACCGGCGAGGCGAGGAATTCGATCGTCCGGGCGATCGCGATCCCCACAGCCAAGGCGACCATCGGCAAAGAGCCCGCGTTGATCGTTGAGGGGGCCCCGTCGAATTCCTGATCGCCGACGTCGATAACCAACGAGAAGGTCAACGTGCCGCTATCGGCGACCCATTGCCGGCCCAACCGGCCTCGCCCCGCCACCTGTGCATCGGCGACCAAGAGCCTCGGCACGGTGTCCGTCTCATCCCCCCGACCTGCCGTGGCTGAAAGCTCCTGGCCTGCCGTGGCTGAAGGCTCCTGGCCTGCCGTGGCTGAAAGCTCCTGGCAGGCCGCGGTGTTCGTCGAACCGATCTCTTTGAAATACCGCACCGACTTGCAGATCCCTTCGTTCATTAGGGTTCGGCAAGCCATCAGCCCGACCTCGCTGACCCCGGCATCCGTTTCCATCCGAGGACCGCCCCGATCATCCGTCATCGTTTAAAACTCTGTAACAGCATCAACACCAACGGCAAAATCAACACGGCCAGGACGAACCATGCCGTGACGTACCACAACGACTTCCCTTCGTCGGCCCCATCGCCGAATTCGCGTTTCACGAACTCGTCGTAATCCTCTTCATCGGCGTCCCCGTCGTCGTCCGGATCGGCCTCGTCGATGTCATCGACATCGTCGTCCTCGTCCCAGCCATCTGTGCCGCGGCCACGCGGCGTCCTTCGGAATCGGGGGGCTCCCGAATCGTCTGGGTCTTCGTCCCAGGGGTCATTGATCGGGAATCGTCGGGTCATGGGTTTTCCTCGAATCGTCGGAGCCAATCGAGCAATTTGCCGATGACCGCATCTCGCCCCGGTTCGTGAAAGACCTCGTGCAACATCCCCGGGAACGACTCGTAAGTCGCGCGGTCGCCGAGCCGCATCGCGAACGATTCACTTGCCCGATAGCTCGTGATCGGGTCGGCTTCGCCATGCAACAGCAGCGTCGGCAAGTCGATCTGGTCGGCGTGGTCCAGCGCGTGTCGCCCTTGGGCCAAAAGCTGGGTCGCCAGGTACAGCGATAACCGGTTGTGAACCAGCGGGTCGTTTCTCAGGTCATCGATGACTGCCTCGTTTTTCGTCAGGCTTTTGGCATTAACGGGGGCTCGGATCGTGAGCCAGGGGACGAGCCTTCCGGTCAGCCAGGCGGCGAAAATCTTTGGCCGCGGAGGGGGCTTTGTCGGCAGGAACATCGGCGCCGACAGGACCATCCCGCTGGGGGTGACGGCCAACGGCGCGATCTCCTCACGACGCAGGGCATAATTCGTCACCAGGTTGGCCCCCATGCTGTGCCCCAACAGGACGATCGGCAGGTCGGGACAGCGTCGCTGTGCCGAGGCTGTCATCTCGCCGATCTCGCGGAGCATCTCGCGATAGCTTTCGATATGCCCACGCCGCCCTGGCGATAGGCCATGCCCCGGTAAGTCCGCGGCGAAGGTCCCCCACCCACCTGCGGCGAGCGATTCGGCGAGCGGTCGGTAGCGGTGCGAATGCTCACCCAACCCGTGCACGATCACCACCGCGCCCAAAGGGCGACGACCGATCGGTTGCCAAAAACGTCCTTGCAATTCCCGGCGGACACCCGTCTGCCAGGATTCTTCTTCGATCACGTTCCGTTCCGCCTTAAGGGTTGTCACTGCTGTCACGAAGCCGTCATTCTTTGCCGATTGCCCATTTCGTCCCGGCCGCGACGATCGCTTGCCACGTCTCGCTCCGGACCTCTTCGTTGTGGTGCCCGAGCGTCGTGGCGAAGACCCGCACCCCGTCCGATTCCCGCTGCCAGATGACCGGTTGGTCGGCTTTCTCTTCGGTGCTGTAGGCCTGGGCGAGGACGGTCGTCCCGGGCCAAACCTGCTTGATGATGTAGAGCTCGCCGTTGGGGGTGTTCCAAACGTCGCCCAGTCCGGCGACCAATTTCCCTGCCTTCCCCGCTTCGGTCGGGATGACGGCAAGCGAGCGTTTCCCCTTCTCGTGATACGTCGACGTGACGCCGATGAATTGACGCCACTGGTCGGCCACTTCCGAATTGCGATAAGAATGCATCGAACAGTGGACCAGGATCGCCGCCGCACCGCTCTTTTTGTGACCCTCGATGATGCTCCGGATCAACGCCGGGTCACGCATCTCGCCGAAACACTCGTTATGCACGACGAAATCGAAACCTGCCGCCCAGTCGGGGGTGTCATAAATCGTCGCCCGCGTCGTCCGTTCCTTTTCGTACTGGTGGACCGTCCATTCGATCGGCCCCAACCGCTGGCTTAACCCTTCCGTGACCAACACCCGCTGGGCGTCGTAATCGTGACAGCAGCCGCCGGTCACGAGCATCCCCCGCAGCGGCTTGCCCCCCGCGGGTGCCGGCCCCGTCGGTTGCTGAGCCCAGGTGTCGCTCGCCGCCGTGAGAATCGCTACCCAGGCGACGACCGGCACGACCCGGGCGAAGGAAAAAATCTTCGCGACGATCCGATTTCGTCCCTCCGCCATGTTGAAATAATGCATTCTGATCGGTCTCCTTAGGAGATACGCCCTGATGACGGGGCCTGGGTGGGGTTACTCGACGAGCGATATATGCTGCGTTTCTTATTTTTACTGGCGGTCGTCCCGGTCGTCGAGTTGTACTTGTTGTTGACGTTCGCCCGCATGACGAGCGTCACGACGACGATCCTGCTGGTGATCACCACCGCGGTGCTCGGTTGGATGCTCGTCAAAAGGCAAGGTTTTCTCGCCTGGTTCCGCATCCGCGAGGCGATCATGGGGGGGCGGATGCCGACCGAGGAGCTGGCGGACGGGATGATGGTCGCCTTCGCCTCGGCCCTTTTGATGGCCCCCGGGCTGATGACCGATACGTTCGGTTTTTTGTTGCTGATCCCCACCAGCCGGGCCTGGTTCCGGCGGCACCTGATGCGGTACTTCGCTAACCGTGTTCGCTTCGACATGACCGTTGCCGGGCCGGATGGCGAGGTCCGCCAATACCGCTATCGCCCCCCCGGTGCGGGCGGCACGATCGACGTACCGTTTCGCCATACCCAAGGAGACGACGATCGCGACACCTTCCCGCGGCGACTCGATCAGGACTAAACGGGTCAATCGGGACTAAACGGGTCAATCGGGGCTAAACGGGGAGACGATCAATCCCCTCGCTTGCTGCGGCATGGCTTGCTGCGGCAAGGCTTGGTTTGGCATGGCTCGCTGCGGGATGAACGGTGCGATCGGTTCTCCGGTGAATGGGGTCGATTCGGCCGACGTTTCACCCACACCGGGGCTGGGTCGCTTCGGCGGGGCCTCGCTTCCACCCCCCAGGCCGCTTCCCGGGGAAAGGGCTTTGGTGGCAGGCAACCGTTTGACCCGTCCGCTGATGACCGCACCCTGGTCCGATGGCTCGAATTCGCCCCATGGCCGATCGTCGATCGGCGTCAAAGGATCGAGCGACCCTCCCGCCGCCCTGTCGGACGCTTCCGACCACGACCCGTGCCGCAGCTTCAATTTTTCGATTTCTTTGGCGGCCTCGATCATGTGCGACGCCCGCCGCACCGCGTTCGGCTCGACGGCAAATGCCCCCGCCGCGAATGCCCCTGCCCCGAATGGCCCCGCCCCGAATGACCCGCCGAGCCCATCGGTCAAATCCTTCGGCAGGAACTCGCCGCCCTCGATCGGCACCGCGACGGCGTCGCTGGGGATCGGCTTGAGCTTCGTTAACGGGACCGCTTCGCCGCTGGAAATTTGCGTCTCCCACAAGACGACCGATTCGATCCATCGCTTCAGCGCATCGAGCGCGGGATCGTCCGAATTACGGATCGCCGCTACGTCGCGGCCGCCATGAGGACGGATCGCATGTTTCAGCAATTCGCTTTCCCCCGTCCTGCTGCGATCGACCCACCGCAGCGTCGTCGCCAGATTCGTCTTCGTCATCCTCCCCGGGGGACGCACGTGCGACCCGCGGTGTTGCAATTGCCACTCCGCTTCACTCGGCGACCGATGGCAACCGGCATTACCGCAACGACTGATCAGCAACGATTGGACATGGCGACTGAAGTGCGCGACCGCCCCCTCGGGGGCACCGGCCTGCGCCAATTCGGCATCGATCGCCTCCTCTTCCCGGTCGACCGCTATCGGCCCACCGAGCCCTGCCGAAGCCGCAGGCGTCCTTTCGATCGCGGTAGCCAGCCGAACGTTGTTCCCCGGCGCCGCGGGTATCTCCTCCGCGCGCGGTGCTCCCCTCTCGGGTGCAGACTTGTCAGGTGCTGACTTGTCGGCCACGACCGAAGGGGTCCGCTTCGCGATCTCAAGTTGTCGTCGTAAAAGCAACAATTGCGGATGGGTAGGGTCGAGCATCTCGACCATCTTCAGCGGTTGTTCCATCTCGTCGAGCAAACCGTTGCGCAACCCCCAGCGGGCATCTTCGAGCAGGCCGCTGACGTCGTACCTGTCGCGCTGCCGCATTCGCAGTACAAACAGGTCGCGAAGCGATGAGCCCTGGCCCACCACTTCGATCGCGTCAAGCTTCAGCCTCCGATTCCCCCCACGTTCGATGATCGCGACGCCATTCGACTTTTCGACGTTGCCGCGAATCACGTTCCCGTTGCGGAGCAGGATGTAAGCATCTTCCCCCTTAAGCGTTTTCCCGTCCAATAACCCCATGACCGCCAGACAGAAGGCGGTTCTCCACTGACGGCCGACGAACGTGCCGTAGGGGCGGGGGACGGGATATTTAAGCATCGCGAATCGTTTGACTCGGAAAAAAAGTGGGGTCGACCAGTGGGGGGGTAGCACTTTTGGCCGCCCCAATGCAAGTGGAAAGCCTCGCACCCTGCCGCCTCAAAGACGTGACCCCAACCCTCGGTGAGGTGGCCGTTGGGGGCCAGGTTTGGCGACTCTCGCGGAGTGGCTAAGGGGGAAAAGGCCGTCGCAACTGTGAGAATTTTTCATGAAGGGGGGAGATTCTCGCGCCTTAACCTTCCGCCTCAGGGTGGAATCGGACGCCTTAACCACTGGGTGGCAAAAAGGCCGAATATTTCTCGTTCGGATCTGCCGAGAAATCACTAACCTAAGCCCAGACGCTCCGATCCCATGCCCAGTCCATGAAGGAGGATCCTGACCATGCGTTCCATCGCCTTGGGGCAACTGCCCGACCTTGCGGCCGACATCACCGGCCGATTTCTCGCATCCACGTCCCGCCGCCACCTCGCGGGAAGGTTCTTGCCCTCGCCCCTCTTGCCGCTGTTGCTTTTGATCGCCGGCATCTCGGTCCATGACGCGTGGCTTCTGGTCGTGAATCAGGATGTCATTTACGAGCTCGAACAAAACCCGATCGGCCGCTGGTTGATCCGGCTCGACTCGGGCTCCGTCGCGATGTTCGTCACGGTGAAGTTGCTCACCACCGCGATCGTCTGCGCGATCCTGGCGACGCTGTTCTATCACTCGCGTCGCCTCGGCTGGGCAGTCGCTTGGCCCATCGCCCTCTTTCAAACCTCCTTGCTGACTTACCTTTACACCCACTGACAGGGGCCAACCCGATGATGCCCAAAGTTGCCTGCGGTCGGGGCCAACGAGGCATACGATGATGGTCAACGCGGTACGTCGATTCGCCGAGTCGTTCATCGCGATCTTGGCTTTTATCCTGGTGATGGTGCTGCTGCACTGGGTGACCTTCCGCGCGATCGGGCGACGCCCGGAACATTCCGCGATCGGTCGTCGGTTGCATGTCGTCGATTGCA
Source organism: Planctomycetaceae bacterium (assembly GCA_040375695.1). Taxonomy (GTDB): domain Bacteria; phylum Planctomycetota; class Planctomycetia; order Pirellulales; family Pirellulaceae; genus UBA6163. The sequence continues at coordinate 12,309 of JBEIRZ010000087.1, forward strand.
CTTTTTCGGCCGATGGCCAACGTGCCATATCGCGGTCGCTGCTCGACCCGTGGGAGACTCGCGACACGCCGCTCGCTTCGTTGATCAACCTCCACGATGCGGCCGAGGTTTTTGCACCTCAGCGGGTCGATATCGGCCCGCTCTTCGCCAACCACAGCGTCATTTCGCCCTGCGGCCGTCAAGTCGCGCTGGCAACCCGCGATGCCCGAGTGGTGATCTTTGATCTCGATCGCGAACCCGGGCCGTCACCGACAGTCCCGATCGATTCGGTCTGGCCCGATTGGTTATCGCGAATCCACTGGTCTGGCGACGGTGATCGGATCTTCGGGATGGGGCATGCCACGATCTACGTTTGGTCTGCGAAAAATGGGCAACTCCTGTACCGGCTCGACGACGCCGATCACCCTTTCGAATCGATCGTCATTCGCGACGACCAGACGTTTTGGTCCTACAACGGTGAACGCCTGCAATTGCACTCGGCCGACGACGGTTCGACGATCCGATCGATCGAGGGTTTGCCCGCATTGCGATCGTTCGCCGTCGCCCGCGACGGGGGCCAAATCATCGCTGTCCATGATGACGGCATCGCCGCGATCGATGCACAGGACGGGGGCCACCTCTGGGGAAAGTTCGCCCAGCGCCGTTTCCAACACCCGATCGCGATCTCGGCCGACACGCGATTCGTCGCCATCGCGACCCGCGAGATAAACGCCCGGGCCGAGTCGGCCCATCGGGTCCATGTTTATGAATGCGACTCGGGCAAACCGGTCGCGGCACTCGACCCGCAGGTCGGCGGGGTCGCCGGGCTTGCGTTTGGCACCGACAAACGCCTTTATGCGTGGGGTGATGCGGGGGCGCTTTCGAGCCTGGACTCCGAGGGGTGGGGATTGGTTTGGCGACACTCGCTCCTGGAGAAACGCGAGGCCAATCGGGTAAGCTTCCCGGCGCGACCCTTACCAGCGCGACTACTCACCGATCGACAAGTCAAGGCTGACGATGCGAATCGCCTTTTCGCCGCCGGCCGGTAAGTTACCGGTTCGCTCGCCTCGCTGCGGATCCTCGTGACCGACAAAGCGACCTTTCGACACGCCCGCTGTAACACTGCCAAACGCCGCGATCGACCTGCCGATGCGGCGATCATTCATCCGGCGGCGCCCTTTTAGGGATCACCCAAATGTTGATGTCGCCGAAACACATCGTGTGTTTGTCGATCACCCATTCGTCGGTCTCTTCCGAATAGCCGATCGTGCGGTGCCACTGTTCGTTGAGCACCTCCGCGTTCCGCGCCGTGTGGCTGTCCATCCGTGGCAACTTGAGTCGCAACGTCACGTCGGTGAACGTCCCGCTATTGTCGCTGACGATGACGTAATAGTGCGTCTCGTCTTCCAGCCCCAGCGTCGTGATGTCAGCGACGGAATCGGTCAAGAAACCGCGAGTGATCGACTCGTGGTTGTGACGGACTTCGAGCGACGGCCGTTCGTAACTTTGTTCGAGCGCGGGAAATAGCGACCGCAGTTCCCGATGAAGCCTGCTGACATTCCCCAGGATTGCCGGGGAATCGGGTCGGCCGAATCGCCTGATCCAATGAAAGACGCCCCACGCCCCATTGGTCAGCGACGAATAGGCCATGAACCGCGTCTCCTCATACAGCGGGTCACGCCACAAACCCAACTGGCCACTCTCGGTGTGCAACCATCCGACCCCTTGCATGCAGGGGGCTGGGTTGCGGAGCTGCGGGTGGTCGAAAAGCGCTTTCGCACCGTGGTTCATCGACCATGCCATCATCAACGGCCCCCAATCGCCGCGGTGACCGAAATAGGCCTGCTCCTTGTCGAGCGGGTAACGATCGACTTGGAACGAATCGAGCACCGGAAGGTAATCGGTCCAGCTCGACAGCGGCACCAGGTTGAAGACGACGGAGATCATGTGGTCGGGGTTGTCGTCCCACTCGCGGATCGAGCGGCGAAGGCTTTGAAACGCGTCGACGAACTCGCGGAGCCGTTGTTGCTCTTCCACACCCAGCCCGCCCCCCGCGGCGTATTCCGGTTCGTCATAAAGCTGGTAACCGAACAGCGCCGGGTGTTTGCAGATCGCCTTGATGTAACGACGCTGACGATCGATCTCGACCGCGTCTTTGCGGATATGCCCGCCGTACCAGCCGCCGACTTGCATCAACACGCGGATGCCGCGACCCTCGGCGTGGTCGAGGTATCGCAGCATTTTCGCGATGTTGTCGACCGTCTGTTCCTCGGTGTCGAGGTCGGCAGGCGTGTTGATATAAAGGACAAGGTTCGCACCCTCCTCGGCCAACTGATCGAGGTCCTCGGGGTTGCTGTCGTAACTGAACCACGCCAACGGAAAGAACGGTTTGCCGGTCCGCGGGTCTTTCCAGGGGCGACGAGGGTAATCGACGATCGCCGGTGTCATGTCCGCATCGACCGCGGCCTCGACCGGGACAAAGCCCCGCGGGTCGACCGCCGCCGCGATCCGAAACCCGACGCTCGGGACATCCGATCGTGACTCGTGGAAACGGTTCGGGGCGGGACGGTTGATCCCGCCATCCGTCATGTTAAACGCACCCCCCCAAAGGCGACGCAAGAACGGCGGGTCGAACGCTTCGGTCCACTCCAGCGCGTTGCCGCCTTGATCGAAAGTCCCCCATGGCCCGGGCGCCTTCGCGAAGGTGCCAACGTCAGTTAAAAAACCTTTCGGGTCGAGGTACCCGCCGACGTAATGGTTCACGCCACGGGGCGAATCACGATCACGATCCGGGGCTTTGTCACTGCGGACGGGATAATCCCAATAGCCTGCACCCCCAGGTTTTTGTGGGTCGAAATAGGCGGCCTTGTACCACTCGTCTTCGCTCGGGACGAAATATTTTGCCCCCGCGTTTC
>JBEIRZ010000478.1:0-3154 GCA_040375695.1 Planctomycetaceae bacterium
ATGCATCGCGATCGGGGTCACCTGGGGATTCCGCCCTGCCGAGGAGTTGCTGAGCAGCGGTGCCCATCACATCATCGACCACCCCGCAGAGTTGTTCGGGATTCTACCCGCGGCCGATCCGAAACCATGAAAAGTCCCCGCACCCCAACGGGCGGGGTATACTAAGACGGCCGTGGCAAGGGACAAACCGGCGATGTCGTACGATCTCGTGCGGCGTTATCTGTTGATCTCCCTTGCGATGGCAACGTTCCCACCTCCCTTGCGGATCGATCGACGGTCCCCTGCCCCATTTTTGCTTACCCGCCCCGTCACGCGATGCCGATCTTTGGTCTCCTTCGCCGCCATGTTTCTTCGCTGGCTTGCGTCGCTGCGATGCTGTCGGCTTGCGTGGGCTTTGCCGCCGAGCCGGTGCGGACGATCGATTTTTCACGCGACGTTTTGCCGATCCTCTCCGATCGCTGTTTCCATTGCCATGGCCCGGATGCCGCCGATCGGCAAGCCGACCTAAGGCTCGATCGCTTCGAGGACGCGACGGCCGATCGGGATGGGCATCCCGCGATCGTCGCCGGTTCGCCCGATCGCAGCGAGCTGCTGAATCGGGTCACCAGCAGCGACCCTGACCTCGTGATGCCGCCCCCCGATTCGCACCGCAAGCCGTTGAGTGATGACGAACTGACAACGCTCCGGCGGTGGATCGAATCCGGCGCGGTGTGGGGCAAGCACTGGGCATTCCAGCCGCCGCGAAAGGTCTCGCTGGAACCTCGCACCCCTGACGAAGTGAACGATCATCCGATCGACGTCCTGGTCCGCCGCGAACTGCTCCCCCGCGGCCTCGATTTGGCGCCCCAGGCCTCCAAGGAAACACTCCTTCGCCGATTGTCGCTCGATCTGACCGGCCTGCCCCCTTCGCCCCAAGAGCTTGACGCGTTTTTGAACGATCCCGCTCCCGATGCTTACGCCCGCGCGGTCGATCGCCTGTTGGCCTCACCGCATCACGGCGAACGGCTGGCGATGTGGTGGCTCGACGCGGCCCGCTATTCCGATACCGATGGGTTTCAAGGCGACGCGACGCGGACGAACTGGCCCTGGCGGGATTGGGTCGTGCAGGCCTTCAATGACAACATGCCGTTCGACCGATTCACGATCGAACAATTTGCCGGCGACTTGCTTCCGGGTGCGACTCCGGACCAAATCCTCGCGACCTGCTTCCATCGCAACCACATGACCAACGGCGAAGGGGGGCGTGACCCGGAGGAGTCCCGGATCGATTACGTCATCGACCGCGTGAATACGATGGGGACGGTGTGGCTCGGCATGACGCTGGGGTGTGTCCAGTGCCACGCGCACAAGTTCGACCCGATCTCGCACGAAGACTACTACCGGCTGTTTGCCTTCTTCAATGGCATCGACGAAGACGGCAAGGCGGGTGGCGGCGCGAAACCGTTTTTGAAATACCGGTCGCCGCATGCCGAGGGGGCCGTCGCCGAGGCCCAGGCTTGGGCCGCCATCCAAACGGCCCGCGAGGCCGAGGCGAAGCGGCAGGCGATGACCGATTATCCCGACTGGTTCGCGAAGCAGGTCGAACGGGTCGCCGCTGGCTTTTCGCCTTGGCGGGTCGTCGACCCCCGTGCCGTCCGCTCCGTCGAGGGGACCGAAATGCTCTCGGCTTCTGACGGCGTCGTCTTCACCGGCGGGCCCTACCCGCGGCAGGATGATTATCGAGTCACGCTGCATCCCGGAGACATGTCGGTCACCGCACTGCGGCTCGAAGTGCTCGACGACCCTGCCCACACCGACGGCAAGTATTCGCGCGGGCCTGAGGGTAATTTCATCCTGACCGATGTCAAGCTGCAGCTCCGTCGGCGGGGCGATTCCCAGCTCCGCGACATCGATCTGGAAACGGCCATCGCGAGCGTCGAACAGGAGGCGAAAGGCCGGAATTATGGCAAGGTCAAAGACACCCTCGACGACGACCCTCGCAACGGCTGGACCCTTCCCGCCGATCTGGGAGATCGCAAGCCGGTAGCGATCTTTGTCCTGGCCCGACCGACACGCGTCGCCCCCGACGAAGAACTCGTCTTCACCCTGCTGCACCGCTCGACCGATGGCTACGCCAACATCGGCAAGTTCCGACTCACGATCACCGACCAGGAAGGACCTGCCATCCGATCGCTCGAACCGATGCCGCTGCAACGACTCGCCGAAATTGTAGCCGATGCTACAACGGCAGCCGGGGCCGATGCGAAGTCGATCGAGCCCAAGGTTGATGACGCGCTGAAAGGGCGATTGGTCGACCAGTTCCTCCAGGCCCGCGACGATTTTCAGACGGCCAAGGCGAAAGCGGACGATGCCCGCAGGCACCTCGCGCAAGCCAACTCATCGGCCGAAGAGTTATCGGTGATGGTCCTCGGGGAGCTCCCACAGCCACGGCTAACCCACGTCCTGGTGCGCGGCGAATGGGACCGGCATGGCGATCGGGTCGAGCGAGGTTTTCCTGCTGCGATCCTCGCCGCGGCAGAGCCGCGAGAGGAAAACGCGGCAGAGCCGCAAGAGGAAAGCGCGGCAGAGCCGCAAGAGGAAAGCGCGGCAGAGCTGCGAGAGGAAAGCGCGTCCGAGAGTTGTGACGACAGCGCCGCACTGGCTGTGACAAATACCCCAGCAGCCGCTGGGCTGACGCGGCTCGATCTGGCCCGCTGGATCGTTTCGCCCCAAAACCCGCTCACGGCTCGCGTCGTGACGAATCAGTTGTGGCAACTGATGTTCGGCAGCGGGCTCGTTCGCACCCCGCAAGACTTCGGGTTGCAAGGGGACCGACCGACCCATCCCGAGCTGCTCGATTGGCTCGCCGTCGAACTGGTCGAAAGCGGCTGGGACATCCGGCATCTGATCCGGTTGATGGTCACCAGCCGGACCTATCGACAAACGAGCGACGCGGTTCCTGCGGCGATCGTGGCTGACCCGGACAATCGGCTGCTCGCCCGTGGCCCCCGCTATCGGCTTGCCAGTTGGATGATCCGCGACGCCGCGCTGCAAGCCTCAGGATTGCTCAACACATCGATCGGCGGCCCGACCGTTTTTATGCCCCAACCCCCCGGCGTGTGGGAAGAGATTTTTATGGGGCGGTACAGCTACCAACCCAGCCCCGGTCCCGCCC
>JBEIRZ010000357.1:0-4630 GCA_040375695.1 Planctomycetaceae bacterium
CGTCGAAGCGGCGCCATGCGGATGAGGGCGCCGCGACGTCGCTCAGGTTGACAACCCGCCCCCCCGGGTCGATTATCGTGACGGGGCGGGGTCGATTATCGTGACGGTGCTGGGTCGATTATCGTGACGGTGCTGGGTCGATTATCGTGACGGTGCGGCGTCGAACGACGCATGGTCTTCAGGGGAATCAACGGATGGCCTGTTGTTGCAAGCAGATGTTGCTGAAGGCGCTGGAGGGTCTGGCAAAAATGCCATTGGCCATGCTGGCGTCGTTGATCCCGAAGGATTTACCGTTCCCCAAAATGGCCGCGCTGCCGTCGCTGTTGCTCAGCACGGGTCTGAGCCTGGGTGGGGCGATGAGCATGTCGGCGATGGCCAACCTCGCCGCGTCGGCTCGGCTGAGCGCGTCGCTGACGGCCAGCGCCGTCGCGAGGCTCGAAGCGCTCGCCGCGATCAAGCTCGCTCTGGGGATCAACCCGCTCGCGGCCAACGCCAGCATGTCGCTGGGGTTGGCGATCCGATCGATGAACATGCACCTGCCATCGATCATGGCGCTGCTGCTCAAGGCGCTCCAACCGCTCATGGAGGTGCTGTCGGACCTGATCGCGATGTTGACGACCGCCTCGATCGTGAACCTCACGTTGGGGATCAACCTCCTCGTCCCCGGGGGTGCGATGAAATTGGGTTTGGCGCTGGGTGCGGCGATCCGCGCGTCGGCTTCCGTGTCGGCTTCGGTGGCGGCCTCGGTCAACGCCGCCGCGAACCTCGCGTTGCACGCCCGCATGGTCGTCGCGGCCAGTGCCCTGGGTTTCAACCTGCTCCTCCCCGGCGGGTTGGCAAAGCTTAGCGCCGCGCTGCGGCTTTCGGCCGCGCTCGGTTTGCCGGGTCTGAACCTCGACCTGGGGAACCTGATCACGCTGTCGTCGCTGCTCGCCCAATTGGCGGCGATCCAAGCCGCGCTCAACGTCAACTTGATGCTCCCCAACGCCATGTCGCTTCTCGCCGCGGCGCTCGCGCCGCTCTTGGCCGCGCTATCGGGGCTGGCAAGCATGAACATCCCGCTGGGGCTTAACGTCGGTGCCGGGCTGAACGCCTCGGCCGCCGCCGCGGCATCGCTCTCCGCTTCGGCACAGGCATCGCTGCAGGCGACCGCATCGGCGAACCTGTCGGCTGGCCTCGGCTTCGGCGTCCCGAGCCTGGGCAGCCTCGGCTTGGCCGCTAACCTGGCGCTGCAATTGGGCCTCGCCTCCGGAACCGGGGTGATGCAGACTTCTCCCTGCGGCACCTGCCCGCTGACCGGCGGGTGGTGATGAACGATTCTTCCCGCCGCTTCCGCTTCCACCGATTTGATCAAAGGGATCGCTTCCGATGGCATCGAACATGAACCACGAAATCGCCAATGAGATTGTCGAGCTGGTCGCCAAAAGCCAATCGCTGATCCTGGCGACCGCCGCCCCCGGTGACGCGACCCCCAACGCGAGCTACGCGCCGTTCGTCGAAGACCGCGGGCAATTCTTTATCCTGGTCAGCGGCTTGGCCAAACACACCGCCAACCTGATCGGTTCGCGTCGCTGCCACGTGATGTTCATCGCCGACGAAGCCGCTTCGGTCAACGTCTTCGCCCGCAAACGGGTCAGCTTCCTCTGCGAGGTGCACGAACTCCAGCGCGATGACCCACGTTCCGATCCGATCCTCGATGAAATGACACGTCGCTTCGGGCCGACGATCGGGATGCTCCGTTCGCTCCCCGATTTCCGCTTGCTCGGGTTGTCCCCCGGCGAAGGGACGTTCGTCCGCGGTTTCGGCCAAGCGATCCCGATCGAAGGTTTCCCGTTGATGGCCTAGCCCCGCAGGAGACGCGTGATGCTTACGATGCTATCCCTCACCTTCAGCACCCCCGACCGATCGGGCCGTTTTCGGGACTTTGCCAGACGCTTCGTCGCGGTGGCGTTCACCGCTCACTGCCTCTTGGCGTTCGCCTGCGGGCTGTTGGCTTGGCAGGGCGCTGCGGTGGTTGTCGCCGATGAGCCGCCGCGGATCGTCGCGCATCGTGGGCTGCTGTTGCACGCCCCTGAAAACACGCTGCCGAATTTTCGGGCCTGCCTCGCCCTGTCCCTCGGTTTTGAATTTGACGTCGAACGGACGAAGGATGATGCCCTGGTGTGCATCCATGACGCGTCGGTCGATCGCACCACCGACGGCACGGGGTTGGTCGCCGATTTGACGCTCGATCAGCTCCGCAAGCTCGATGCCGGCCATTGGTTCGACCCGCGGTTCGCCGGTGCACGCGTCCCGACGATCGACGAAGTCTTCGCGCTCATCGCCCAAGATCGCGATCGCCCCGTCCTGATCGCCGTCGATTTGAAGGCTGCGGGTGTCGAGGAAGGTGTGGTGCGATCGGCGGTGGAGCACCGCGTTCTCGATCGGTTGCTGTTCATCGGCCGGACGATCTCCGACCCCGAAGTCCGCAAGCGTTTGAAAGGGGCGTCTGCTCAAGCCCAAGTCGCGATCGTCGCCAATGACGCGGCGGAGTTCCCCGCGGCGGCGAGTGCGACCGATGCCGATTGGGTCTATTTCCGTTACCTCCCGACGCAGGGCGAAGTCGATGCCGTGCATCGGGCCGGCAAGCGAGCCTTCATCGCCGGCGTTACGGTCAGCGGCAACGTCCCTGACCATTGGCGGGTCGCGATCGACGCGGGGATCGACGCGATCCTGACCGATTACCCGTTAGAACTCGCGTCGCTGCTGCGCGAAAAAGTTCGGTGAGCGGAGCAAACAAAAGCGGCACGGCGCGAGCCGTCCGGTATCTCGGCGGGATGGCTTCGCCGGGGTCAGTGCTTCGTCGCCGTCTTTCGCCGCACCGGACATTGCGGGCATTCGAATGGTCACTCCCCATAATGCGAAACAACAGGGACATCGGTCCCGCGGTGTCGCAGTCGTGAGCCTCCCGAAGCAACGCCACACCCATCGCCGAGCCTCTGGGCGTGCCACCCAGTTTAATGCGGGCAACAACTTAGATGACCCGAACGTATCCGGAATACCGAATCCCGGGTACGACCCCATACCTGTGATTCTCACGGTCTGTTACCGTCTGCCGACCCTACCGATCCGCGTTGAGATTCGTTCGATCGGTACGACCATTGATGTGCGAGTTGTCTCGTTCGGGGTGGCACGCCCAGAGCCTACTAACGCCACACGGGGCGCCACACTGGGGACAGAGCATGAGGTGAAGAAACTGGGGGACACAGCCGTCTTGAATAAGCTCTGTCCCCGCCGTCACCGTCCCCGCCGTCACCCCGCCGTCACCCCGCCGTCAGGTCCCTGTCCCCGGTTCGGATGCACATTTCGGCGGATCACCGTTTCTTCGGAGGCCTGTTTGGGGATATAATTCGCCTATGACCGCGAAACTGACGAAAGAACTGGCTGCCGCGTTGCACGCGACCGGGGATCGAGAACTCGAAGTTGTCGATCCCGAGACATCGCGTGTTTACTTCATTGTCGACGGTGAAACGCACCGCCAAGCGATGGATGCCCTTCGTCGCCAGCGGGATCGAGCTGCCATCGCGGAGGGTATTTCTGAGATGGAGGCCGGTTTGGGGACTCCGCTCGATGAAGCGTTTGATAATATCCGCGCGAATCTCGGGTTACGACAGCGTCAGACGTGAAGCATCGTCTCATCATCCTTCCGCAGGCAAAGGAAGACGTGCGCCGCAATGCCGAGTGGTGGGCAGACCATCATTCATCCGAACAGGAGGCCCGTTGGCTCGACGCAGTCGAATCGCAACTGGAGACGATTGTCGATTTCCCGCTGAGTCATTCGCTGTCGGCGGAGAATGACGCCTTCCCATACGAAATTCGTGAAAAACTCGTTGGGCTCGGTTCACGTCCTGGTTATAGGGCGGTCTTCACGATCAAGGACGATACGATCTATGTCCTGACCGTGCGTCGTGGTGCTGAAGATACTCTGAGACCGGACCAAATCCATTCCCCGCCCACGCCGTAACGCACCCGCCGGACCGCATCGCAGTAGCGGATCAGCCCGAATCACCTGAGGGACTGTTGCGGTGACGGACTGTCGCGGTTATGGAGCATAAGGTTAAGAAACTGTAAGAAACATGGGGAGACAGCCGTCGTAAATGAGCTCTGTCCCCGCTGTCCCCCATGGTCCTTTTGTGTTGCGGTCATTTTGTAATGTGCTCTGTCCCCGTCAGCGGTCCCTTCCGCGATGCGATTTATAGGCGTTGCCCTCCACGTTAGCGGCACGGCGCGAGCCGTCCGGTGTCTCCACGTTAGCGGCACGGCGCGAGCCGTCCGGTGTCCGGCGGTTTGCAAAAACCATGGCTCGGTCGAGTCGCGTACCTTCTTCTCGACTCACCGGGCGGCTTGCGCCGCTCCGCTAGTGGGGCTGGACTCACCGGGCGGCTTGCGCCGCTCCGCTCTTGTGGCGGGTGGCCTGGTGTTAGGGTCGTACCCGGGATTCGGGATTCGACTTTTGTGGAGGAACAACAGTACTGGGGATCTGCTATCGTTCGAAGGGTCTTGCAGACAGACGTATTCGTTCGGGACAGCCTCGACTAATGAAATCTTTCGAAGGTTTGCCGTATCGGGAATCATTTCCGAGTGCGGGATC
>JBEIRZ010000618.1:0-1895 GCA_040375695.1 Planctomycetaceae bacterium
GCGGGTGCGTTGGGTCATTTTTCAACCGGTCCAGCGCGATGCAGGGACGCTCGGCCCAGCTCCTTCGGTTCCGGACGACGAGGTTGATCAAAAAGATCCCGGAGATCATCCCCCACACGAGCCCGGAGGTGGCCATTAGCATCCCGAGGTCGAGCCCGCTGGGGAAATTGATCTCGGGGGTCGAATAGACTTGGCCCATCGCCGCCGCGGTGCCATGCCCGCCGGCGAGCCCCGTTTCTACGAGCATCCCGAACGAATTGGGGACGTCGTAAAAAGGTTGGATCACCAGCCAAGTCAGCGACAGCCCGACCGCGGTCTGGCCCAGGGCGATAACACCGACCATCAACCCTTCGCAGAGCACGGCCCGCATCGCGGTCCGTCGGCGACGTCCCGCCGCGGGTTGCAACAGCATCGCGGCGAAGACGGTAGCGATCAGGTAGGCGGGCCAACCCCGGAGCGATTCGGTCATCTTCGCGAAGGGTTCGCCCCACACGGAGGCGGATAGCATTGGCGCGAGGATGCGAAATCCGACCAGCCCGATGATCCCGGCGATGACCGATGCCGGGACGTAGATCTTTTGGAAGACCGCGAAGCGGCCGTGGATGAGGTGCCCCAAAAGTAGGAGCACCGCGACCGCGGCCGCGGGGGCGAGCGCTTGGGCCATCAGCCGGAGGCTGCCGACAGTTCGCGGCGTTTTTCGAAGTCGGTGATCTTCGCTTCGTGCAACAGCGTCATCGCGATGTCATCCAGCCCGTGCAACAGGTTGTGGCGACGCGACGGGTCGATCTCAAAATGCCGCACGAACCCGGCCTTGTCGCTGACTTGCTGTTTCTCAAGATCGACCGAGAGCCCGTAATGCGGGTGCGAGGCGGCCCGCCGGAAGAGTTCATCGATGTCGGCTTCGGGGAGGGTGATCGGCAACAGCCCGTTCTTGAAGCTGTTGTTGAAAAAGATGTCGGCGAACGACGGGGCGATGACGCAGCGGAATCCGTAATCGTCGAGGGCCCAGACGGCATGTTCGCGGCTGCTGCCGCTGCCGAAGTTCTTGCGGGTGACTAGGATCGACGCCCCGGCGACTTCGGGCTGGTTCAGCTCGAACGAGGGGTTGGGGGTCGTCCCGTCTTCCTCGAACCGCCAATCGTAAAAGAGGAACTGGCCGAAGCCGGTCCTTTCGATCCGTTTGAGGAATTGTTTGGGGATGATCTGGTCGGTATCGACGTTGGCGCGGTCCATCGTCGCGACGGCGCCGGTGTGAACGGTGAACGCTTTCATGCCTTGTAGTCCCAATCGCGGATGTCGACGAAATGTCCTCGGATGGCGGCCGCCGCGGCCATGGCGGGGCTGACGAGGTGGGTCCGTCCCCCTTTCCCTTGGCGGCCTTCGAAATTGCGGTTGCTGGTGCTGGCACACCGTTCGCCTGGGGCGAGCTTATCGGGGTTCATCGCCAAGCACATGCTGCATCCGGCCTCACGCCAATCGAAGCCGGCTTCGCGGAAGATCTGATCGAGCCCTTCCTGCTCGGCCTGGTGTTTGACCTGACCGCTGCCGGGGACGACCATCGCGCTGACATGCCCCGAAACGTGGTGCCCTTTGGCGACGGCCGCGGCGGCGCGAAGGTCTTCGATGCGGGCGTTGGTGCAACTGCCGATGAAGACCCGTTGCAGGGTAACGTCTTGGAGCGGTGTCCCTGCGGAGAGCCCCATGTACTGGAGGGCTGCTTCGGTCGACTTCCGTTCGGTCGCGTCGGCGAAATCGCCGGGGGACGGGACGTGGTCGCGGATACCGAGGACTTGCCCGGGGTTCGTCCCCCAAGTGACCTGAGGTTCGATCTCTTCGCCGCGGAAGGTCATCGACACGTCGAACTTTGCCCCCGGGTCGGTCGGCAGGCGTTTCCA
>JBEIRZ010000154.1:0-10072 GCA_040375695.1 Planctomycetaceae bacterium
GGGAAGGGTTTGTCGGCTAGGTCGAGGGCCCATTCCAATTTGGGGACGGGCGCCGCGATGACACCGGCATCGACCTGGACCGTGAGGGCATCTTTGTCCTTGCATTCGCACTTAAGCACTTGGGCGCGATCGGCCTGGTCGAGGACGTTCCACATGTTGCTGGCCCCCATGTTCCCTTCTTGGGAGACTTCGTAATCGGCGCCGGCGAGATAACCGACGGTGGCGTCACCGGTGCAATCGGCGAAGAGTTTTCCGCGGACGTTGATGCGTCGGGCCGAGCGGGTGTTTTGGGCGGTGACTTCGAGGATGCGATTCCCTTCGGTGCGGACGGCATTGACGCGGTGTTCGAGGAAAAGTTTGACGCGCGGTTCGGCTTCGACGACCCGCATCTTCCGCTCGTCTTCGTAAATCTCGCCGCCGCGGGCGTTGCCCGTGATCCCGGAGCGTTTGGGCGGGCAGAGCTCTTCGACGATTTCGCCGATGCGTGAGAACGGTTTTTGTCGGGTGTGACCCTCGGGCCAGACGCGCACCTCGCTGCTGGAATTGCCACCAAGGATGCCGCGGTCTTGGATCAGCGCGACGGCGAGGCCGTTGCGTGCGGCGGAGACGGCGGCCGCGGTACCGGCGACGCCGCCGCCGACGACGACCAGGTCATAATCGCCACCGTCATCGGGAGGGCCTTCGAGGTCGAGCAGCTTGCGGCGGAAGGCGGTCATCTGAGGGTCGGCGTTGGGGGGTTGGAAAGCGGGATCGCGCGAAAAGACGATCGCGTCGCACCTCCCTTCGAACCCGGTCATGTCATGCAACGTGAGCTTGGCGGTCTTGCCGACGGTGACCTTGCCACCGGGTTGCCAATGCCAATCGGCCCCGACGGTACCGAAGGTCGGTTCGAGCGGTTGGTCATCGATCAGCAGTTGGAATTTGCCGGGGGCGCCGGGGGCCTTCCACGGGGCGACCCAGTCGCGGGTCCGCACCCACACGTGGTATTCGCCCGATTCCGGGAAGGTGACCTGGGTCACGGCATCCTTGACCGGCGTCCCCAAGCCGTGGGCCAACAGGTAGGGCGACCCCATCTGGTCCATCGATTGTTGGTCGAGGTCCCAACCCCCTAGCGACGCGAACTGTTCGGCCTCGACGAGGACTTCCGCGGCTCGGGATGGTGATGCGGCCAGAGTCATGGCAAAAAGGAGCGTGATGGCCAACGAGGCGACGCGATCCCCGATCGAAAATGCGTTGGTCATTCCCCTGCCCCGTTGGCGGATCCGCTTGCAAAAAAACATCCCTTCACCCGATTGGTCGAATCGTTGTCATGTCGTCATCCGGTCCATCGTAACCGACGGCAACGATCGCTCCAAATGCGGGGGCGGACGAACGTCCGCCGGTCGGCAACGGGGTCGATCGATCCGTCCGATCTGCGGGAACTTGCTTCGTCCTTGGCCGCTCGGGCTGACGTCCTTGGCCTTTCGGGCTGACGTGATCGGCCTTTCGGGCTGCGGCGCTGTGCCCGTCGGGTCAGTTGAACCAGACGGCGAAGGGAAGGAAGTTTCCTCGAAACGCCTGTTGCATGTTGGCCCAGACTTCGGGGCGGGTGATCGTCCCTTTTTCGAGGTAGGGAGCGGCGGCGGTCCCTTGGATCCAGAGGACGAGGTCGAAATTGGTCGGTTCGGTGAAGACGCGGCGAACGTTGACCCCTTGGTTCGAATCGCCTCGCCAGAAGGGGACCAGTTTTTCGCCACGCAGGACGGCGGAGCCCTCGTCGGCCGCCAAGAGCCAGCCGTCGATCATTTCCTTCGACACCGGGATGCCCAACTCGCCCTTTTGCTTGGGGTTGGGGAGCCATTCGTGATCGTCATCGGTCTCGTCGAGGATGCTCTTCCAGCTCTGGCCGCTGAGCTTCAACACCTCTTGCATGTGCGCGAGCGACGCCCGCATCCGCTCCGGTTCTTTGACCGGCATGCGGATCAGGTGGATCATTGCGATCATATCGGCGATATCGAAATTTTCTGCGATGGTGAAGACGCGACGACCGACCTGCAAGAACGGGTACGGTGATTTGACCTTTTTGAAAAAGAGGTGGGCGACGCTGTCAAAGAGCTCTTGGCCGTCGTGGGCCAAGACGAATTCGCAGAGCGCTGACAAGACGTGGCAATAGCCGCGGAGCCAGATCGCGTCGCCGTGGTCGAAGACGACGAAGAGGTTGCGATCGCCGCGGACGGCGCGCATGTTGGTGAGGATCTGTTGCAGCGGCACCGCTCCGTCTTGCTGCGAGCCGAAATTCAGTCGGATATCGGTGACGTGCACGGGCATCTTGACCGCGGGGTCGTCGACGTTCGAAAGCGTCTTCTCCGCTTCGGCCAAATCGTTGAGGAACGTGATCAGGATTTGGCGAGAGGCTTCGTAGGTCAGTTCTTCGGGGTTCGGGTTGTCGGGGACCGGGAGGCGGAGGATCGGGATCATGTTTTCGATCCAGATCGATCGATCGGCCAGGCCGTATCGATGAAGCCCTTGGCCTAGGCGTTCGACCGCGCGGAGGAAACGCAAGGTCCCCAGTTCGAAACGGGCGCGGTCGTTATCGGCGTTTTGGCCGACGAATCGGGAGAGTTCGTCGATCCCCGCGTCGAGCTTTCCCGAGTTCAAGATCGCATCGACATCGGGGGCTTGGGGGGGGTTTTGGGCGGGGGCTGCGGTTGCCCAAAAAAGGATGGTAAAGAGGGCTGCGGCGCGCGTCATGAAAAAGTCGACTGGGTGAAAGGGTGTTGTGACAAGGGGAAGCCGTGATCGCTTTGCTCGTCCGCAGGGGACTCGCTGCGAGCCACGAAATCGCATTAGCGAAATGATTGTCCGGGGCTCATTGTAGAGCATTCGAAGCAACGGGATGAAATGCCCGCGGCCTGAGATCGATTGTCGCAAACTGCGAAAGGTAGTTACCGTAGGCCACCAAGATCGAAGGGAAGCTGTAGGTCGACGCGTCGCATGGGCCCGTTACGGCTTTCCGTTCCACTGGCCCCTACGGTACTCGCCAAAGTCCTTTCGCGGTTTAGGGAGACCAACGGCCTTGAAAGGACGATACTGAAAAGCTCAGGGCAAAGCTTGTCGCGGCCCTGGGTTGCCTGGCAAAGTCAGGCCTTTTCCCCGAAGGCGTTAAGTGCCGATCGCGCGATTGGGGTCGTACCCGGGATTCGGGATTCGGTACCGAGGCGTCTTTTGCAGGAAACCGAAAGGTTTCGGCGACGGTGGCATCGAGCAGGGTCGAAACGGCCATTCCGCCGGCCAGTCGCCGCACCACCAACCCCTCCACCGTGACTCCCCGGTGAAGCCACGTCAGCGTCGATAGGTTATCGGTAAACTTTAAAGACGCCTGACCCCTTTGGCTTTCGGTACGGGCTCATTACGAAACCGTTCGTCGCAACTTGCGACCGGCGGGGGGCTGGAATGGGGGGAATACCTTCTGTTTCGCGGCGACCATTTCGTAAGAGCGGCTCGGCGGATTGTCGCACCCAGATGGTGGCGAGAATGCGACGTTGACGCGGGAAGTTCGCTTTTCGATCGAGGCTTGATGCCGATCGGGTCGTGGTCGCCTATCTATAAAGATCATCCGGATAAAAACACCCTCTCGATTGGCATCGATCTTGCCGCGGTTGTGAATCTTCGATCGTTACTGCGAAGAAATCGGGTCAGCAAACCGGAGTCATGGCGATGCCTTACTTAGCAGATTGGAAACATGCCAAAGAGAACTTTGAACGGGTGACGGGGAAGAGTAAGCCGAGCGAGAAATTTTTGGGGGCGTTTCGTAAATCGTCGGGGATCGAAGATGCCTGCAAGTTGCTCGATACGGCCGAGACGTCGGGGGACTTGAAGAAGATCGCCGCGGCGCAAGTCTCCTTCTCGAAGGCGCTCAATAATTACAAAGGGACGTTGCAAAAGGCACTCGTCGGTGAAGAGACGACCACGTACAAGGGGGAAGTGAAGAAGTTGCAGGATTTGCTCGACGGGATGGTCGGTTCGTTTGCCATCAAGAAGTCGAAGGTCGAGGAGGAGATCACCAATCGGTTGTCGAAGCGGTCGGTGGAGTTGCTGCATGACTTCGTCGCGCGAATGGAAAACTTGAAAGCGATCATGGCAGAGATCGGCCGGGAGGAAGAGATCGCTAACCATGCGATGATCAAGATCGCCGAAGCGCTGCAGAAGAACGCCGCCGACAAGGCGCGGCAGGAGATCAACCGGATCGACGAGGGCGTGAAGGTGGTCCGCAACAAAAAGGTAGCGGTGAAGAAGATGATCGAGCTCGCGGAGAAGAATTTCGAGCACGACGCGAAGACCTTTGAAATCGCGGGGTACAACGGGGACAAGAACCGCTTCACGGCGAATCTGGATCAGGCGCGGTCGATCATCCTCAACATGCGGGAAATGACCGCCGAGGCCGACGAATCGGTGGTGGCGATCGAGGAGGACCTGAATCGTGCCAAGGGGTCGATGAAAGGGGAAATCGACGCGAATGAAAATTACATCCGGGCGATCGGCAAGTTGTCGAAGCGCGGGATCGACCTGAACAAGAAGCTCGATGCCGAAGTTCGTTTTGTCTCCGAGCAGATCAACCAGGCGGCGAAGCAGAGTGACGAAGCCTACGCGATCGAGGACCCGATCTTGAGGGCCAAATTACTTGACAAGGCGATCGAAAAGGTCGAGAGCCAAAAAACGCTGTTCAAAAATATCGTCGATACGATCGATAAGGGTGAGAAGGAAATCAACCGGGAATTGAGCAATTATCCCTCCGGGTTGGAATCGATCGAGGAGTTTCACAAGACGAAGATTGACGTGATGGGCGCGATCAACCACTTCGACGAGATCAAGAACGAATTGAAGAAGTCGATCCTGAAGGGTGCCAAGATCGAGAAGAAGCATTAGCCGCTGACGAAGCCGATCGCGGGTGTCGGACGGGATCTGGTCGCAACTTCGATCCGAAGTTTGTGTGCCACGTGTTCGTTCGCCACGTGTTCGTTCGCCACCTGTTCCTTTGCCACGTGTTCGTTCGGCGTGACGGGCCGTTAAGATGGTGCTCATGTGGACGGCTTCGTCGCGTTTTTTGGCACGGTGAGAGGTGGCTCATGGGTATCGGTCGATGGTCTGGTTTCGGGTGGCGGTTGGCCTTGGCGGTAGCCGGGTGGTTTTTTGTTGGCGGCGTGGTCGTCGGGCAAGAGATCGAGCGTCCGGACGACGGCCCGGGGCGGTGGTCGGCCGAGGCGGCGCAGGCTTGGTACGCCAAGACACCGTGGCTTGTCGGTTGCAATTACTTGCCGAGCACGGCGATCAACCAGCTCGAGATGTTCCAGGCCGAGACGTTCGACCCCCAGACGATCGATCGTGAATTGGGTTATGCGAAGGGGTTGGGGTTCAACAGTGTCCGCGTCTTCTTGCACGATTTGCTGTGGCTTCAGGACCGGGAGGGGTTTTTGAAGCGGTGTGACGAATTCCTGACGATCGCCGATCGGCACGGGATCGGGGTGATGTTCGTGCTATTCGACAGTTGTTGGCACCCGGTGCCGAAGTCGGGTCCGCAGCCCAAGCCACTGCCGCACACCCACAATTCGGGTTGGGTCCAGAGCCCGGGGATCGAAGTCTTGAAGGACCCGGAGGCTTACCCGCATTTGAAGGAGTACGTCGTGGGGGTGGTGAGCCGGTTCGCGTCGGACCGCCGGGTCGTGGTGTGGGACATTTGGAACGAGCCGGATAATTTTGATGGTGGTGCAGCGAAGCGACCGGGGCTGGAGCCGAAGGACAAGCCGCGGCTCGTCAATCGGGTTTTGGGCCCGGCGTTCGCGTGGGCGCGGGAGGGGCATCCGACGCAGCCGTTGACTTCGGGGGTTTGGCGTGATTCGGAAAACGTGACGCGGCTAGACGAATGCAAAAAGATCCAGCTTCGCAACAGCGACGTGATCAGTTTTCACAGCTATGGCGACGCGGCGTCGCTGCGGCGGTGCATCGACAATTTGGGGAATTACGGCCGACCGCTACTGTGCACGGAATTCATGGCCCGGCCCAACGGGAGCGTCTTCGAGCCGCATTTGGGGATGATGAAGCAGGCCAAGGTCGCGGCGTACTGTTGGGGGTTCATCAACGGCAAGTCGCAAACGATTTATCCGTGGGATTCGTGGACCAAGAGTTATGACGGGCCGCCGCCCGTTTGGTTTCACGACATCCTGCAGCCCGACGGGACGCCGTTCCGTCAAGCGGAAGTTGACTACATTCGTAGTAACACCGGGGCGAAGTGAAAGCGTGTCGAGGCGCGGTTGACGGCCACGCCGATAAGGATCTTTCGCGTCGTCGGTGGGGGTTATTCTTCCGATTGCCCGAAGACCGGGTCGCGCATCACGTCGGCGAGTTTGGAACCGAGCGGCGGGTAATCGAGTTTGCCGCTGAGTTCGGCCTTGTCCCGCCAATCGAAATCGGGGAACGGGAGTGAGTCGGTTTCGCGCCAGGCTTTGACGGTTTCGCTGGCCCGTTTGGCCAGCTCGGGGTCGCTTTTCGTGTCTTGGGCGTGGTAGTGGACCGCGGAGGGGAAGGCGAATTGGACGCCGAGCTCTTCGATCAGCGACATGATCCGCAGGTAGATGTCTTCGCGGATCGCCAGGAATTCCGAGTGGTCTTGGGTCCGGACGTAGGCGAAGAGTTCGATATCGAGCGAATGGGCGCCGAAGGCGACGAAGCGGACCCGCATCGGATCGGGGGCGACCTTGGGGTGGGCGAGCAACAGTTTGCGGAGTTCCACCAGGACCAATCGCAACTGGTCAGGGGTCGTCTCGTAGCGGAGTTGGAGGGTGTCCTTTAAGAAGATCTGGTCGCGCTGGGCGTAGTTTTCCAATTGCATGTTGGAGAATTCCGAGTTGGGGACCGAGATCAGGGTGCGGTCGAGGGTGCGGATGCGGGTCGAACGCATCCCGATGTACTCGACCGTCCCGGAGGTGCCGCCGAACGAGCAGAAATCGCCGACCGCGATCGGGCGGTCCATGTAGAGCGTGATCCCCGAGAGGAAGTTTTGCAGCGTCGGTTGGGCGGCCAGCGCGACTGCCAAGCCGCCGATCCCCAGCCCTGCCAAGACCCCTTGGTAGGGGATCGAAAGGAGGTGGGCCAACAGCACCAGGCCGGCGATCGAGACGATCACGCGGGCGACCCCCGCGATCAGCGAGATCAGCGCGCGGAAGTGGCCGGCCAGGTGGGGAATGTTACGATACCGATCGGCGATCACGTTGATCAAAAGCAACAGCATCAGCGTGACGGTCACCACGATCAGGCACCACCCGAGCGTCGTCACCGGGTGGGCGATCGTGTCGGGCAGGCCGAGCAACCCGTGGGTCATCAGCAAGCCGACCCCCAGCATCAGGGTCCGGGACGACCAGCGCAAGACGAAGTCGGCAAGCGGCTGGGTCTTGGCACGCTCGGCCCAATTTCGCAAAAACGTGAGTCGTGCGAGGCGTCCCAGGACCAACCCCAGCAGCAGCGACCCGAGGACGACCAACCCGAAGCCGAGCCATTGCCAACCTTCGATGATCCCCCAAGGTTGCAGCAGCTTGGGGGCGAAGCCGCGAATGCGATCCCGCATGGCGAAATAGAAGTTTTCGGAAGGTGCCGGCGGCAACCCGGCCTCCAGCGGCATCTCTTCCATCGCCGCGTAGACCGAGCGGATGTTTTGCAGCGTCCCGGGGGTGAATTGCCAGACCACTTCCTTGGTCTCTTCGTCATCGAACGGCGCGACAACGACTTCACCCGCGGGGTGTTGGAAGTGGATGAAGGGTTCTTTGCTGTTGGGGTCGTCGGGGATTTCTTGCCAAATGATGTAGCTGATTCGGTCGAGCGTCCGTTTGAGGTAATTGGCCAGCAGGATGACCTCCTGCTCTTTCGCCACGTCGCTGAACTCGCTCATGTTCAGCGCCCGCATCGCTTGTCCGTCGGCGTTGTAACCCCTTTCGAGATGGATCCCTTGCAGGAACGTCTTGAAGGTGTCGCGGGGTGAGTGGAGGCCGCTGTTCTTGCGGGAGGTCGGGGCCGCTTGTTGGCGTGCCAATTCGAGTTTGTCGAGGGTTGAACGCAACAGATCAGGATCGGGCGGGACGATGTACCAGAGGTCGTCGAGTTTGACGAATTCGAGGTCGAGCGAATGTCCGGTACCGGCTTGGGTCAACTTTGTCGTGAAGCGGTCGACGTTTTCTTCGCCGCGGCTGATCCCCCAAATGCGGAAGGTCAAACGATCGAGCACCTTGAAGAGGAGGTCGGCGTGGTCCAAGCGGCTGATCCCCGCTTCCGATTCTTCGGCCGGGGCCAAGAGTTTGGCGGCGTAACCCAGCAGGTCGTTCGAGGCGGGCCCGATCGAATTCATCGCCTGTAGGAACGAGCGGAGTGTCGTTTCGGGGAGGCGTTGATCGATCAGGAATTTTGGCGCGGACGCTAGGCTCGTGCGTGACCCTGTCCACCATTCGCCCGATTCGAAACGGCCGGAGAAGGTTTGGCCATCGGAGCTCTGCACGAAGACGAAGCTCCCGGAACGCTCTTTCTCGATCCAGCGGCCGCGGAGTTCTCGCCCGACGACGGTCGCTTCGATCTTCCCGGAGTAGAGCGGGTAGGCCCCGGAGACCGTGTCCCCTGTTTGCTGGAGGCTCAGCCTCGCGCCGCCACCCCGCCAGCGCGAATCCCATTCCCCCGACCAATCAGCGAGGTTTTGGGCGTGGGCCTGGATCGCCAGCATGGAGACGGCGATCCCGAAGGCGAGCTGGGGGATGATGTGGCGAAGCGTTAAGGATGGGGGCATCTTTCACCTCGATGGGGCATGCGTACGGAAGGGGGCGACCGTGTCGGGCGGATCACTCGGTGGTCGTCGACGACCCTTCAAACACGGGCCAAGTCGGCGATCTGGGACTCCAGGTGCCGGCAAATGGACGCGAGTTGTCGGAGGTTATCACCGATCGCGATCAGGGTCAGCAAGGGCACGCCTGCGGGGATGATCGTGGGGGGGGCGGTCGCGTCGTCGCTTGCGGCCAGGGACGTCGGATGCGAACCTTGCACTTTGGGGACAGGTTCGGTCAGCACGGGGATGTCGTGCATCGTGACGGTGGGTCCGCTTTCGCTTTTGGTTTTCGCGATCACGGGTGAATTGCCTAGCGAAATCGCCGCGACCGATTCGGCCAGTCGCCTGTGCGCTTCTGCGGTCCAGCGGAGGTCGTGTTTGGCGTAGACGATCCGTTTGAAACCGTATCGATCGATCGGCGGCAAAGAAAGATTTTGGTCGGGGCCGGTGCGGGCATCGGCTTCGGCGGGGCTGATCAGTCCGTCACGTTCTTGGTGTGCGGCGATGTGCCAATCGATCAGTGAGGGTTGGGGGTTGGGGGCGAGCCTGCGGTAGAGTTCCATCGAGGCGGAGAATCGCGGGTTGATTTCGAGCAGCCACAGGTTGCCTTGTGGGTCGCGGATCAGGTCGATATTGAACAGTCCGCACAGGCCGAACGCCTCGGCGGCGAGTTGGCCGAGCCGGGCGAGTCGGGCCCGGGCCACGTCGCGGTCGGGCCAGGTGGCGTCGCACGGACCGGCCGAGCCGCCGTAAAGGAACGGAAGCTGTGGGTGTCGGCGATGGGTCAGGCCGGCGAAGATCGCGAGCAAGCGGGTGCTGTATCTGCCCCCGGGGCCTCGGGTGAAGAATTGGGCCCCGATCGGTCGTCCGAAGATGCGGCGCTGGAGGCAAAGGTCGGTTGGGATTCGATCGTCGGGCGCTGCGGTGGGGGCGGTCCGCAGGGGGCGCACGCCGGCTCCTCCGGTCCCCAGCCGCGCTTTGATCAGCCAGTCCCCTGCCGAGCCGCTGGGGGTTGTTTTGTGGGGATTGAAATCTTGCAGCGGGATCGTTTCGGGGAAGCGAATTTGGGCAGAGGCCGCGAGGGACCGGAGCCGGTCGGGGTCGGTCAATTCGAGGATGGCGTGAGGTGACGGGAAGAGGACGCGGCGGGCGAGCGCGGGTTCGAGCGTTCTTTGGGGCCACGCAAAACCGCCGGTCGGAACGATCGGGCCGGGGAAGGTCGTCGCCGCTTCGACC
>JBEIRZ010000359.1:0-4628 GCA_040375695.1 Planctomycetaceae bacterium
CTTGGCCGCGAAGCTTACTGGCGACAAGAAATCGACTCGGCCGGTTGTCGGGATCATGTCGCACGGCTGCAGCGGCGACATCTGGCGGGTCGATTACACCAAGCAAACCCCGCCCGAATTCGAGACGATCAAGATCGACCAATACGTTACGGGTCTGATCGAGCTGACGACGCGGGCTTTGGCCGAGATTCGGTACGACGATTCGCCCCGGTTGGAGATGGCCGAAACGCGTCTGCGGCTCGATTATCGCGTCCCCGACGCGCAGCTCTTGCAGTGGTCCAAGGGGATCGTCGACAAGCTGGAAGGTAAATTGCCGACGACGACGGAAGAGGTCTATGCCCGTGAACAGATCTTTTTGCACGAGGCACAGTCAACCGAAGTCGTCGTGCAGGCGATCCGGATCGGTGACATCGGGATCGCCACGACACCGAACGAGACCTATGCGCTCACGGGGTTGAAGTTAAAACTCCAAAGCCCGCTGAAGCAGACGATGGTGATCGAGTTAGCCAATGGTGGGGACGGTTATATTCCGCCTCCCGAACAGCACACGCTGGGGGGATACAACACGTGGCCGGCGCGATCGGCGGGGTTAGAAGAGAAGGCCGAACCGAAGATCGTCGAGGCGGCGCTCGCGATGCTCGAGCGCGTCGCGGGGAAGCCTCGCATCCCGTACCAACCTCCCGTCGGCCCGCTCGCGAAGAAGGTCATCGACCTTGAGCCGCTCGGTTATTGGCGAATGGATGACATGGCAGCGCCGCGGGCACGCGATCATTCGAAGCACCGCCGCGATGGTCATTACGAATCGGGGGTCGTCTTTTTCCTCGAAGGGACCCGGTCCGACCTTTTCACTTCGACGACCCTGCCCAACCGCGCGGCGCATTTCGCCGGGGGGCGGATGACGGCCAGCGTCGGGACGCTACCCGATCGCTATTCGGTTTCGCTGTGGGTTTGGAATGGCATGCCGATTGACGGCCGTGGCGTGACGGGATGGGCTTATGCCCGCGGTAAGGACTATGCCCGACCCGAGGGGGCCGAGCAGTTGGGGTTGGGCGGAACGTCGGGGCATGCCGGTAAGGTGATCCTGCAGGTCGGGGACGGTCCGGTCGTTGGGGGGACGACGGAGCTGAAGCGGTGGAGCTGGAACCATCTGTTGCTCGTTCGCGACGGCGGTTCGATCCGCGTCTTTCTTAATGGCGATCCGAAGCCGGAGATCGAAGTGAGCGGTCAGGCCGCGGCGCCGTCGTGGGCCGACGAGCTCTTCTTCGGCGGTTCGAGCCGCGGTGCCGATTCCTGGGAAGGGAGGCTTGATGAGGTCGCCGTGTTCCCTTCGGTCATCGACCCACAGACGCTTGTCGAGGCGGTCACGAAGTGAACGGCTTCGTGTTCTAGTGATGCTCAGGCGGCGGCCCGCGACGGGGCCCCGGCGGAGGATGGCAGACGCAGTTGAACGGGCTGGTCGTTTTCGGTCACGACTTGGCACCCGAGCCGGCGGTCGAGGTTGATGATCACGGGGGCGCGGAGGTTCGTCGTGACCTCTTCGGGCTTCCCCGAAAGGGTCGTCAGGACGAAGACGCGATCGTCGCTGCGGAGTTGGATCGCTTCGAGGTCCCGGCGGCTGATTTTGATCCGGTAATCGGGCACGAAGAGCCTTGGGCTGATCAAGGCGAGCGCACGATCCCCCCGCGAGGCGCTCTGCAGCCAAGCAACCAAGGGGTTCTCAAAATCGGGGACCAGCAGCCATTGGCGGAGCGTTTCCAGGCCGATCAACCCTTGCGGGAAGAGGAACAGCTGGCGGTCATCCGCTTCGAGGCAGCCAAATCGTTCGGTATCGATGCGCATCTTTGTCACTCGCGCTAAGTAGGCGGTTCGGCGTGATTGCTCGGCCCCTCATCTGCTTTATCGGCCGTTACGCCCTGAAAAATCGATAAAACCGGAACATTTTTTTCTTCGCGGGTCGAACTTGGTTCCGTGCGGTTTTTCGCTTGCCGCGGTTGCTAAACTGGCGGCATGAAAATCGTGTATTTGACGGCCGGGGCCGCCGGGATGTTTTGCGGCAGTTGCATGCATGACAACGCGCTCGCCAAGGCGCTGCGGCGCGAGGGTGCCGATTGTCTGTTGCAACCGCTCTACACCCCGATCCGCACCGACGAATCGAGCGTCGCCGACACGCACGTCTTCTTCGGTGGCGTGAACATTTACTTGCTGGACAAGGTGCCGCTGTTTCGGTTTGTACCGGCCTTTTTGAAACGGCTCCTCGACCGACCCGGGTTCCTCGCATGGGCGACCCGTCGAGCGGGCTCGACCGATGCCAAGCTCCTCGGCGATTTGACGCTGTCGATGCTCAGCGGCGAGGCGGGGAACCAAGCCGAGGAGGTGACACGGCTGGTCGCATGGCTACGGGACGAGATCCGGCCGGACGCGATCCTCTTTACCAACCTGTTGATCGCGGGGGTGATCCCGGCGATCCGGCGGGAATTGCCACAAGCGAAGCTGGTCGCGATCTTGCAGGGAGACGATGCCTTCCTCGATCACCTCCCGTCGCCGTACCGCGAGCGGGCGGAGGGGCGGATCGGTGAATTGGGGCGGCAATGCGACGCGATCGTTGTCAATTCGATCCGTTATGGCGAATCGATGGCCAGCCGTTTGGGGCTGGATGCCGCGCGGCTGAAGTTGTTGCCGCTAACGATCGACACGGCGCCGTTTCGTGACTTCGTGCCGAAGCATCAGCGGGATGTGCGGCCTGGGGCGGTAAGGATCGGCTATTTCGCGCGGATCGCCCCGGAGAAGGGGCTGCACAACTTGATCGATGCCTTCATCGACCTGTGCGGCCGGCCGGGGTGCGAGGAGGTGCGGCTCGATTTTGCCGGTTGGCTCGGCGAGCAGAATCGCGGCTACCTCGAGGAACAGTTGTCGAAGCTCGAGCGGGCGGGGCTCAGCGATCGCGCCGCCTATTTGGGTAGCCCCGATCTGCGCGGCAAACTTGCGATGCTCGGTGAGCTCGATCTGTTCAGCGTCCCGACGTCGCACGAAGAGCCGAAGGGGCTGTCGGTCCTGGAGGCGTTGGCGGCGGGGGTCCCGGTCGTCTTGCCGGCCAAAGGGGCATTCCCCGAGCTCGTCGAATCGACCGGGGGAGGTTTGCTCGTCGATCCCGATGACCCGCATGCTTTGGCGGACGGTTTGTACCGATTGGTTCGCGACCCCGAGTCGCGTCGCCGATTGGGCCGCATCGGTCGTGAGCATGTGATGACGCGGCGGGGGGTCGAAGCGCAGGCCCGCCAAATGATCGAAATGCTCGGGATGCAGCCGATATCCCGCTAAACGTGACCGTCGGTCGACGAGACCAGCCGGGGGCCGCCGTGGGAATTTTTTAAAAAAACTGGGTTCCGGTGAACCTTTTGACGGCCGGCGGGGAATGAGACTGCATGGAGAACGCTGGCGAAGAAACCGAATCCGAATTGGTCCGGCGGGCGATGGCCGGCGATGACGCGGCGGGTCGGAGGT
The DNA here is from genome assembly GCA_040375695.1 of Planctomycetaceae bacterium. GTDB lineage: Bacteria > Planctomycetota > Planctomycetia > Pirellulales > Pirellulaceae > UBA6163. Next base: position 3,502 of record JBEIRZ010000359.1, read on the forward strand.
TGTTGATCCTTCATGCCCCGAAGCTGTTGAAATCGGCGACGGTCCTCGCCCGCGATCCTCATCGCGCCGAAGACATCACGCAAGAATCGTTGATCGAAGCGATGAATTCGCTCGATCGGTTCGACGGCCGGTGTCTCTTCGCGACATGGTTGCACGGGATCTTGCGTCATCGTTACCTCAAATCGCTCCGGGCCGATCGCCGCCGCCCGACCCCGATCGACGACGGCCCGTTGATGCGGCTCAGTGGCGAAGAAAGCGACCCGTCGATGCGGCTCGATTCGGCGGAAGAGTCGGCCGTCTTGCGGCAAGAGGTGACGGCGCTTGCCGATGCGCACCGCGAGGTGATCGAGCTCCGATTTTTTGCCGAGGCGAGCCTCGCGGAGATCGCCGCGGCGCTCGACATCCCGGTCGGTACGGTCAAATCGCGGCTGCACCACGCGTTAGAAAAACTTCGTCAATCGCGAGCGGTCCGGACCGGGTCGGACCGGCCGGTCGCGATCGGTTGGCCACCCAGGGATTCGTTGGAGGATCCGATCGGATGAATCAGAACGAAATTTGCGAACGGTTTCGGCAATCGGCATCGCTGCGAGCGGCCGGCGTGATCGGCCCCGAAGAGGAGGGTCGGCTGCGCGAACACCTGGCGGTTTGCGAGCCGTGTGAGCGTCGGTATCGCGAGTACGATTCGCTTTCACAGCGGCTTCGTGAGGCCTATCGGGGTGACACGGGATTTGCCGACGCGACCGCGGTTCAGCGGATCATTTCGGCGATCGAAATGGCGCGACCTGAGCGGCGGTGCGAGCGTCCCGTTTTTGGCGCGATGAAAATTGCGGCCATCGCCGCGTCGATCGCCGCGATCTTATCGGCGGTCGTCGTCGGGATCCGCTGGGGTGAGTGGTCAACGCCCGTTGCCCCTGCCGAAGCGGTCCGCACTCGCCAAGGCGATCCGATACGGTTGGCAAACGGTGAAGTGCAGCAGTCGTTGCCGACGTTGATCGAGTTGCGGGCGATGTTGGATCGTCCTGAAGGCCGGTGGGAATCGCTGTTGGCGCGAGGTTCCCGATCGATATCCACCCCGTCCCTTTCCCTTGAAACCCTGTTGAGCGAATGATGATCAAGACCGGTCTATC
>JBEIRZ010000291.1:0-5818 GCA_040375695.1 Planctomycetaceae bacterium
AGCCACACGAATTCGTCAAGCTGCTTGAGCGTGAAGCCGAGCCCTTAATCGTCCAGTCGACCGGCGGTTTTTTTCGCAAGCACCATCAATACTTGATGAGCTATCGCGGCTTGGCGTTTTTCACCAAATCGCCAACCCCGTTGCAACTGCCTCCTGATGCCGAAGTGGTCATGGCCGCTTCGATTTGGATGCCGGGATGACCGAAAGCCGATGGGATCGGCGTTGTGTCATCGACTCGCTGACGGAAGACCGTCCCGAAACGTTTTTCTGTTTCATGCAATCAACCCCGGCAGCCGCGTCATGAATGTCACCGTTGTCGATGGCGATCTGCTCGACCAAGACGTGGATGCCATCGTCAACGCTTGGAATCGCAACGTCATCCCCTGGTGGTTGCTCCTTCCTCAAGGGGTCTCGGGGGCGATCAAGCGGCGCGGGGGTATCGAACCCTTTCAAGCGCTGTCGCGAATCGGCCCGATGCCGCTCGGGAGCGCCGTGCGGACCTCTGCCGGAAAGCTCCCTTTCCGAGGGATCATCCATGTCGCCGGGATCAACCTGCTGTGGCGGTCGTCGGAACGCTCGGTCCGCGATTCGGTCCGCAATGCGATCGCGTTAGCCGCGAAGCTCGAATATCGCTCGATCGCGCTGCCGCTGATCGGTGCCGGGTCGGGGGGTGGCGATTCGCATCAAATCGAGCGGATGATCCTTGACGAACTGAGCCGATGCGAGTTTGATGGCGACGTGATTGTTGTCCGATACGCGAAGGGAACGGCTACGGCCGTAGCGATCGAGGATTCTTCGAGATGAAGCAACCGGTTTATGTCGTCGACGCGTTCGCGGATCGGCCCTTTGTCGGCAACCCCGCCGCCGTCTGTCCACTGGCCGGCCCATTGCATGATTCGCTGATGCAACAGATCGCGGCCGAGATGAACCTGTCGGAGACTTCGTTCGTGTGGCGCGAGGCCGGGCTGTGGCGATTACGCTGGTTCACGCCGACGGTGGAAGTCGACCTCTGCGGGCATGCGACGCTCGCCGCGGCCCACGTCCTGTGGGAAGCTAATTACGCCACTTCGGGGACAGGGCTCGAATTCATGACGCGGAGCGGCAAGCTGACGGTCGAACCGCATGACACCGGATACCGGATGGACTTCCCGGCCCTCCCCGTGAAAGTGACCCCATCACCCAAGGGTTTTTCCGAGGCGATCGGGAGCGAACCGATTTGGGTCGGGACCAACGGGATGGACCTCTTTGCCGAGGTCGCCGATGAATCGACGCTGCGATCGCTGCGGCCTGATTTGGGTCAACTGGGGACTTACGCGGTGCGAGGGATCATCGTGACGGCGCGGGGGACAACGTGCGATTTCGTCTCGCGTTTTTTTGCCCCCGCGAGCGGTGTTCCCGAGGACCCCGTCACCGGTTCGGCACACTGCGCGCTGGGCCCTTATTGGGCCGCAAAATTGGGGCGGGCCGAATTGATCGGCTACCAGGCCTCATCTCGAGGCGGGTTCGTGCGCGTCAGCGTTCGACAAGATCGAGTCCTCCTTAGCGGGACGGCCGTCACCGTTCTCCGCGGCGAATTGGATCTGCCCGATGGCCCCCGTCCCGCTGCCAGTTTATGAAATGACGCAAGAATCGATCGGATCGAATCGCTAAGGCATTGCGCCTCCGGCGAATCATCCCCACCGCACCCTCGACCGGCGACGCGCGTTAGAATGCGGCTCTCCGATCCTCCCCGCCTCAGCCTTTTGCCATCCCCGCCCCATGAAAAGCCATCTCTGCTTTGCCCCAATCGCGTTGTCACTGGCGATCGCCACGACGCTCGTTCCCCGGTCAGCGTCCGCCTGGCAAGACGCCCCCGATGTCTTGCCGCAGACCGAAAAACTGACGATGGAAGGGGACATCGCGGCGCAAATGGTCGATGGGGTCGACCGTTTCTTGCTCAAACAACTCGCGGCATCGACCTCGACGCGCGAAGGGCGATGGACTCGTGATTTCACATCACCCGAGGCCTATGCGAAGTCGCTCGAACCGAACCGCAAACGGCTCGCCGAGATCCTCGGCGTCCGCGACGAACGCGTCCCGGTCGGCGCCCCAACCCTCGTCGCGTCGCTCGACCACGACGCGCTGATCGCCAAGCATGACCGTTATGACGTCTTCGCGATCAGTTGGCCGGTCGTGCGTGACGTGACGAGCGAAGGACTGTTGTTGGTTCCGAAAAATCAGCCTTTCAAAGGGACGGTCATCTATCTTCCCGATGCCGACCAGACGCCCAAAGAAATTTGCGACAAGGAAATGCCGGGCCAAGCCAATTCCCCAGCCCGCTATGCCGAGGCGGGTTACCGGGTGATCGTGCCACGGCTGATCAGTCGCAAATTCGCCCAGCGGAACGGCAGGGCGAAGATCACCCATCGCGAATTCCTCTACCGGTCGGCTTTCGAATTGGGTCGGCAATTGATCGGTTACGAGATCCAAAAGGTCCTCGCTTGCGTCGATTGGCTCAAGGCCCAGCCGCAAGGGGGCGAAGAGAAGGCCGCGGCGAACGTGCGGGTCGAAGGGTATGGCGAAGGGGGTTTGATCGCCATGTTCGCCGGGGCGATCGACACACGGATCGATTCGGTCGGCGTCTTCGGCGCCTTCGGTTCGCGGCTCAACGGTTGGCAAGAACCGATCGACCGGAACATCTTCGGGCTGCTGAACGAATTCGGTGACGCCGAACTGGCGGCGATGATCGCGCCCCGGCCGATGTCCGTTGACCTGTCGGCCTATCCGCAGGTGAACCTGTCGGGCGAAGGGGGCGGGGCTCCGGCACTGCTCGACAAATCGCTCGTTGACCCCAAAGAGATCGACCGTGCCCGTGCGATCACCGCGCCGCTGAATTTGAACAAGCCGGGGTTATCGGTACTCGATCGCGACCAAACTGAGACGAAGGGGCAAGCCGGTTCGAAAGGGCCGTTTTCGCCCCCGCAGTGGCTCCGCGATCAGAATGCCGACGAGCAAGAAGCGAGGCTTTTGCATTCGATCGATCGCGACACGCAGTGGTTGCTTGGGGAATCGGCCTACGTCCGGGCCACGTTCATGCAGCAACTCGATACCGCTTCGATCGAGAAGTACGAAGCGTCGGTCGAACGTTATCGCAAGATTTTTCGCGATGAAGTGATCGGGAATTTCGATTTGCCGCTGGGCGAGTTCAAGCCGAGATCACGCAAGGTTTTGGACCTGCCGCAAGTCACAGGATACGAACTTGTCCTCGATGTTTGGGACGACGTCTTCGCCTACGGGATACTCCTTTTGCCCAAGGATTTGAAGCCAGGGGAAAAGCGACCGGTCGTCGTCTGCCAGCACGGCTTGGAAGGACGTCCGACCGATGTGATCCAGGGTGACCATCCGGCCTACCACGATTTCGCGACGAAGCTTTGTGAACGTGGCTTTGTCGTCTTCGCACCACAAAACCTCTACATCGGAAAAGACCGCTTCCGAACGCTGCAAAGGAAGGCGAACCCGCTGGGCAAGACGCTGTTCAGCATCATCGTGCCCCAGCACCAACAGATCGTGAATTGGCTCAAGTCCCAGGATTACGTCGACGCGAAACGGATCGGTTTTTATGGGCTCAGCTACGGCGGCAAGTCGGCGATGCGGATCCCGCCGCTGGTCACCGATTACGCCCTCTCGATCTGTTCGGCCGACTTCAACGAATGGGTCGCGAAGAATGCCTCGACACGGTTGCCGTTCAGCTACGTTTGGACGGGTGAATATGAAATTTTCGAATGGGACCTGGGTAGCCGTTTTAATTATGCGGAGATGGCCGCATTGATCGCGCCACGCCCGTTCATGGTCGAGCGAGGACACACGGACGGCGTATCGACCGACGAATGGGTCGCCTTCGAATATGCGAAGGTCTTTAACATTTACAGCCACCGCTTGAAGGTCCCCGATCGATGCGAGATGGAAGTCTTCGACGGCCCACACACCATCAACGGCAAGGGGACCTTCGACTTCCTTCACAAGCACCTGCAGTGGCCCAAGCGATAAAACGTCTCCCACACGCGTCACGAGATCGATTCGCTGACGCGTTGGCATCGTGTTCAAAAGACGCCAATCCTTGATCGCCAATCCGTTATCGCCAACTCGGTCCGACCGCAATCATGTCAGGGCCGGGCGCGGTGCATTTCGCCGCGAAAATCGCCCATGCTGGGCCAAAGGAGCGGTTGATTAAGGTCCACTTCGGCGACGGCGACCTCACCCCATTCCTTGGCTTGCGCGATCACCTGGCCGTCATGCCCGAAGATGGCCGAGACCATCCAATTCGATGAGACCGGGGTGTAGGTGCTGCTGACGACGTAGACGTGGTTTTCGCACGCGCGGGCCGATGCTAAGAGCGGGTTGCAACCGGCGACAGGGAAGGCGATCACTTCGGCACCACGCTTCGCCAGCTCGCGAGCGGGCTCCGGAAAGAAGCCGTCGTAACAGACCATCATCCCGACCTTGCCGAATCGCGTCTCGAAGACGGGAAAATCTTTGCCAGGTTGGATCCCGCCGTCATGCTCGCCACGCGGCAAACAGACCTTGCGGTATTTGCCAACAAGCGACCCGTCGGGGCCGATCAACGCCGCGACGTTGTAGATCAGATCCCCCTCTCGTTCGACGAGCCCGGCGACAATGTAAAGGTCATGCTGCTTGGCCAACGTGCCGAAATACTCCGTCGATGGGCCAGGGATCGGCTCCGCCGCGGCGGCGTAATCCCACTTACCACGCAGCGCGGTGAGCGTCTCCGGTAGGACGACAAGGTCGGCACGCTTGGCCGCGGCTTCGGCGATCAGCGGCGCGAACAGCTCGCACTTGTCGCGCGAGGTCGACCCTTCGCTGGGGACCTTATGAACCGTCGCGAGCCGGACGAGACGCTTCGGTTTCGCTTCGGTCTGGGCGAACCTGAAACCGCTCCAAAGGACTCGCCCGTTGGGGGCCCAGCGGAAGGCAAACTGCACCACGGCACGCTCAGCCTTCTTGGGGGCGACGTAATCATCGGCCAACAGCGTCCACCCCGACTCCTCGTCACCATCGGCAGGGTAATCGGGAAGGGCCTCGGGGATCGCCCCGGGCAGGTAAGTCGCATTCACGGGTGCGTCACGCATCACCGTCTTGGTTTGTGCGTCCTGCCAAAAGACGCGGGCGTAGCAGGACACCCGCGGCGAATCGATCCCTTCACACTTGCGCCTGATTTCGAAGCGATACGACTTGCCACCCTCGATCGGCACCGTCGTCTCCCACCATCCGATCGACCCCTCGCTCGCACCCGACGCGATCTCCCAAACCGCTCCGTCGTTCCACCCGCCAGCCGGACGGTAGCCGAATGCGGGACGTAGCTCTTCACGCGGCGTCTTGATCGTCCAACCTTCGGGGGCTATTGCCGGGCCTTCGGCAAGGGATGACGCCAAACCGCCGATTGTCATCAACGACCCAACGACGGCAACAACCGGCCGAAGCGTACGCTGAAACAACCTGTCGAATCGAGAAAGCAGACACACTCCATCGCGACAATAACGAGTCTTCAGTTTCATGATGGTTCGCCCTGCATGTGCGTAACCGGTTTGCGTATCCGAGCCGATGACATTCGGCAAATGGATCAAAGCCATTCGTCAAATCATAACCCAATTCGCCCCACAAAAAGTGGTGCGACCGCAACCAAAGGGGCCTACCTCAACAAAGGGGTCAGGCCTCTTTGATTTTAAAGAGGCCTGACCCCGTTGTTGAGGTAGGTGCGTTTGGTTGCGGTCGCACCACGTGTTGTGATCGGAAGTGGGGTATGATTTGACGAATTGCTTTG
>JBEIRZ010000353.1:0-4727 GCA_040375695.1 Planctomycetaceae bacterium
AAAAGCAACCAACGTTGGTGGTTTGTAGTTTGTTGTTAGTTGGTAGTTGGTAGGTGTTAGTGGTTAGTTGTTAGTTGTTAGTGGTTAGTTGTTAGTGGTTAGCTTCAAACCTTGAAAAACAAGCGGCAAGGCGATACTAGAAGGTTGCTGAACGCTAAGCTTGCGGGCGCGCGGTGGCGGTTGTGGTAATCTCAGACGGCCCAGCCATCGGGCTTCGTTCCCACCTGCGACCGCACTCATGTCGTCTACGTCCGAAGAGTCGCCCAGCCGCGTCCGCCAGGTCGTCGTCACCTACCTCGCGCTGGCGGCGCTGCTCGCGTACCTCTGCCGCAACTGCTTGGTCGTCGCCGAGAGTTCGCTGCGTGCCGAGCTGGGGCTGACAGAAGATCAGATGGGGTTCATCCTCGGGCCCGCTTTCTTTTGGGCCTATGCGCTCGCCCAAATCCCCACCGCCACGATCGGGGAACGCTTCGGTTCGCGACGCTGCATGCCGATTTTTTCCATCGCCTCGTCGATCGCGACCGCGTCTTTGGGGTGGGCCAGCGGGATGGGGCTGTTGGTCGCCAGCCGTGTCGCCGGTGGGATCGCCCAAGGGGGACTTTTCCCCTGCGCGATCCGTACCGTTTCGCTGTGGGTGCCGCAGCGTAACCGGGCGATGGCAAGCGGCATCTTGGCGGCGGCGATGTCGATCGGCGGGGCGCTCGGCGCGGGGCTAACCGGTTGGTTGCTCCAGTACCTCCCCGCGACGTCGATCTTCACCCTGTTCGCGGCCCCCGGGATCATCTGGGCGATCGCGTTTTTCCGCTGGTTCCGCGAGCGGCCTGACCAACACCCTCGGGTCAACGCGGCCGAATTGGCGCTGATCAACCAGCCTCCGATCGACGCCAAGTCGCGAACGGCCGCCGAGCCGCTCCCGGCCGGCAAGATGTGGAGGCTGATGCTCACCAGCCCCGCCGCGTGGCTGATCTGCGGCCAACAGTTCTTTCGTGCCGCGGGATACGCCTTCTTCACCAGTTGGTTCGCGACCTACCTGATGGAAAGCCGCGGGGTGACGACGGCCCAATCGGGGATGTTGACCGCACTGCCGCTGCTGGCGTCCGTCGCCGGGGCGATGATCGGCGGCGGGATCTCCGACACGATACTGCGGTTGACCCAAAGCCTCGCATGGGCCCGCAAAGGGGTCGCCGCGGCATGCCTAGCGATTTGCGCGGGGCTTGTCTTCGCCGCCTTCTTCGTCGCCGACCCGACGATCGCGGTGCTGGTGATCAGTTGCGGTGCACTGCTCGCCGCCGCCTCGGGCCCATCCAGTTACAGCATCACGATGGACATGGGGGGCGGCAACGTCGCGACCATGTTCAGCACCATGAACACGCTGGGCAATTTCGGCGCGGGGCTAACCCCATGGCTCGTGCCGACCTTCAAGTCGTGGGTCGAACGTTCACCCGAACTCTTGGCCGCCTCCGACGGGAAGAGTTGGAATGCGGTTCTCCTCCTCTTCGCCGCGATGTACCTTGGCGGGGCCTGCTGCTGGTTGCTCCTGTCGATGCGCGGCAGCGTCTTTGACCAATCCCTGCTCAACCGCGGAGCCACGCATGACCCAGCGAAGTGACTCGTCCCCAGCAACCCCTGCCACCCGGGCACTGGAACCTCGCCGCAGCCTCGTTCGCGTCGGCGTTTCACGGGTCGACATCACCCCGCCGGTCGGGATCTATCACCGGATGTGGGGGGCGGCCAAACACGACCGCTCGACCGGGATCCACCGCCCGCTGACGGCGACCGTGCTGGCGATCGGACCGCAAGCTTCGCAAGGATCGGATGGGTCACCCTCAGCCCAGCCGGCATTGCTCGCGATCGCGCTGGACCATTGCCTCTTTTGGTCCGCGGAAATGAAAAGCTGGATCGAATCGGTCGCGAGATCTGCCGGCGTCGACCCCGCCTCGGTCCAAGTCTTTTTCTCGCACACCCATGGCGCCGGGCTGATGGGTTTGGAACGGGTGTCGCTCCCAGGAGGCGACCTGATCCCCGATTACTTGCGAACGATCGCGGACGAAGTCGCCCGAGCCGTCCGCGACGCGATCGGCGGAATGGCCCCCGCGACGATCACGTTTGAGACCGGGAGGTGTGCCCTGGCGACAAACCGCGATTACCTCGATCCGCAAACCGGCAGCTACGTCTGTGGGTTCAACCCCGACCGCCCGGCCGACGACACGTTGATCCTGGGTCGGGTCACGTCGCCCAACGGCAAGACGCTCGCGACGCTGCTCAATTATGCCTGCCACCCGACGACGCTCGCCTGGGACAACACGCTGATCAGCCCCGATTACGTCGGCGCGACGCGCGAAGTGATCGAGTCGCAGACCGGTGCCCCCTGCTTTTTCATCCAAGGGGCTTCGGGCGATGTCGGGCCGCGACACGGTTTCGTCGGCGATTGCGGTGTCGCTGATGCGAACGGCAGGCAATTGGGTCATGCCGCATTGGCGACGCTCGAAGGGATGTTTCCCCCCGACCAACGCTTCTGTTATGCCGGACCGGTCGTCTCGGGGGCGACGATCGGGACATGGCGATTTGAACCGATCCCGCAACCGGACTCGTCGCGACACGCGGTCTGGCGACAAGCGACCTGTCGTGTCGACCTGCCGCTCCGCGAAGACCTCCCTGACCGCGGGGAGCTGATCGAAGAGCAGCGTCATTGGCAACAGAAGCAAGCCGAGGCCGCCGGCACGGGTGACGACCAAGCCGCCGCCGATTGCCGCGCGATGGTCGAACGGGCGACCCGACGTTTGGTCCGCGTCGCCCACCTCCCCGAAGGAAAAACGTTTCCCTACCAAGCAACGCTTTTCCGCATGGGGGATGCGGTGTGGGTACCGCTCAACGGGGAACATTACAACTGCTTGCAGGTCGCCCTTCGTGATCGTTTCCCCAAGCAGACGCTCCTGATCGCGACGCTTGTCAACGGTTCCGACGTCTGGTACCTCCCCGACGCCGAATCGTACGGCAAGGGGCTCTATCAAGAAGAGGCATCGATCCTCGCGAAAGGGAGCCTCGAAATGCTCATCGATGCCCTGGCCAAGACGATCGACGGTTTATTCGACCGTGCCTAGACAATGAAAAAACAACCCGCGACGCGAGCGATCGTTCGTGGCCGATAACGATCTCTCGCGACGCGGGTCGGTGCGATTTGTCCGAGCCAGCGAGTTGTCACAACGTGGCTGCTGAAGCCCGTTATGATCCTGCGCAAGTCCGGTTTGGCTGTAAAAACTCGTTTACCCTTTCGTCGACAGCTCCAACGTCAATTGGCTCCCTCCCGGTTTCACTTCTACCCGAAGCGGGGTGGTGTCTTTGTTGGAATAGATCGACGGGATCGCCATCTTGTCGGCCTTCTTGGGTGGTGATGGTAACCCAACGGCGACTTCGGGCTGGTCCGATTCACCCTGCACCGCCATCTCGGTTTCGATCGGGAACATCGGCTCGGCGACCACGACGCGGTACTTGCCTACCGGGGCCCCTGGCATGTCCTCGACGGCCCCGCCGACAACGGCTAAGAGCTCGAACGTCCCGTCCGCCTTCGAATTCCCGCCGGCACCCGCCCCCGGCGTCCCCTCGTCGGGCGAAAAGTAGATGTTCTTCAGCCCCAGCGGCTTACCGTCCAACATCACCGTACCGGTCACGGGAACAAGCTCCGGGCCGCTCGGGCCACAACCGGCGACCAAACCGAACAACAAACCAACGATCGCCATCCGCATCTGAAGCATCACTCGAAACCTCCAATCGGTCATAAAAGCTGTGAACAGGATAAGGTCGGATCAGTTCGGTAGGGCGGCGACGGTGCCGTCACCCATGCGACACATCTGCTCCAGGATCACCGTGTCGGTGCTCTCCGAAACGAAGGTTACCGAGCCATCCCCCATCGTGAAGTTGCATCCTCCCGGATGGAGGCTTGCGGCCGCAGCCCACCAAGTCCTGGTCCGGCCCCGCACCGGGACGTAAGGCGGGTTCTGCCAGGTCGGGTGAACCAGCGGCAGGTGCCAGAGGTTGATCCCCGGGTTCGATGTCCCCGGGTCGATACCGCTCATGACCCAACCGCGATAGGCCCAAGCGAACGCGTTCCCGTTCACGTGCCACTTCGTCGTTTCGCCGACCGCGAAGGTGTTGGTCAGCCCGTCGATCACGTCCCGCGGCGCGGTGGTGCTGTTCTCGCCGAACATCCGCCGCGCGATCCCCGCCGTCTTCCAGTTGTTGCAGATGCTGAAGTCCGAATCGCTGGTGATAAAGTCATAATTCGTCGACGCCCCCTGCAACCCCGTCCCTGGACCATAGTGACCGCCCGTCAATCGATCCTTCGGTCCCGTGTTGTCCGATGGGCAGACGAAGGTGGGGACGATTTCACCGCACAGCACGGCGTTGCCGTTGGTCATGGGGTCGCCGACCAACACCCCGTTGGAGTTTCGCATCGCGTTGGGGCAAAACGCCCTAGCCTCTTTGCGGTTGAAACGATCGAACAGGTTCTGCTGTTCGATGTAGGGCAATAGATCCAACAGACTGTTGGAATCCAAGATCTGCTTACTACCCGCCCCCCCAGCGGCGCTCAAGCACATCGAATAACCTTCACCCGCGGACGGAAACTTTTTGAATCTCGACTCGTGGTTGTGAAGGGCCAGAGCGAGCTTCTTCATGTTGTTCTGGTCGGCCGAGGCGAACACATCGGCAGCGGCGCCCTCACCGATCTG
>JBEIRZ010000127.1:0-11934 GCA_040375695.1 Planctomycetaceae bacterium
AATTTCGACGAGCGACACCGACCCGTGTGCGTCGTCCATTAGGACAACCCATTGGCCCGTTTGGCTGATGGTCGCCTGGGTGATCTTGGTAGTGCCTCCGAGGGGTCGGGCGAGGGGTTCGCCTCGGACCCAGTCCCAAAGGGTCAGCCCGGGGTTGGAGGTGACCGTTTGGAGCAAGCGTCCGTCGGTCGACCAGGCGAGGTTCAGCACTTCGCGTTGGCTTTGGATCGGTTGGCAGACGAAGTTGCCGGTGACGTAATCGAGGGTGCGGATCACTTGGTCGCTGCCGACGGTGGCGACGATCGGCAGGGTGGGGTGGATGACCAATCGCACGAGCGAATGATTATTTAGCCGTTCGAGGGGGCTTTGGGACCAATCGGACGTGTCCCAGGCGAGCATGCCGTAATCGCCAACGGCGAAGAGCGTTTTGCCATCGGGGGTGAGTGCGATTTGATGGGTGAGGCGGCCAGGCGGCATGGTGCTCTGATGGATCGTATCGCCGGTACTGGCATCCCAGCACTTCAGCGACAGGTCGTGGTTTGCCAGGGAGGGGGAGAGGCAACCGATCACACGTGACTGGTCGGCGGTCAGATGGAGTTTTTGTTCGCTAGGCCCCATGATCAGCTCGATGGGGCGTCTGGTCTGTATTGCCCTGGCCGATTCGCTAGGGCTGGAGGGGGGACCAGCAGGAGGCGGGTTGCGAGCTTCGCGAAGGGCCTCTTCGATGTTGATGGCGAAGATCATGGGGGAATTATAGATCACCATCCATTTGCCGTGCCCGGTGAAGATCATTTCATCGGTGAGCGAACTCAGGTTCCATGGTGCCACTTCGAAGTTCGTGTCTTCGGCGGAGTTTATGTTCCAAACGAAGATGCGTTGGGGCTTTTCCGCGGTCGCGAAGACGATTCGATCGCACGACTGGTTCCAGCGAGCGATCGACACGGGGGCGTCGACGAAATCTTTGCGGTGTTTTGTTTCACCGGTCGTGATGTCGTGGACGGAGAAGGTGCCGTCGCGGCCGACGAGCAAGAGGTCTTTCTGGTTGGGGGCGAGTTCCGCCGTCGCGACGGCTTGGGCGAGGACGCGTGGTTTGGGGGGGCGCTGCCAAACGCCGAGGGTGCCCGACGCGGTTGCCGTGGCGAAGCGATCGGAATCGTTGCTCCAGGCGATGCTCGCGATCTCTTCGCGGTGTTCGACATTGGGGATATCGAGGGTCCCGCTGCGCAAATTCCAGAGGGAGAGGCGTCCGGAAAGGTCGGCTGCCAGGACGCTTTTTCGGTCGGGGCTGGTGGCGAGGTGGGTGACGGGGCTGACGCCTTGCCGCAAGCGTCGCATCGGCGTGTCATCGTTCAGTTCGCCGATGACGATTTGGCCATCGCCGGTTCCGGCCAGCCATTGCGATGGGTTGGTGCCGGTTGTCAGTGAGGTCAGTATCGTCCCTTCAGGCATCGGGATTTGTCGGATCGGAGACGGGTCGTCGGCCCGATCGAGATCCCAGATCGAAAGTTCGGTAGGGGATCGGAGGATCAGCCGGTCGTCGATGAACAGGGGGACGGCGTCGGCGGGGATCCCGTCACGGACCGGGGAAAAGGTATCACAATCCCAAAGTTGGCCAACCTTACCACTGATGTAGACAAAGCGGCTATCGGGGCTGAACCAGGCGAGGTAACCGGGGTGAAAGGCGGGCGCGCGAGTTCCGATTTGCTTGCCGCTGTCGGTGTCATGCATCCGTAAAACCGGGCCGGTAACGGTCGAGAACCAGAAGAGGAGCAACCGCTTGGTGTCGGGGCTGAGCCAGATATTCATCAACTGGAGCGTCGGGAGGAAGCGTTCGCCAACATCGAGCGACCGCAACGCGCGTCGCTTGGCGACATCCCAAAGTTCGAGCGTCCGGTCGGGTTTTTGGACGACCGCGAATCGCAGGTCGTCGGTGTATTGGATGGGGACGCTCGGGAGGGTTGGGGCGTCGAGGATCGGCCGGAACGAATCGTCGCGGGTGTCCCAGCGTCTGAGATCGCCGCCGAATTGGGAACCGACCAGAAGCGACGTGTTTTCGCTGTCGTCGTTGTCAAAGCGGATCGCGGGGAGGTCGCGTCCGATCCGTACGGCCGGGTTGAAACGTTGCCACTGACGGACCTGATCGGCGATGTTGCCGCGGGCGACCGGTAGGGGCATCTGCGCGGCGACCGAGGCGGCGATCAAGCGGTTGGAAGCGGCCAGTGGTACCCCTTTTGAAGGTGACCCTAAGGGAGGTGCGATCGATCGGGAATCGCTTGTCGGGGCGGTCTCGGCCGTGTCGGCCGAAGGTTCGTTTATCGCATCGGTGACGCGGAGCGATTGGAGTGCCGAGACGAGCGCTTCGCCATCGTTGTGGGCTTGGATTTGGCGGATGGCGTTCAGGTGATGGTTCTGTGCGAGCGCCAGTTTCGCGTCGCGTTCGGACGCTTCGGCGACGGCTTCGGAGAACAAGGCCCGCGTCCGTTGGATCGACATCCTGTGGCGGGCGGCGACGGCGTCGCGCCACAGCCAGGTCGATGTCGCGAAGCCGGCGACGAGGGAGACCCAGAGGGTGGCGACGAGCGCCGCCAGCAGGGGCTGGCGTCGGCACCAGGTGGTGACGTGGTCCCAGGGGGTCGGGCGGCGGGCGAGGATCGGGCGGCCTTCGAGGAACCGGTCGAGGTCATCGGCGAAGTCGGCGGCGGTGTCGTAACGTCCCGCGGGTTCGGGCGACATCGCTTTGGCGATGATCGTCTGCAGGTCGCGGTGGCAGCGGATGTTGTCGGGAACGGGAACGGGAGCGCCTTGGGCGATCCGCCGGAGCATCGCCTCGCGGGTCGGGGCTGAGAAGGCGGGGCGGCGGGTGAGCAATTCGTAGAGCGTCACGCCGAGGCTGTAGATGTCGCTGCGGTGATCGAAACGGCCGTCGAGGGTTTCGGGGGCGGCGTAGCGGAGGGTCCCGAGGAATTCGCCGGTGAGGGTCATCGAGCCGTCATCATCGAGCGAGCGCGCCAGGCCGAAGTCGGCGAGCCGAACGTTGCCCAGGCGATCGACGAGGAGGTTCGAGGGTTTGACGTCGCGGTGCAGCACGTGGTGCTGGTGGGCGTAGGCGAGGGCCCGTGCGATGTCGCAGCCGATCTCGGCGACGCGGCGGTCAGGGTTGATCCGGCGGGGGTTAAAGAGCGACTCGCCGAGGTCGGCATCGTCAACCGTTTGGTGCGACTGCGGGAGATCGGTCGCGGTTTGGGTGGGCGTGTCGCCGAAATGGTTAGGTGAATCAGTGCCGAAGGGTGAGCGGTCGGGATCGGCGAGCGAGCGTTCGGGGTCGGCCGGGCGGATCACGGACGCCAGCGAGCAGCCATCGATCAGCTCCATCGCGATGTAGGGGGTTCCGCTTGCGGAGCCGGCGTCGTAAACCGAAACGATGTTCCAGTGTTTCAGTTTTGCGGCGGTGAACGCTTCTTGTTGGAAGCGGATTCGACCGGCGGGGTTGAGCGTGGCGGCGAAGGGGAGGACCTTGAGGGCGACTTTGCGGTCGAGCGATTCTTGGGTCGCCTCGTACACGATCCCCATCCCGCCGCGGCCGATCTCGCGAAGGATCAGGTAATCGCCGATGCGTTGACTTTGGGGGTGTTCCTTGAGAGGGGTGGGCTTGGCTGCGGCCGCAGATTGTGACCGCGAAGCGTCGTGGAAGGCTTCGTCCACGGTCGTCGCCGCGGCGGGAAAGCGTCGATGGTACTCGTCGCTGGTCGGCGTTTGGCCACCTGAGAACCGAAGTTCGATTTCGGTCGCGATGAGCTCGTGAAGGAGCAGGGGGTGAATCGAAGGATCGGACCTGTCGATCGTCTCTTCGATCGTCTCTTCGATCGTCTCTTCGATCGTTCGTTGGGAGTCGGTGCCCCAACTGCGTTCGAAGCTTCGGCAGATCCGATCGACGAGGAGCTTCGCCTCGAGTTCGGGGTCGTGACCCGTGGTGATGTTGGTCGATAAGCTCATCAAGGGCTCGATTCGCGAGGCTCAGTCGTGAAGAGGTGCTCGGATGCGTGCCCAAACCTCGCGGATGTTACCCACCATCCGCTGTATGGTCCGTTTACTGTAACCGAGTGCCTCGGCGATCTCGTCGTTCGTCCTTCCCTCGAGTTTGCAGATCACGACCTTTTCGAGTTCTTCGTCGCGCAGTGACTCAAGAAGCAGTTTGCATTCTTCGGACATCGCGGCGGTAAGTTGGGGGTCATCGAGTTGGCCGGACAGTTGGTCGGGATCGATCCCAAGTTGGAGTTTGCGAGGATTTCTTTCCGGGTTTCCGCGTCCACCCCCTCGTTTGGCAGCCCCTTCGACTTTGAGCCGATCGTTGACGCGGCGGCGGGCGCTTTGTCGGAGCAGTCCCCAGAATTCGAAGCGGTCGTTGGGTGGGTCGAGACGATCGTCCTTGAGCGCGCGGATCACACCGTCAAACGTGCTGAGGGCGACATCTTCTTCGTCGAAGAGCCCGTTGGAGTGGGAGAGTCGGCGTCTGGCGACCAACGCGACTTGGCGGAAATAGCGGTCCCAAAGTTTACGCGTCGCCTCTTCGTCACCGGCCTTAGCGAGGTGGACCCATTTGGTAACGGAGCCGTCATGAAGCTGCGCCGAGTCGACTCCGGGAGTGCGTATTTCGGGCATTAAACAATCCGAGCAGAATTTCTACAAAAAAGATGAAAATATTGTCACCCGCCGTAGCGCCCTGTCCATGTCATTGATAGTCCCTCTACCGACCTCGGTCAAATGAAGAGTCGGTGGTCGGAAGGGGCAGGGAATTCCTGCAGAAGATCAAAAGTCCGTTAAGTGCAATCTGAGTGCTGCTGATTTTACGCGAGTGAGCGTGAGTTAGGAAGGTCAGGGCATCTTTGCCCTGCGTTTCGAAAGCGCTGGGCGTGACCGATCTCGGATTAGCGATCCCCCGGTTGGTTGTCTTCGGATGTCGTTTCGTTTTTCGGCAATGTGCTCCTACATGGGGTCTTCTGTCGCCGTCTTGGTCCCTCGGTGAACTTCGCAAATCGGTGAGGTAAGGGGCCTCCGTTTTTTGGTCGGTCGTATCGAGCAGGCAGCGGTTCGGGAGAGTTTTTCTCGCTTCGGCCTGCGTCTTTTCGGCCTGCGTTTTTGTCAACTTTGCCTCCCCAATTTGCATTTCAAGAGTTGATTCATGGGCCGTCTTCGTGATTTGCTGCTTTCTGTCAGTTGTCGTCGCCGTCGTGTAACGGAGTCTCGTCAGCGGAGGCGAAGGGACTTGGCGTTGCGGTTGGAGCGGCTGGAAGATCGGCATCTGTTCGCCGCGATCCCGGCGATCAGCGGTGTGGGTGGGACGACGGGGGTGTTGTTGGGCGAGTCGGTGTCGCTGGGGTTCAACTTCCAGAACGATTCGACGACGGACACGGGGTTCAGTCCGTTCCTCGAAATCGCGGTCGATACATCGGGGCCGGATGGGGCGACATCGTTACCGCTGGATGGGATCGGGACGATCGCGGTGACGTCGACGGGTTTGCCGTTGACGCCGATCGGGACGGTGACATTGGTCGCGGGACAGACGACTTGGACCAATCCCTTCACCAGTCAGACGCGGCCGGTGCCGGCGGGGTTCGGCGCACGGGACACGATCTACGTTTACGCGCTCCCCTTTGGCAGCTTCACGCCGAACCAGACCACCGCGGTGACGGTATCGGCATCGACGAGCAATTTCGCTGACGTCGGGACGGCGATGCCGATTTCGATCATCCCTGGGTTTCGGGATACCGACGCGGTGGCCCCGATCGCGCCGATCTACGGGTCGGAATCGAGGACTGATGTGGTGCCCGAGTTCTACCGGGTGACGAAGAGTTACGTGGGACCCGAGAGTGAGACGGCGACCGGTCCGAACTTTGTCCGTCGCTATCGTCTCGAAGTCGACATCCCGACCGGGCAGACGCTGACGAACTTGAGGGTCTTTGACACGTTGGCATCGAGCATGCAGATCGTCGGCCGGAACACGACGGTGGTGGCGGGGGAGCCGAACATGGCGGCCTACGTTTATGCGACGTCGGGGAGCCCCGGGGCGAACGTTTTTAGCTTGGCTAACCTGACGGGCACTGCGGTCACGACAACGCCAGGCGGGACGCTGGACTATTCGTTCGGGACGAAGACAGGTGTGAGCGGCGTGGACGCGGCGTTCGAATTCAATTTCTATGTCCCGCGCGATCATGCGACCCCTCCGGGGGGCCAGGTCCTTCCCCAGACGGCGTCGAGCGGTACCGACAGCGTGAACGCAACGAACGTCGCGAACAGTTCGGCCGACTGGGACCCGCTCGACCCGCGTGACCCTGTGACGCAAGTTTTCGCGCCCGGGCCGGGTTCGGCGCCGGTCGTTTCGCACACGCTCGAAGAGCAGTCGATCGCGGTGCAGAAGTCGATCGAGGCGATCAACCCTGCCACGGGCGCGACAGCAGCGGCGATCGTCCCAGGGGCCACGTTGCTGAGGTACACCATCAACTTTCAGGTTTCGGACTACTATGCTTTTCAAGACGTCATCTTGAAAGACGTTTTTTCCGATGGCCAGCGTCTATTCATCGGCACGCGTGGGGGGGTCGATGCGTTTCCGACGATGTCGGTCAACAACGCCTACATCACCGGGAGCCCGGGGGGCAGCCGCGTCAACACCTCGGGGGCTTTCCAAGGGGCCGGGGTGATCGATTACCAGCGTCGCTATTCCACCGACCATCTGCTGGCAAACCCGACAAGCTTTCCGGTCGATGGCCCGGCGACGGGGACGATCTCGCCGAACGTCTTTACCAATTTGACGCCACAGCCGGACACCGATCTGACCACTGGCGGGCGGACGTTCTTGCAGTTCAACGTCTCTGACGAGTTGCAGGCGAGGCTGGGGCCGAACGCCGGTCGGCTCGTTGGTGGCGAGATCGCGAACAACGGAGTCGGCCCGCAGAACCATCCTTACGGCAGTCAGCTATTCGCGGGAACCACCGGGACGATTGTCTTCTACACCGAGGTGCGTGAGGAATTCAGTGACGCACATCCCAGCAACGACACGTCGGTCGATCAGGGTGACGTGATGAACAACTTTGTCGACGACCCGCTGACCGGGGCGCGGGACGGCATCACCGGGTCGCAGCTCAACCCCGCCACGATCAACGCGGCGACACCGACGGTGATCGGCACGGGGTCGGACGACAGCGGCTCATCGATCCAGATCGGATATGGGACGATCGAGAAGCAGATCTATGCGGTCAACGGGGTCGTCTTGCCGCCACAGGGATCGTTTGCCGACCCGATCACGGTCCAAGCGAGCGACCGAGTTACCTATCGGTTGACCTACACGTTGCCGCTGAGCAGCTTTGAGGATTTGATGTTGGTCGACATCCCGCCCCTACCGGTGATGGACGTCGATGATGCGACCTTCAGCTTCACCCGCAACCCCGCCGCTTACGCGTTCGGGGCAGGGGAGATCGGGGTGCTTGACCCGGCGGGGTCGGGGACAAATGACGACACCTATTTCGCGACGTTTGATCCGACACTCGCGGGTGCGCGGAACCCGGTGATCAGCAAGAACAGTACCGACAACACGGTGACGATGGACTTCGGCACGCATGAAGACATCCCGCTTCGTCGCGCGTCGCAGATCTCGTTGCTGATCACCTTCCCGGTCAGCAACGACCCGTTCATCACCGACCTCTTTTTGACGAACCAGTTCCGCGTGACGGAGGCTTCGACCAACGCCGGGGACACGACGGCCGAAGGGATTCGCCAGATCGAGCTTGTCCGCCCCACCGTCACGATCCAGAAGGGTGCCGTCGCGGGTGACACGGTCGGACTGTCGACCGGAAACATCGCCTTCGCCCAGGCGACCAACGCGACCGGGACGTTGACCATTGGCGGCGCACCTCTGAGCACATCCAACACGCTGAACAGTGCCGCGCAGGCCTCGTCGATCGGTGGCTTGAACATCAACGCGACCAACGCGGCTGTCGACGCGGGTGACATCGTGCGGTACGCGATCGTCGCCCAGAACACCGGTCAGGGGGATGCCTTTGACGTCCAGATCCGGGACCAGATTCAAGCAGGCTATGTGATCCCGGCGACCTTCGCGGGGCTTAACTTTCGAGGCTTCCGCGGCGACGGGACGCCGTTGGTCAATGGCGTCGACTACAACGTCGTCAGCTACAATAACGCGACGGGCGAATTCCTGATCGAGTTGGTCGATAACTACACCGCGGGGAATCTCGGGGGGGCGGCGGAAGATGCCAGGTCGGGAGCGCTCAGTCGGGCCGCTTCGGCGACGCTCGGCCCGATCACCAACGGGTCCAACAGCGTCATTTTCCTTTATGACCTCACCCTGACCGGGACGATCGCCCCCAACACGTCGATCACGAACACCGCGACGGTACCGGAATATTCAAACTCCGAAGGGGGACCGGACGTGACCGACCCCAACGAGGTTCCCGGCGCGACCGACCCGACGAACAGCGCGACGGTCGTCACCGACAGGCCCGCGACGACGAAGGCATTGACCGGAACCGAGTTCGATTACGTCGGCAACAACCTTGCCAACCAAGCGACGATCGGCGAGATCGTTACCTACACCGTCACGCTGACGGTGCCCGAGGGGGTGATGAACACCGCCCGGATCGTCGACACGATGAACGCGGGGCTCGCGTTCGTGCGATTGGTCAGCGTCACCTCGAGCGACCCGACCGAC
The DNA here is from genome assembly GCA_040375695.1 of Planctomycetaceae bacterium. GTDB lineage: Bacteria > Planctomycetota > Planctomycetia > Pirellulales > Pirellulaceae > UBA6163. Next base: position 8,720 of record JBEIRZ010000127.1, read on the forward strand.
CTGAACTTCACCAACTCGTTCGGAACGCTCCCGGCGGCTTCTCCGAGCAACGTGACCGTAACGAATTCGGGGAGCACGCTGACCTTCGATTTCGGGACGATCACCAATGCCGATCGCGACAACACCGTGAACGAGACGATCACTTTGGTCTACGAGGCGATCGTTTTGAACGTACCAGCGAATCAGGCGGCGCAAACGCGATCCAATTCGGCGCAGTTGTCATGGCAAAATAATGCGACGACGGTCGCCGCGGTTTCGGCCAGCAACGTGACGATCGTCGAACCGACGTTGACAACCGGTAAGCTGGTCCGCAACGTGACCCGATCGGGAACGTTTTCCGCGGCGACCAGCGGCGACAACCAGGACGTGATGGAGTACCAGATCACGATCACCAACGGGAATGCGACCAGCGACACGACGGCCTTCGACGTCACGCTCAGCGACATCATCCCCGCGATGATCGCGTCGCCTTCGATCGCCAGCGTCACCTCAAGTGGTAGTATTTCGATCAACGGTGCGGTCGGGACGGTGGGTGCGTCGGACCTGTCGTTGACCGGCAACACGTTGACCTTTGCCAGCAACATCGACATGCCGCGAAATTCTTCGATCACGATCGTGATCCAAGGGACCTTCACGGGTGGGACCGGGTTGGTCGTTGACAACACGGCGGACGTGCGCTGGACGAGCCTTGACGGTGATGTCACGAACCGTTCGATCCACAATACCAATAGCTCCGAGCGGACCGGCGCTGGCGGCACGAACGATTACATCGCGCAAAGCACCGCAACGATCGCATCGCCGCCACTGGTTTACAAGAGCATCGTCTCGACGTCGGAGGCATCGTCGACCGGGTCGCAGGCGTTGATCGGTGAGATTGTCCGTTACCGGTTGGTGACGACGATCGGCGAAGGGACGAGCCCCGTGGTGGTGTTGCAGGACAACTTGCCGGAGGGGTTGAGGTTCCTGAATGACGGCACGGCGCGGTACGCGTTTGTGACCTCCGGCGGTTCGAACATCTCGTCGGTCGGCGTGACGGACGTCGTTGGCCTCGGGACGGCCGGCGGTGTCAGCGGCAGCGAAGCGACGATCACGACGCTCGCTTCGACGGCCATCGTGGGGACGTTTGGCGACAGCAACATCGCGACGGGGTTCGCCGGCTCCGGGATTGGGGATGCGACGGTCTATGCTTCCGGCCAAGATGTCTTCTTCCGCTTCGGCAACCTCGTCAACAGCGACAATGATCTCGACAACGAGTACGTGGTCGTCGAATTCAACGTATTGGTAGCGAATCAGATCGAAAACCAGGCCGGTGTGAGCCGTATCAATACCTACACGGTCCTTGCCGACACCAACGGGGATGGCGTCCCCGGGTATGTCTCGGTAACTGTCGACACCAACGGAAACGGGGTGCGGGACACGGGCGAAACCACGACGACGGCGTCCGACCCGGACAACAACGCGGGGACGACGCCGAACACCACGGCAAACTCGAACGCCGCCACGGTGATCATCGCGGAACCGTCGTTGTCGATCGCCAAGCAGGTGATCGCCACCACGGGCGGGACCGTCACCTATCGCGTGACCGTGACCAACGCGAGCGGCGCGAACTTGAGCGACGCGTACGACACGCGGGTGCTCGATATTTTGGACGGGGTGAATCTGTCGCTCAGGGCCGGCACCGTCAGCTCGGTCACGTTGACCGGCGGGGCGAGCGGGGCGACCGATGCTTCGAGCGGCAACACGGTTGACGTCACCGTCGCGGTGATGCCGCCGGGTTCGAGCGCGTCGTTCACCTACGAAGCGAACGTTTTGACGGTCCCGACGGCGGGATCGACGTGGGACAACACCGCGAGGTCGACATTCACCAGCCTTCCGGGTGGCGCGGGGACGGGCGGCTCTTGGACGGGGGCTGCGGGGACGAGTTCGGTCGTCCCCGGAGCGTCGAGCAGCGCGACGGGAGAGCGGACGGGCGTTGACGGGTTCGGGCAATTGAACGATTTCGTCGTGGCTGATACAGAGCGGCTCGGGTCGCTGGGGGATCGTGTCTGGGTCGATTTGAACAACAACGGCACGCAGGATAGCGGCGAACCGGGGATCGTCGGGGCGCCGGTCTCGGTCCGGTGGGCCGGGCCCAACGGGACGTTCGGTGACGGGGATGACAGCGTTGTCTCCGCGGTGACGGGTGCGGACGGGGTCTATGTCGTGACGGGGCTTCCCGTCGACAGCCCGGGTGCGTTCCAGGTGAGCGTTGACATCACCGCTTCGGTCTTCACCACCAACAATTTGACGACGCAGACGTTTGATGCCGATGGGCTCGCGACGGCGAACGTGTCTCAGGTTTCGCTCACGTCGGCGACCCCCAACCCGCGAAACCAGGACTTCGGTTACCGCGGCCCGGGGACGATCGGCGACACGGTCTTTCTGGACGTTGACAACGATGGCGTCGCCGATACCGGCGAAGGGATCGCGAATGTGACGGTCCGCTTGACGGGGGATTTCGACGGTGATGGGACGAGCGAGACGGTCAGCGCGGTGACGGATACGAATGGCTTCTATCAGTTCAGCGGCCTGCGGGTCACCACCGCCGGGGTCCCTTACACCGTGACCGTCGATTCGACGACATTGCCGGCCGGGGTCAGCCAGACGTTTGACCCGGACGGGACGTTGGATCACGTCGCCACCGCGACGTTGACCGTTGCCGCACCGAGTAACCAGACGCGAGATTTTGGTTACCGCGGCCCGGGCTCGATCGGAGACACGATTTTCATCGACATCAACAACAACGGTGTCGCCGATCCGGGGGAAGGGATCTCAGGCGTCACCGTGACGTTGACCGGTGACCTCGATGGCGACGGTGTGAACGAGACGGTCACGGCGACGACCGATGCGAGCGGCAACTATCTCTTTAGCGGTTTGCGGACGACCGCGGGCGGGGTGACCTACACCGTTGACGTCGTCGCCGCGACATTACCGGCCGGGGTCAGCCAGACCTTTGACCCGGACGGGACGATCAACGGGCAATCGACCGCGACGCTGACCAACGCGGCACCGGCGAACCTCACGCGTGACTTCGGTTACCGCGGCCCGGGTTCGGTCGGAGACACGATTTTCATCGACATCAACAACAACGGTGTCGCCGATCCGGGGGAAGGGATCACCGGCGTCACCGTGACGTTGACCGGTGACCTCGATGGCGACGGTGTGAACGAGACGGT
>JBEIRZ010000225.1:0-7134 GCA_040375695.1 Planctomycetaceae bacterium
CGCCTGGCCCGAGCACATCGAGCTGTTGGCTGAGCGTCAACAGGTCGCGGATCCCTGGAAGGACCAGCGTGAAAAAAATAGGTTGCGCCGGCGTCGCGTCAGGACGCGAAGCGATTGACCGGTCCGAAGGGCTCGGCGGAGATGACGCATCGGAGGCATCGCGGTTACCACGGTTGCTGGGCGAGCCCGATGCCGAAGACGACAGGGTCGTCGATGCCGAAGACGACGGGGTTGTCGAAGCCGATGCCGCGTCATCAGGGCGAACCGGCTCGGGCGGTGCGAATTCGGCCAGGGCATTGGCGATGTAAGGGAGCCGTTGTGACGCGAGGTCGGACGTCCGGAGCGCATCGATGACGGTCCGGACACGGGCCTGCGTCAATTGGGTCGATTCGCGAGCCGCCTTCGAGGCGTCGTCGATCAGTCCCTTCGAAGCCTCTTCGCCGGCGAGCACGAGATCCTCCAACAGCGCCCGCTGTTGGTCGCAGCGGCGGAGCTCCGCCTTGACCCAATCGGTCGCGCGGATGTCTTGCCTGCCGTCATCCGATTTCATCACCGCCAATCGGTCGTTCCATTCGCGTAATCGCAACGCCCACGAGATCATATCGCGGCGGGTCCAACGATCGACCGATTGGTAACGGGTCATCAGCCGCAGGAGCTGGGCCGTCTCGAACGAACGGTTGGTCGCGAGCCTAGCGACTTCGGTGTCCGAGGGTTTGGTCGCGGCGCGATCGACGGCGACCTCATCGAGCGATTTGATCATCGCGGCGACTTTGTCAGAAGTGACCCCTCCGACCAGGTCCTGCCCCTGGCGTTCTAACTTGTCCATCGTATCGGCGGAGACGCTCCCCAGGGTCGCCGAGAGTTCGAGCGAGGAGGCGACGACGCTGCTGACCGCCATCGCGTTTCGCCCCGCCACCGTCTCGCGGTCGACCCGCCCACGGATCGCGACGGGCGAACCGCGGGTTTGGGCCCCCTCGGTCAACCCCGCCAGCTCTTTGAGATCGGCATCGACCGATTTTCGCAACTGGTCCGCGACAACCGCGTACGCGGAACCGGCGTTGACGAAGCGTTCGAGCGACAACAACCGATGCTCGATCTCGTTGACCTTTTCCGGGATGATCCCCAATTGGTCTTCCAGCTTCAAATCGGTGACCTGCCGCCAGAGCGAATCGAGCTCGGTCGACGGGATCAGTACGTTGCTACCCAGGGTCCGACGCCGGAACAGCTCCTTGACGACATCCCGTGAAAGCGACCAGGTGATCGGAAAGGACGGGGTGTCGGCGGGGATCAGCATCGCGGTCTGGGGTGGCAATGAGTGCTTTGCCGTCCAATTCCCCATCTCGCGATTGACCTCGTCGACCAGACCCCGCAGTGACACGCGGTCAGCGATCCGATCGCGTTGCCGGTCGCTCGTCGCGAGCGACTCGGTCACCAACCGCCCGAAGAGGCTGCCGGTCAGCGCCGGGCTGCTCCACCCGACCTGGTTCGGCGAGGTGCTGTTAAGGATCACCAAACCGGGATGGCGTTCCGGGTCGATGACCGAGGCGATCCGATCGGCGAAGGTGTTGTGCAATTGGCCGATCCGCCAATTCATCGCGGTGCGATTGCAATCGAGGATCACCAATTTCTTGACGCGCGGCGGGAGCTGGGCACAGATCTTGTCGGCCACTTCCGACAGCGGGATCCAACCCCGCGGCTCGATCGGTGAGGCGTCGTTCGGCAACAGGTACGGGACACCCTCACCATCGACCAGGCCATGCTGGCTGAAATAGAAAACGACCGTCTCGGGGACCTCGCGTTCGGCGACGAAACTTGCCAGTTCCGAATCGAGTCGGCGGATCGCCAGGTCGCGGCTCCGCCATTCGCTGCTCATGTCGTGGACGTTGAGCGTCCCTTTGTGCAGCGTGCTGAGTAGTTCGAGGTCTTCGCGGGCCCACGGGTTGGGGTCGACGGGCCAGGCGTAATCGGTGACGACGGCGACGAAGATCGGGGTCAACCGCGGTCGATAGGTCAGCTCATAGACCCATGCGATCGCCAGGGTCGCCACCGCCAATAGCAACAGCGCCACCCCGACCCCGCGAACGCGTTGTCGGGAGCGGATACGGCCGCGGAGCTGGTTGACGGTGAGGGTCATGGTCCAATCAGTTTAATCGGGGCCGCGGCAAAACCGTGGTGAAAGCCCCATTATCGCCGGCGTCGCTGACGGGAAAAGCGACCCCTCGGGGCGGGGGGCGGGGAATGACGGGGTGGGCGGTGAATCAACGGGCCTGAATCAATGGGCCAAAATCAACGGGCCAGCGCCGGCAACCTGCGGACCCGGGAGACGGGTTTGAGCTGGGTCTTGGTCGAGACATCTCGCGACGCGGGGGCCGTTTCGGGCGGCCTTGCCCTGTTCGCAGCCGATACCGCGGGTGCCGGCGTCATGGCCGGACGCATCGCCGCCTTCGGTGCGGGCGCAGGGGCGGGCGCAGGCGCGGGTGTGGGGCCTGCCGGTGGGGCATCGAGCGTGTCGGGGAGCGGCCCTTCCTGCGGGACCTTCTCGTCGGAGACCTCGGACGTCGGTGAACAGCACGTTTGCAGCGCCAGCCGCGCCACACGGCGGACCCGCGGGGATCGCTCGACATAACAGCCGTCGGCATCCATCTCCCATGCCAACCGCATCAATTCCTTGTGGATCTCGACGGTGCAACAGCCTTGCCCGCCACAGCACGAACAGGGCTTGCTCCCCAATTCGCGGAGCGCCTTGACCGTGGCATAACGGACCCCTTCGTTGCAGTCCTTCAAACTTTCGGCGAGCGCCTCGGCGACCCCCTCGTAACATCCGCAGCCGACCGTGGCGAGGTATTCGACCGCCTTCTCCTTTTGCGCCGACTCGTCTTCTTTCTTTTTGATATCGGCGGCGGCCTGGACGCTCGGCGGGGCCTCCGGGCTGAGGTTCGCGGGGTCGGTCAAAAGCTTAAGCGGCGGCTTTGGCTCGATCCCCGGGAAGGATTTCCCGAGCCGCGCGGCGATCCGGTCGCGGAGCGTGCGAAGCAACCCGCCGGCGCCGCGAAAGAGCTGCGGGATGCCGAGGAACTGGGGCAACGACGGGACCGCGCTGGTGGCAGCGGCCGCCGAAGTGACCGCAGCGACCGGTGAAGCGAGCGACGCCAGCGACGTGCTGCTGGGGACCGCCGCCTCGACCTGCGGCCTCAACGGCTGGACGATCGGCGTCGACGAACAACCCGGTGCGGTCATCAACCCCACCAAGCAGGCCGCCACGACGAGCGATTGAGTCCACGCCGATGCTCCCTTCACATCACCCTCTCGCTACCGACCGATGTTCTCCCCTGACAAGCGGGGGCTTGGCGGTCTGTCATCCCACACAGACCATCCCCCGCCTCACAATCGGTTACATCGGTTAGCCGTCCTATGCCGCCACAGACTTTCGGATCGAGAAAAAAAAGGGCGGATTGTCTAAAGAATCGTCACTTGATCTTCACGGTGACGGGCGGGGGGACGGCTTGACCCTCGGGCACGGTCAAGTCGGCCGTCCCCTTGAGGCGGTTGTTCCTCACCAGCCCACGGGCGTTGACCTGATACGGCCCCGGCGGGACCTTGTCGATGCGAAACCGCCCTTGGTCATCGGTGGTGCGGGTCGCCAGCACCTTCGGGGGCTGGGCCTTGTCGAGCAGCTCGACCGTCGCCTTCGGGACGGGGCTTTTGCCGTTGACCACGGTACCGGTGATCGTCTTGGGCTGGTTCTTTTCCGCCATCGCTTCGGCCTCGGTCCGAAGTTCGATCTCGATCGATTCGGGCGTGCTGGCATTCCCCGCGGCGTCGGTGACCTGAATCAACAGCCGATGGGGGCCACCTTTTTGCCCCATCGTCGGGACGTTGGCGGTCCACGTCCCGCCGCCGCTGAAGGTCGCTTCGACGGGTGGCGGGGCAGGGGGAAATTGGGTCGTCCCGGGGAGGGCGAACCCGCACTTCACCGAAGCGACACCCGAAAGGCCGAAGTCGTCGACGCTCAGCGACAGGTCGAGCGCCTTGCCGATGGTGACAACACGTCCCGGGTCGATCCGGATCGCGGTGACCTTCGGGGCCTGCCCGTCAAGGATGACCTCGACCGGATCGCCCCAAGAGACCTGACCGGCGACACGGAGCTCGGCGAGCAGGTTGACGCGAGAGTCGGCCGCGGGTCCCGCGGGGACGTCGATCGCGAAGTCGCCGACCGATGCCCATAGGTTGGCGGTGGGGCTCTTAGGGTCTGCCAGCAGCCTGACGGCGGTCTGACGATCGGCCGTCAGCCGCACCGGCTGTTCGTTGCGAAAGACGCGGTCCTGATTCGCGTCGACCCCGACCCACAACTCGTCCCGCGGGTTAGCGAACGCGCCGACCGGGGCGTCGATCTTGAACTCGATCGGCAGCCGGTCGATCGGGCCGCGAAAGGCCTTGCCCGCCGGAGGATTGAGGATCGTCAGGCGGGTGGCGTCGACCCATTCGTCAAGGTTCGGCTGCGTCGTCGTCGGGTAAAAGCGATAGAGGAACGTGCGGGGGAACGAATCGACGTCGATCTCGACAAAGACCTGTCGCCTGTCATCCGGGGCGACGTTGGCGGTGAGCATCGCCGTCGGCGCGTCGCGGGTGATCTTCCCCGACAACGTCGCCCGCAGCGGGTCGGGGGAATTGTCCGTGATCCTGACCGACAACGGGATCCCGCCATCGGGGATCGCCGATTGGTCGGTCGCCTTGAAGGCCAACGTCAACGTCGCGGCCGCGGCGTCATACCCCAGTGCCGCCGCGACATACCGCCTTGGCCGCTGTGCCGCGATCGACAGGGTGCGGATCGAAACGCGGTCGGCACCCGCTTCACGAAAGACGATGATCAGCCCGTTAGAGACATCGGTACCCGGCGGCAATGTCGGCTTGGCCCCGGCGGCCGAAGGATCGGCGGCCGTCGCGGCAGCGGCAGCGTCGGCTGGTGGGGCAGGGGGAACCGGCGGTGGTGGCGTCACGGGTGCGGCCGGTGCCTTCACGGGAGCCGGCAAGATCGTCACCGGGGGTTGGCCGGGCGCGAGCGTCACCTCGAGCGGCGGGGCGACCTCGACCGTTTCACCGACGCCATCGAGCCACGCGCGGGTGACCGCTTCGCTGACCGGCGTGTCGGGCGGCCCCTGCATGATCGGGCGGCGAGGGGTCAGCAGCGTAACCGTCCCCTTCAATTCGCTCCCACGGCCGCTGGTGAGCCCGATCGTGTAGGGCGTCGGCCGATTCGGATAGGGGGTCAACATCGGGTACCCTTTGGGCCGCTCCTGGGCCGCAGGAAATGGCGACACCACCACCAAGTCGACCGAATTGCGATCGGGCAAATCGACGAGCGTGTCACGTCGTAGCCGTGACTCGGAGGTGATCGCGCGGACGAGCAGTTTCGTCTGTTCGCCCACCCCTTCGAGGCGATTCAATCGCAGCGGCAAAGACCGCGACTCACCCGGATTGAGCGTCAACGTCGGCGGCAAGTTCGCCAGGTCGGGGCGATAAGGATACGTCGCCGCCCGACGCAACTGTTCCGCCTCGGTCAGGGCGATCGTGGGCCGCTGGACGAAAGCCGGCGCGAGCTTGACCCGCGGCGATGTCGGTTCGACGATCGGCGATTGGCTCCGCTCGCCCAACTCGCGGTCCTCTGCGGCCGCCGCGATCGCGTCGAGACGCTTGCGAAGGTCCTCTTCGAAATAGACGTTTTCGTTGGCGGCGCTTTCGGGGACGATCAACTCGGTGTCAAAGGCGAGGACCATCCAGATCGGGATCGGTTTCGTCCCACGGTTGATCACCCGAACCTCGATCTCCCGCTGCGGGTCATTGGGGGCGAAGGTGACCTGATCGGGGGTCACGATTTCGAGGTTGGGGGCCGTGACTGCGGAAGGTGGCGCCCCCCCTTCGGCCTGCGCGAGTTCGAGGTAATCGCGGACCGCGATCCTCAGCCTTGCGAGCGTCTTCGCGTCGGGCGATTCGTCGATCGCGATCTGGCCGCGATAGGCCAACCAATTGGCCAGGTCAAGCGTCCTGACGGAATCGAACCGCGCCGCGATCTGCGTCGGGTCGAACGGCGGCCCGATCGGGACGTTGAGGATCCTGCCCCAAATCGCGATCCGGCGGAGCGTCGTCAGGTCATCTTCGTCCATGCCGCTGGCGGTCGTTTGCGTCACCGCCGAGAGCTGTTTTTCGAGCAACGTCGGCCACGAATCGAGGCGATCGGTCGCGAGCAATTCCCGAAGCTTGCCATAATCTGCCAAAAACCCGGTCGCGTCACGGGGCCGATCGTGCCAATCCCCCAGCTCCTTCAGGACATCTGCAGAGACGGGCGAATTCGCATTGAAAGAGTAGTCGGGAAGCTTCAGCGCGCGCAATTGCACCTTGACCCACGAGTCGCTGAGCACTTCTAGCGCCGCGAATTCGCGGATCCGCGCGGCATCATCCAACAGGCTCTTGCGGTCCATGGTCCGGAGCACCGATTGGGCAAGGTTGAAGGCCCTCGACGAGTTGTAATTGCGGAGCGCCAGCGCTTCGAGCTCGGGCAACACGGCGATCAGCCGCATCCGCGACTTCGCATCGATCAGCGGCGTATCGAGTACGGTCCGGACGAACCAAACCTCCGAAAGCTTGATGTCGCCATCGAGCAACCCTTCGATCTGCGAGTCGTTAGCGAAGGGCCGGATCCGCGAGCGGAGCCGATCGAGGCTGTCGGCAGTCGCCTTGAGTTCCCCCAATGAGCTCGCCCCATAGTTCCGCATCTCGCGGGCGGTTTCCAAAAGTTCGAACAGGTCGTTCAAGTCTTTCTCGGTCGGGAACGGCAGCTCGGGATGCCCATAGCCATGGACAAAAAGTGCGACGTAATGTGGCAACCCGTTAAGCAGATCGTTGGCCAGCCATTCGATCCTTTTACCCTCCGCCGCGAGCGACAGGATCGATCGATAGCGGTCCTCGGCGAGCGAAAGACGCTCCGCCGATCGGGCCAGCCAATCGGAACGCAACCGATCGACGAAAAAGCGTTCACCCTCGCGACGGATCCGGTCGGCGGCCAGGATGTCCGGCTGCAAACGCCGCAGCGATACGCTGGCGATCGCCCCCCGCTCGGCGATCCAAACGCACCGCAGC
>JBEIRZ010000164.1:0-9579 GCA_040375695.1 Planctomycetaceae bacterium
TCACTGGGCTGACATCGACACCCGGCAGGATCGCGGTGACGCTGCCGACCTTATCGCCTGCGGCCGCCCGCAACCCGAAGTTACCGCTCCACTTCCGCTCGCTCATCCCGATCGTGTTGCTCAGGCCATCCAAGATGTCCTTGAAACCGCGTTGGGTGTTGTTGCTCGCGAAAACGCCTCGGGCTTGATAGCCGTCCCCGTTCCAGTTGCTACCGGCCGCGGTGCTATCCCCCAAGGAGAAGGCATAGCTGTTGTGGCCGGCATTACCCGTTCCGCCCGGGTTGATGTCCGACGGACAGAAGTTCGTCGAGATATTCGTCTTGTAAGGCAACCAGTCGGGTTGGCCGTACCAGCCGGCGGGGCCCGCCGGAGGGATCACGTGGCCATTGGCCAAGGTCCCACCGCTGGCGACTTGGTCGGCCAATGCCCCCTGTTCGATGAACCCCAAGAGCATGATGAAGGCGCTCTTGCGGAAATAGTTGCCGTCCCAACGGGCGGTGTTGCCACCCCCACGCGAGCCACCCTTGCGGGGCGGCAATCGCTTGTAGGTCCCTTCGTAATTATGAAGCGCCAAGCCGTACTGCTTCATGTTGTTGCCGCACTGCATGCGGCGGGCTGCCTCGCGGGCCGATTGGACCGCGGGAAGGAGGAGACCGACCATCACGCCGATGATCGCGATCACCACCAACAATTCGACCAAAGTAAAACCTTGGCTCTTGGACTTTCTTTGCACCTTAGAAACTCCTCAAACGGATCGAAAAATAATAATGTCAAACGGCTCGCCGATTGCCCGAAGCTCTTCCGAGGATCCCCCGCCTAAGCCGATCCGAAGGAAAAAGAGCAAAAGTCCCGCTTACGAAATTCCGGGAAGACTCCTTTGAAAAGTTTTCGAGAAAAGCGAGATAAGTTTGACGAACTGCCTCTTTTTTACCCCAAGATCAATTTGAAGGCAAGTAAATCACCTTTCAGCTCTCGGTAAATGGGACCGAATTCGATGAAAAAACCCCCTGGCAACGCCGCTGCCAGGGGGTTCATGAAAATCGACGAGCGGTTTCGAGGCCGCTCGGACAATTGGACGTCCGGCCGATTAGAAATCGCCAGGGAGGCTTTCGCCCCCTTGCATCGAACCCAACGCACCCCAAATGCCGTAGGGGCTAGGGCCAGCCGCGACCGGTGGGAGCGCCTGATTGCCGGTGTTGATCGAATCGCTGATGAAGCGGACGCTACCGTCCATGATCACCGCTTGGACCCCACCCGGGTGATAGCTGCTCGCGTTGAGCGTCCCGGTGACCGAGTCGGCATTCACGTTCGCATCGCCCAAGCACGACAACTTGTTGGGGCCGCTGACGGTGTTGAAACCGACGCGTTCCATTTGGCCGTCCGAGTACATCGAACCGAAGCGAGCCTTGATCTGGGTCCCTGGGACGATCGTCGTACCGGCTTGTAACGCCAAGCAGCCAGCGGGGTTCACATCGACCCCGGGGAGGATTGCGGTCACGCCGGGGACCTTTTGTCCTGCTGCGGTCGTCAAACCGTAGCTGCCGCCCCAAGCCCGTTCGCTCATCCCGACCGTATTGCTCAGCCCATCGAGGATATCCTTGAAACCACGCTGGGTATTGACGCTGGCGAAGACGCCGCGGGCCTGGTAGCTGTCGCCGTTCCAGTTCGACCCTGCCGCGGTGCTGTCACCCAAGCAGAAGGCATAGCTGTTGAACCCGAAGTTACCGGTCCCCTGAGGATTGATATCCGACGGGCAGAAATTCGTTGAAATGTTCGCCTTGTTCGGCAACCAGTCAGGCTGGCCGTACCAGCCCGCCGGGCCGGCCGGGGGGATCACGTGGCCGTTGGCCAAAGTCCCACCCGTCGAGACGATGTCGGCCAACGGTTGCTGTTCGATGAAACCCAACAGCGCGATGAAGGCGCTCTTGCGGAAATAATTGCCGTCCCAACGCGCGGTGTTGCCGCCCCCACGCGACCCGCCCTTGCGAGGCGGCAGCCTCTTGAACGTGCCCTCATAGTTGTGCAGTGCGAGCCCATATTGCTTCATGTTGTTGCCACACTGCATCCGCCGCGCCGCCTCGCGCGCCGCCTGCACGGCCGGCAACAACAAACCGACCATCACGCCGATGATCGCGATCACCACCAATAGCTCGACCAGGGTAAACCCCGGGCGCCGAATGAATCCCTTAGACATACCGATTCCTCAAAATGGAAAAAAGACAAAGGCTGGAAAAGACGACGGAAACGTCGCGTTCGGGCGGAGAGAAATAAGTGCACCCGAACCCAGCTCGCACGAAGAATCGGCCTGGATCCGCATATTGCCTAAAGCCCGATCTAATTATCGTCGGTTGGTCGCAGGGGTCAAGGTCACTCGCCCTTTACAACATGGCGTTTTTTTCAGTCTACCTGGGCATTTCACGGGTGGCTGCGTGCCGCGACCCGATCGATCGGATCGCCGAGATCACGTGTCCTCAAACGCCAAGCTTGAATCCTGTCGGGATCGTTTGACCGGTTATCGGGTCTCGGCAACCCCTATCCCCTTCCGGTAAATCCCCCGTGAATCGCGACCGGCCAGACGAACTGCCGAAGGATGGATGGTCGAAAAGGTATCGACCGATGGCCATCACCACCAGCGATGATTCGACCGGTCAAGCCGTTGCCGAATCGACCCCTGATCGATAACCTTGCCGAAAGAGGATTAGCCCCTCGCTCCTCCCGCAAATCTATTCCGCCTCCCGTTCGCACAGGTCCCAAAATGAATTCGCTGTTGAAGTGGTCGATCCTTTCGCTAGGCCTTGTTACGTTCCTCGGTTGCGGCGCCGGTGGTAAGTACGACACGATCGCCGCTACCGTCAAAGTGACCTACAAAGGCCAACCGGTCGAAGGTGCCAACGTGACGTTGGTGAATGCCGGGATGACGCCCCCTGCCGTCGCCGTCGGCCGCACCGATGCCCAAGGGGTCGCGAAGTTGCGGACCGAGGACCAGGACGGGATCACCAAAGGGACCCACCTCGTCACGATCAATAAGTACGAAGCCCAAGCGACCGCCGCCGTTGCCGACCAGGAGAGCGAAGCCTATGACCCGAATGTCCAGGTCAAGCCTCCTAAAAACTTCCTCCCTCAGAAATACGCGACCCCGGCCTCCGGTCTGACGATCCAAGCCGGTGACGCCGAAGTCAATCAGACGTTCGACCTCGTCGACTGACGCGATCCCAGTTCGGTGGCCTGTCGAGAAACGGAGTCGACTCGCAGGCGTTTCATATCAACTTGCTTCCCCTGGCCGGCTACGTGTCTTTCGTCGCCGCAGCCAGGGTTTTGTTCGCCCCGCTCCTGGCCCCCAACGGTTCGCCCCGCTACTGGCCCCCAACGGTTCGCCCCGCTCCTGGCCCCCAACGGTTCGCTCGAAGCCGCCGCCAAGGATGACTCCGATTCGCCGAAAAGTCCGCAAATGATTGACGCGGCGGCGTCCTGCGGATAGCTTCGACAATAGTCGCCTCTGGCTCAGTTGCCGGTTCGCGATCCCGCCTCGCCGCGCCAACTGACGATCCCTCGCGGCCGATCGCTCGATCGATTCCCGATCCGATCCTTATTTGTCATCAGCGTTTGTCATCAGCACGTCCAGTTTTGTCATAGGGGTGTTCGCGTGAATCGGTTATGGCTCTTTCGCCTCTCGGTTGGTATCGGCTGGTTGGTTACCGCCGTGACGCTACGTGCCGCCGAATCGGATGCGACCTTCGAACGTTCGATCGTCCCGCTGCTCAACGAGTTTTGCATCACTTGCCACTCGACCGAGAAGCAGGAGGGGGAATTCGACCTGCAGCGTTTCGCCACCCCGACGACGTATCGGCAAGCCTCGGTCGTTTGGGAGTCGGTCCTTGACCAATTGTCGATCGACGAGATGCCGCCCAAGTCTTCCCCGCAACCGACCGCCGAGCAAAAGCGGCTGCTGACCGATTGGGCCCGCAAAACGCTCGACGAGATGGCCTTAGCGACCGCGGGTGACCCGGGCCCGGTCGTCCTGCGGCGGTTATCGAACCGGGAATACACCTATTCGCTCCGCGACCTCACCGGCGTCGATTCGCTCGACCCCGCCAAGGAGTTTCCCGTCGACGGGGCCGCGGGTGAAGGTTTCACCAACGCCGGTGCGGCGCTGGTGATGTCCCCCGCGCTGCTGGGCAAATACCTCGATGCGGCGAAAGAGGTTTCCAAACGCTTGGTCCTGCTTCCCGACGGCATCCGCTTTTCCCCCAGCGAGTCGGCCCAGGACTGGACCGACGAGACGCTCGCGCGGATCCGCGAGATCTATGCCCGCCACACCGGTTCCGGCGAAGGGGCCCAAACGGTCCAGCAGGGGATCGCGCTGGACATCGGCTCGGGTGCCGGACAACTTCCCGTCGCCCGTTACCTCGATGCCCTCCAAGGCCGCGGCCCCGCCGAAGGGCTGAGCCCCAAATACCTCGCGATCCTCGGCGACGCGCTCCGCTCCTCCAAACCGTCGATCATGCTCGATCCCCTGCGCGTCAAATTCAAGGAGAATCGTTTGACCGCGGCCGATATCGAGCCCTGGCAAAAGGTCCTTTGGCGGTTCACCACCGTCGGCCACATCGGCAAGGCGAACGGCCCCAAGGCTTGGCAAGAACCGGTGACACCGCTGGTCGCCAGGCAAGAGCTCCGCGTCAAACTCGAAGGGGACGGTGACCGAACCCTCTACCTCGTGACCGGTGACGCGGGGGACGGTAGCGCCAACGATCGAGTCGTCTGGGAAAACCCACGGCTCGTCGCCAAGGGGCGCCCCGACCTGCCGATCGCTTCGCTGCCAGAGCTGGTCGCGCACCTCGAGGCCAATCGCGCGAAGATCCTCGAAGAGACCCCGGATGCCCTGCAGGCCCTCGCCACGGGCTCGACCGATAACGTCGACCCCGAGGTCCTCGCCGCGTGGCGGGACTACCTCGGTTTCGGCGAGATCAAGCTCGATTCGCTCCACCCGACCAAGATCGAATCGGTCCCGAATTACAACTTCATCCGCGGCTGGACCTCGGGGAACGACCTCACTGTCCTGGCGAACTCGTCCGACGCCTCGGTCCGGATCCCCGGCGTCATGGCGGGGCACAGCGTCGCGACGCACCCCTCCCCCGACCGCGCCTCGGTGATCGCTTGGCGGAATTCCGGCTCGGGGGCGGTCAAGCTGCGGGTCAGCGGCGCCGTGACCCACGCCCACCCCGAATGCGGCAACGGCGTCACCTGGGCGGTCGAGGTCCGCCGGGGGAACACCAGCGAACTGCTCGCATCGGGGGTCTCGCAAGGTGCCACCCCGGTCCCCTTCGGCCCGTTCGATGACGTCCAGGTCCAGCCGGGTCATGTCGTCGCGTTGATCATCGGGCCGCGCGACGGGAACCACGCCTGCGACATGACCCGCGTCGATCTCAATCTGACCGATGGTGTGAAGACATGGGACCTCGCCGCGGATGTCTCGCCCGATATCCTCGCGGGGAACCCCAACGGACCGTGGCATTTCCTCAGCCAACCGGCTTCGCAACAGTCCGCATCTGACCAACCCGCCCTGATCGCCGCGTGGCGCAAATCGCCCACCGCCGAATCGGCCGCCAAAGTCCGCGAATTCCTTGCGGCCGACGGCAACTTTCCGCTCACCAGCCCGCTGCTCTCCCGCGCGATGAGGTCGTTCCGGCCCTCTTCCGGTTCAGGAGAGCTGACGGCCCAAGCCCCCGCGGTCAACGAAGTGCGGATCCCCGCGGCGCTCGCGGCCGGGGCCGAATTCGTCGTCACCGCAAGGCTCGCTCCGGATGCCGACGGCAGCGTCCAAATGCAAGTCCTGACCGAAAAGCCTGCCGATGCCCAAGGGCTTGTCGCCGGGCGTTCCGAATCGGCCCAGAAGAAGGCCCAGTGGAGCGATAACCAGCTCGTGACCCAGCACACCGCGCCGGTCATCGTCGCCGATGCGGGCGAAACGCGAAAACGGTTCGAAGCCGCCTTCGACGAATTCCGCGGCCTCTTCCCGATCGCGCTCTGTTACTCAAGGATCGTCCCGGTCGACGAGGTCGTGACGTTGACGCTCTTTTATCGCGAAGATGACCACCTCCGCAGGCTCGTCCTGGACGAGGCCCAAACCCGCGAGCTCGATCGGTTGTGGGACGAGCTGATCTTTGTCAGCGAGGCGCCGCTCAAGCAGGTCGACGCGTTCGAGCAGATCTACCAATTCGCGACCCAAGACGCCGACCCGTCCGCCTTCGAACCGCTCCGCGAGCCGACGATGCGACACGCCGCGGAATTCAAAATCGCACAGCAGAATGCCGTCACGGCCCAATCCGATGCAGTGATCGCGCTGGCGTCGCGGGCCTGGCGGCGGCCCCTTTCCGAAGACGAAGTCGCCGACCTAAAACGCTTCCCGCCACGGCTGATGCTGGTCCGCGTCCTCGCCTCCCCCGCGTTCCTCTACCGCGCCGAACGGGGGCTCGAACAGACCGGGCCCGTTTCCGATTGGGAATTGGCGACCCGGCTGAGCTATTTTCTCTGGTCGAGCGTCCCTGATGAAGAGCTGCGATCGCTCGCCGCCGCCGGCCAGCTCCGCGACCCCGATGTGTTGGCCGCCCAGGCCCGCCGCATGCTCAAGGACGATCGCATCCGCAGGCTCGCGACCGAATTCGGTTGCCAGTGGCTGCATGTCCGCGACCTCGAGACGCTCGACGAAAAGAGCGAACGTCACTTCCCCACGTTCGCTTCCACCCGCGACGACATGCAGGAAGAGGTGACGCGGTTCTTCATCGACCTGTTCCAGAACGACCGACCCGTGACGACGCTGCTCGATGCCGACCACACCTTCGTTAGCGACACGCTCGCCGAGCATTATGGGCTCGAACCGAAGGGGGGCGCGTGGCGCAAGGTCGAGGGGATGCGAGCCCGCGGGCGGGGCGGGATCCTCGGCTTCGCGGCGACGCTGGCCAAACACTCCGGCGCCTCGCGAACCAGCGCGATCCTCCGCGGCACGTGGCTCAGCGAAGTCGTCCTGGGCGACAAACTCCCCAACCCGCCCAAGGGGGTGCCGGTCCTCCCCGAGGAAGCCCCCGAGGGCCTGACCGAACGGCAGTTGATCGAACGCCATAGCAGCGACCCGAATTGCGCCGGTTGCCACCAACGGATCGACCCCTACGGTTTCGCGCTGGAAGGGTTCGATGCCATCGGCCGCAGCCGCGCCGCCGACGTCAAGACGGTCGTCCATGACGGGACCGCGATCGACGGGCTCGACGGCCTGCGCGATTACCTCCTGACGAAACGCCGCGCCGATTTCCTCAGGCAATTCAGCCGCAAATTGCTCGGTTACGCACTCGGCCGCAGCGTCCAGCTCTCCGACCGACCGCTGATCGACGCGATGGTCGCGACCGACGGCAAATCGGTCGCCGACCTCGGCGACGCGATCGTCCGCAGCCCCCAATTCCGCCAATCCCGAGGTAAAGAGACGCTCGCCAGCCTCACGCCGCGGTGAAGCGTCCCGTCCCGAAGCGTCGACGGCCGCGAGCTCGATTCCGGCCCCGCCGCACTCGGGGTAGAATAGTTCTAAGCAACGATCAACGGCTTGGCCCACGTCAGGTTTCGCCGATTGTCGTTAGCCCCCTTCACCGTCCCCTTCAAGCCTCCTCATCCGGTCGTCCTTCCCGCCCATCACGTTTTTTTCCGACAGGCCCAAGCATGATCACCCACCGATTCGAGCGCCGTACATTCCTCCGGGGCCTTGGCGTCACCGTGGCGCTCCCGTGGCTGGAATCGCTGAACGTTTGGGGTGACGAACCGACGCGAAGTGACAAGCCATCGAGCGAACCGCCGGTGCGGCTCTGCGTCACCTTCTCGGGTAACGGCTTCCATTCGCAGGAGTGGTGGGCCAAAGGGGAAGGGCGGAACATGGAGCTCGGCCGGGTCCTGGCCCCGCTGGCCGACTTCCGCGAGCGGCTGCTGTTCGTCCGCGGCCTGTATCACGAAGAGGCCCGCAAGGGGAACATCCACAGCTCGCAGACCGGCAACATGCTCTCGGGTGCCCCGATCGCCAGCGGCGGTGAGATCCGTTCGGGGCTCAGCTTTGACCAGCTCGTGGCCCAGACCTATGGCCGCGGCACGAAGGTCCCCAGCCTCGTGTTGGCCTGCGAAGCGTCGAACCCGTCGGTCCACAAAAATTACAGCATGCTCTATAGTTCGCACATTTCGTGGAGCTCGCCGACGACCCCGACGCCGCTGGAGCTTTACCCTGCCCTTGCCTTTGACCGGCTCTTCAAGGACGAGTCGTCCCCCGAAGACAAGAGCGTCCTGGATGCGGTCCTGGCCGACGCGCAGGGCCTCCGCCGCGAGATCAGCGATGGCGATCGCCGCAAACTCGACGAATACCTCGACAGCGTCCGCGACGTCGAAAAACGGATCGAAAATGCGGGGAAACGGGGCGAGCTGCAGGGTTGGCGGCCGACGCTCGATAAGCCCAACATCGACCGGCCCGTCGATGGGGTCCCCCAAGACATCTCCGAACACATGCGGCTGATGATCGACATCCTCGTCCTCGGCTTCCAGACCGACACGACGCGGATCACGACGCTGAAGCTCAACAACGATCACAGCGCACTACGGTTCCCCGGCGTCGCCAGTGTCCAGCAACCCGGTCACGGGATCGATTACATGATCCATCACCTCCTCTCCCACAGCGACGGCGAGGACTGGTTGAAGGTGAACCAATTCTTCATGCAACAGGTCGCCTATTTGGCCCGCAAGCTCGATGCGATCCAAGAGGGTTCGCGAACGCTGCTGGACAACACTATCTTGATGCACTGTTCGAGCATGATGGCGGGGGCGCGGCACGACAACGACCAATTGCCGGTGATCGTGCTTGGGCGTGGCGGCGGCCGGATCGATGGCGGTCGCGTGATCGATTACAGCGGCAAATCGGACCGCCAGCTCTGCCGGCTCTTCATGTCGCTGATGGACAAGATGGATGTCCACCCCGAGACCTTCGGCGACGCCAAGGAAATGCTCAACGAAGTCTGACCGCGACCGCGGATCGACTTGCTCGATCGGGCGTAACAGTAGGGATCAGGGTTCCGACGTGACACGTCCTAGCTTAAGCGTAGTCTTGTTTCGGTCCCAATCAGTCAAATGTGGTAGTCGAATCGATCAGGAGTCAAAACCTTAATACTGCTGTACCGTCGGAAATCAGAGCTGTTGAGAGTAAGCAACCGGCTTATCCGATGCGTCTTCATTGTCGCGACGATTCGGGCGTCATGGACAGAGATGCCCGTGATCGAATGCTCGACCAGTAGCTGACGCCACTCCTGGTAACAGTTATTGGTAAAGGGAAGCACCAGAGTCAACTTCTCAATACTTTGTACCCGTTTTAGGGTCTCGTTGACACTAAGTCCAAAGCCTCCGCGACTGGTTGCTGGTCGAGTTGCCACATTCCAGAATTCGGCGATGTTTTGGTGCGAAGTAACCAACTGATCGCCTTGATTCCAGTGGGTTCGAAGGGCTTTGAAGATGAGTTTCTGCACTGGAGACGTTCGGTCAAATGCTCGCAGAAGCACGCCCGTATCA
>JBEIRZ010000081.1:0-16061 GCA_040375695.1 Planctomycetaceae bacterium
ACGAAACACCGGTGTCATACCTGGTTTTCGCGATTCCGGATAACCGAGCGAACCGATCACGTAGATCTGATCCCCCACGAGCGTTGCGGTATGAAAATCGGTCGGGGGAAAATCGGCTTCGGGATAACCATAGATTTCGAAGCCGCCGCGGCCATCAAAGACGATGACGTCGTTGTAGATTCGAAAGTCGGGGTCGTAATGGTCTTCGTGTTCGCCACCGATTTGGACGTAGCGGCCATCAGGAAGCTCGGTCAGGGACGCGCCGAAGCGTGCGTTGCACCAGACCGGGCTGAGCGCATCATCCATCTTGTCTCCGGTAAAAAACGCCCTCGCCCCGTAGGCAGACTTCCCCGTGAGGACCATGTCTCGCAAGAATATCGATTCGATCGGCTGGGGGTTGGTCTCACCGAATGTCGGTCGCCAATCGCGCAGAAAATCTTCTTTCGTCGCGGTGAAATCGTCTCGCTCGGGAATGCCGAGCAGTTGTCGTTTCAAATCGCTGGGCGCATCCCCCAGTCGATCACCCGCGTCGAGAAACAGCCGCAGCGCTTCGATACTTTGCACATCACCGATCAACGGCATGACGGGGATGAGCGGCTTTTCTTTTTCGATCGCCTCCATCCCCGACCGCATTATTTCGCGCCAATCCGCTTCGGACATCGCGCCGCGGAGTTCCTCGGGCATTGGCAAATCTTGTTTGGGCAAGACCGACCGCAGCGGCTTGGGGGGATACTTTGGCGTGTACCCTCGATCGACCCCGGCGCGGATCAGCAATTCGATCGCGGGGACGAAATCGTGATTCACCGCACAGGCGAGCGCCGTACCGCTGAAATCCTCGGTCTTTTCGGGATCGGCACCGTGGCGAAGCAACCACTCGATTTTGGCGAGATCTTTCGCCGCGATCGCCGTCATCAACGGGGTCCGGCCGAATCGCGCCGGGATGTCGAGGTCGGCGCCGGGAACGAACCAACTCGATAAAGCGTCGACCCCTTCTTCCATGATCAGGCGATGGAGCTCTGGCAGGTCGCCATGATCGCCGGTCGCCCGATTTGAAGTGGCCATCGCATGCACCGTTTTTAAGTGATGATTTCTTTGATCACGCGGCACGGCTCGACGCCGGTCAAGCGGCTATCGAGCCCCTGAAATTTGACGCTGAAGCGTTGGTGGTCGATGCCGAGCTGGTGCAACAGCGTCGCGTGGACGTCGTGGACCGAAACGACATCTTCGACGGCGTGGTAACCGAATTCGTCGGTGTTGCCGAAACTGAATCCGGGTTTGAAGCCGCCGCCGGCGAACCACATCGTGAACCCGGCGAGGTGGTGATCGCGGCCGTTCCCTTGGGCCATCGGCGTGCGGCCGAATTCGGAACCGAAGACGATGATGGTGTCTTTGAGCATATCGCGTTGTTTCAAATCGGTGATCAGCGCGGCGACCCCTTGGTCGACTTCTTGCGCCGTCCCGGCCGAGTGCTCTTTGACGGAGCCGTGGTGATCCCAATCGCGATGGTAGAGCTGGATGAAGCGGACGCCCCGTTCGGCGAGGCGACGTGCCAGGAGGCAATTCGATGCGAACGAGCCGTCACCGCCGCGGGTCCCGTAGAGGTCGAAGATCGATTGCGGTTCGTTGGAAACGTCCATCAGCTCGGGGACGCCGGTTTGCATCCGGAAGGCCAATTCGTATTGCCGGATCCGGGTCGTGATTTCGGGGTCATCGAGCCTTCGATCGGCGAGTCCGTTGAGCGATTGGATCGCGTCGACGAGTTCACGCTGTTGGCCGCTTCCGACCCCTTTGGGGTTGCCGACATAAAGGACCGGGTCACCCGTCCCGCGGAACTCGACCCCTTGGTATTGTCCCGGCAGGAACCCGGAATGCCATTGCCGCGCCGCGATCGGTTGTTTCTGCCCGAACTTGCCGGTCGAGACCATGACGACGAAACCGGGAAGGTTTTCGGACTGGGCCCCCAATCCGTAGAGGAGCCACGAACCCATCGCGGGTCGCCCGGCGTTCATCGCACCGGGGTTCAGGACGGTGTGGGCGGGGTCGTGATTGATCGCGTCGGTGTGGAGGGAACGGACGATGCAGATGTCATCGGCGCACTTTTCGCCGAGCTGTGGCCAGATCTCCGAAATCGATTGGCCCGATTTGCCCCAGCGCTTGAACGCGTGTTGGGGGGCGAAGCAATTCAGCTTTTGCCCTTGGAGCTGCGCGATCTGTTGCCCCTTGGTGACCGATTCGGGCATCGGTTGGCCGTTGAGCTTTTCGAGCGTCGGTTTGTGATCGAACGTTTCGAGGTGCGTCATCCCCCCGGCCATATAAAGCCAAATCACTCGCTTCGCCTTGGGGGCGAAATGGGTCGGGTTGATCATGCCGCGGGAAGCGGTCGCCGGATCCGCGGTAGGAGCAAGCTTGCCATCGGCACGAGCGGTTTTGCCCAAGAGCGAACCCAACGCCATCGCACCGAGGCTGATCCCTGGCCGCTGCAAAAAGGTTCGTCGTCCGATCAGTTCCTGGGAGAGCGGGATGCCGATGTGTTGATTCATGATAGGTCCGAATCGTTCGATGGGCTGCGAAAGCTTGGATGGCTGGTTGGCTAGCTAGCGATGTTGGCGAAAAAGGTCTGCGGCGGATCGATCAAGGCGGATCAATAGCGGCTGATCACTTCGTGCAGGTTCAAGATCGCCCGCGCGACGGTCGTCCACCCCGCCAAGACGACCGGATCGATATCGGTCGCCGACGGCCGGGCACCGGTCGTGAGCAGCTCCTTAGCCGCTTCGGGGTGCTGGCGATAATGGTCGATTTGGGATTGCAACAGCTTGTTCAACACCACTGATTCCTCGGGGGTGATGGGACGTGACAGCGCCCTGCGGAAGGCGAGATCGAGCTTGCGGGAATCGTCCCCTTCGGCGCGGAGGACCAATTCGGCAAAGGCCCGAGCCGCTTCGACATAAGACGGGTCGTTGAGCAGCACCAGCGATTGCAGCGGGGTGTTCGAACGGGGCCGTTCCGCGGTGCATTCCTCGCGGCTGGGGGCATCGAAAACGAGGAGGCTGGGGTGGAGGTATTGCCGTTGCCAATGGGTGTAAAGGCCGCGGCGGTAGAGCTCTTCACCCGAGCCGTTTTGCCATTCGCGCTGCGGGAAATTGAGGTAGGCCCAATACCCCGGCGGTTGATAGGGCCGAACGCTCTTGCCACCCAATTTGTTGAACAACAGGCCGCTGATCGACAGCGCGTTGTCGCGCACGAATTCGGCATCGAGCCGAAAGCGTGCTTGGCGCGCGAGCAACCGGTTGTAAGGGTCGATCTGGCGTGCTTCGGGGGACGCTAGCGACGACTGGCGATAGGTTCGCGACATCACGACGCTCCGGATCCAGCGTTTCAGATCCCAATTGCTGTCGACCATCCACTGGGCCAGTTCGTCGAGCAGTTGCGGGTGGCTCGGCCATTCGCCTTGCGCGCCGAGGTCATCGAGCTTCGCGCTCAGCCCGGCGCCGAAGAGATTTTTCCAAAGGCGATTGGCGAGGACGCGTGAGGTCAGCGGGTGGGCAGGGTCGGTGATCCAGCGGGCCAAATCGAGACGAGTCAGCCTTCGATCGGCAGGGGTTGGTGCAAGGGCGAGCACTTCGGGGAAGGCGGGCTGGACCACTTCGCCACTTTCATCCATCCAATTGCCACGGGCCAGAACTCGAACCATTCGCGGCTCGACCTGTTCGGTGACGAGCGTCGAAACCATCGCCGCTTCGAGTTCGCCGCGGGCCTTTTCCAACTCGGCCACTTTTTTGCGCTGTGGCTCGAGGCTTGGCGCGATCGTGCGATAATGTGCGAGCAGCTCGCTGGTCTGGGCCTCGGTCCGTTGCTCATTTGCGATTTCGAGGATCGCTCGGATCGCGGGGGGGACCGAATCCGAAACCTTCACCGGGCGTGGGGCGGTGGTGACCGAAAGTCGAAAACGCCCGATCGTGTGCTGGGGGTTATCGAGGTTTTGCCAAAGCCCGATCGAAACCGAATCCCCTTCGGCGAGCGTCAGGTCAGAAGCGGTCTCGAAGACCGCGGCGTGCGACTGGCCGACCTGTTCCATCACCGCCCAGCCCCACTTGCGTCCTTTGGCGTCGCCATCGAGTGCGGCGGCGATCGGCCACTTGCCGTACGGGTTGTCGGTAATCGCCCCGATCTGTTCATAAGTCGCCGAAGGGTTTTGGAGCGCGACGGGGACTGTCTCACCAGCGGCGGGGCGATGATGAACGACGAATTCGGAGAGGACAAAATTGCCATTGCCGGCGCGTCCCGGGCCGCGGCGGGGGAAGGAATCGTCAGGCAAGACTTCTAATCGAAAGGCGGTGACCTTGGGTGGCAATTTGCCGATCGTCAACAGGTAACTGTCGGTCGCGGGGTTCTTGCCGCTGGCGAGGATCGAGCCATCGGGCTGTGGCTTGAGCGTCACCCCTTCTAGCGAGACGATTGATTCGGGGCGGAGCGTTTCCCACATGACTTGGCCCGCTTCCCAAGCGGCGAATTCGGCAACCAATTCGGGGGTCGTCTTTTGCAACTCGTCCCGGGCAAGCTTGAGCTCGGCATCGAGCTGGTCGCGGCGAGCCTCTTGGTCGGGGGTCGGCACCTTGATGAACGGGCCCCAATTCCCGTCGGCGTGGGCCCCGGAATAGAGACCACGCTCTTTGATGTCGGCGAAGAACGCGCCGAAGCGATAAAAGTCCTTCGCCGAGAAGGGGTCGAATTTGTGGTCATGGCATTCGGCACAACCCAAGGTGATCCCCAACCATGTCCCTGTAGCGTTGCGGACCCGTTCGGACATGTACTTGTTGAGGTACTCCTTGTCCTGAACCCCACCCTCGGCGCTCATCATCCCCAAGCGGTTGTAACCCGAGGCGATCCGTTGTTCTCGGGTCGCGTCGGGAAGGAGGTCTCCGGCCAATTGTTCGATCGTGAATTGGTCAAACGGCTTGTTGGCGTTGAACGAAGCGATGACGTAATCGCGGAATGGCGAAACGCTCATTTCCTGGTCGCCGTGATAACCGACGGTGTCGGCGTAACGGACCAGATCGAGCCACCACATCGCCATCCGTTCGCCGTAATGGGACGAGGCGAGCAGCCGATCGACCAGCGAGGCGTAGGCATCGGGAGAGGCGTCGTTCACGAACGCTTCGACTTCCGCTTCGCTGGGTGGAAGCCCGGTCAGGTCGAAATGCAAACGCCGAAGCAGCGTCACGCGATCGGCCTCGGGGGCGGGAGAAAGTTTTTGCGATTGGAGTCCTTGTGCGACGAGGGCATCGATCCTGGCCGTCATCTGGCGATCGACGGCTTGTTGCTCGTTGCGTTCAGCATCGCTGGGAGGCGTGGCATCAGCGGGAACGGTCGCACTGAGATCACGCGGCAAGAAAGCCCAGTGCCCTTGGAAGTCGGCCCCTTCGGCGATCCATCGTCGGATCAGCGCGACCTGCTCGGGGGTCAATGACTTACCGGTCTCGGGGGGTGGCATCTGCTCGTCCGGGTCCGTCGACAGGATCCGATGCAACATCGGGCTGTCATCCGGTTTGCCGGGAATGAGCGCCCCCGGTTCGCCGCCGGTCCCGTGCAACCCTTCGTGGCTATCGAGACGAAGGTCGGCCTCGCGTTTGTTCTTGTCCGGGCCGTGGCAATAAAAACAGTTGTCCGAAAGGATCGGGCGGATATCGCGATTGAACCGGATCGGCTCTTCACCGGCGGCATAGGGTGCGACGAAGGTCACCAACGACGCCAAGAAAATCGGCCTAACGGCGTGCGATAAAAAGTTCATCGTGAGGCGGGTGGAAAAGTCGGGAGGGGAAGGGTGGGTCGCGACCGCAGGG
Source organism: Planctomycetaceae bacterium (assembly GCA_040375695.1). Taxonomy (GTDB): domain Bacteria; phylum Planctomycetota; class Planctomycetia; order Pirellulales; family Pirellulaceae; genus UBA6163. The sequence goes on from JBEIRZ010000081.1 coordinate 5,841, forward strand.
TCCGAATGAACGCATCCAGGGTAGATGATAGACCACGAAAGATCGTTCGTCACGCAAGCGGGCCGGCGAATCGAGAGATCGCGATAAGAAACGGCCGCGGATCGCCAACGCCGACGTCAAACCCGAGGCGATACCGCTGGCGGCCGGCCATGGCGATAAAACCGGGTGACCGCGGCCGGGCGGGGATGGGATGGGCATCTGCGAGCGCCGCATGGCTGACCGGCGCGAGAAAGTTTTGTCCCGATCAACCGATCGATGATCAGTGCGTTTCGCGGCGAGACAACTCGTCTCGCAGTTTTGCGGCGAGTTCGTAATGTTCCTTTTCGACCGCTTCGGCGAGCCGTTCTTGGAGCGTCCTGCCGACCGAGTATTCGGTGCGGAGCGATTCGCGAAGCTCGACGAGTCGGGTGACGAGTTCGTCTTCGTCGAAATGTTCTTCGGCGCCGTGCTTGACGAAGAATTTACGGACTTCGCTCAGGCCTCGGTTGATCGCCTGGACGGCCTCTTCGGCGCCGTTATCTTCCAGCTCGGCGAGCGCTTCGGCTTGGGTGCGATGGAACAGCACGAAGGGGCGATACTGTTCGTGACTGTTGGTCCAATCTTCGTCGGGGCTGACCTTTTCGCTAACGTCCATCAGCCGCAGGGTATGGTCGGCATCCATGACCGCGCGCTGGTAATATTGCAATTTGAGCCAGCAGATGCGGCGGTGGTAGAACTGCATGAATTCGCGATCGACCTCACCACACTCGGACTCATCGAGCTTCCGCTTGGTGTTTTCCAGGAGCAGCCCCTGGATGTAATCGAGGTACGTTTCGCAACCGTGGGGTTGACCGCCATCGGGACGTCCGGTGGTCTCCATTTGCAGGATCCCCATATCGACCCGCATCTGGATCACCTCGCGACCGTCACCACCTTTGACCATGCGGGTGTTGAGGGTATTGGGGTCGAACGCCCATTGGGACAACAGTCGGTCCAGGTGCTGGGCTCGCTTCATCTATCCGTATACCGCAGGAGTCGAAAGGATTCGGAACGCGGCGACCTCGGGTCCACTACCGGACCGCCGCTCGGTATCGACAGTATAGTCACCGCGGGCGATCGGCAAAATCACATACCCAGGTCGCCGAAGAGTGGTGTGCTCAAATACCGCTCCCCGAGGCTGCACATGATCGTAACGATCCGTTTCCCCTTAAACTCGGGCCTAGCGGCCACTTGGGCAGCGGCCCACATGTTAGCACCGCTGCTGATCCCGGCGACGATCCCTTCTTGTTTTGCGAGCATCCGGCCCCAAGCGAAGGCATCCTCATCGTCAACTTGGATCACTTCGTCGACCAGCGAGGTATCGAGGTTTTTGGGGATGAAGCCGGCACCGATCCCTTGGATGCGGTGTTTTCCGGGTGAGCCGCCGCTGATGACGGGGGAATGTTTCGGTTCGACGGCGATCGCCTTGAAATTCGGGTTCATCTTTTTGAGGAACCGGGTCGCACCGGTGATCGTCCCGCCGGTGCCGACGCCGGCGACGATCGCATCGATCTGTTGGCCGGAATCGACCCAAATCTCGGGACCCGTCGTCGCCTCGTGGATCGCGGGGTTGGCGGGGTTTTCGAATTGCTGGGGCATGTACGCGTTGGGCGTTTCGGTGACGAGCTGGTTGGCCCTCGCGATGGCCCCCTTCATCCCTTCTCCGGCGGGGGTCAGCACGAGGTTTGCCCCCATGGCCCGCAATAGCGCCCGGCGCTCGACCGACATCGATTCGGGCATGGTCAACGTCAGCTTGTAACCTTTGGCGGCGCAGACAAACGCCAGCGCGATCCCCGTGTTACCGCTGGTCGGCTCGACGATGTGCGTCTCTTGGTTGATCTTGCCGTCCCGTTCGCCGGCGGCGATCATCGCGGCGCCGATCCTGTCCTTGACGCTGTTGAGCGGCTGGAAGAATTCGCACTTGGCAAAGACGGTCGCCCCACTTTGGGGGACCAAGCGATTGATCCGGATCATCGGGGTCTCGCCGATGCAGACGGCCGCATTATCGTAGGTCTTGCCGCGTGGCATGTTCGATCGCTCCTGCTTGATGCTGTTGAAAAACGAGGACCGGCTTAAGCTCGCGTCGCGGGCCGTCACCGGTGTGTGTCATTAGTCTATCCGTTAGCGACCCGGCCGACCGCCAGGAAACGTTCGCCCACTCGCCCTCTGGCTCTGGCAACGCCCTCTGACAAAGCATTGGGCGAAAGGCCAGTGAAGTGGATAGTCGAATCGCGTGGTGGGGCTTGGGTCAACTGACGACCCAAGTATCGCCGCTGTTGATCAGCTCCTGGAGGTCGCCGACGCCCCATTTCGATTTCGCCAGTTCGACCTGCTGATTGATCTGGGCGTCATACGTCGAGACACCCGAAACGGCCCGCAGCACCCCGATCGGTTCGGGCATCTCGGGGTGCCGCATCCGCGCGAGCATCATCTGCATCGACGGGTTGGGGTCCTTTTCGTCGTGGATCAACAAGTCGTCGATCGGGGTGTCCTTGAGCGAGCAGGCCTCGAGTTTGGTGCCGACCAATCGGATCCCTTTGTCGCGGTCCTTGCCGAAGATCAACGGCTTGCCATGTTCCAGCTCGATGACGTTGTCGGGACGCTGGGTCTTTTCTTGGGCGTAGGCCATCGCGCCGTCGTTGAAGACGTTGCAGTTTTGGTAGACCTCGACGAGCGACGTCCCCTTGTGATCGGCGGCGCGTCGGAGCATTTCGCCGAGGTGGGTCACGTAGGCATCGATACTGCGGGCGACGAAGGTCGCTTCGGCCCCCAGCGCTACGCTCAACGGGTTCACCGGATGGTCGATCGCCCCCATCGGGGTGCTCTTGGTGATCTGACCCTCGACGCTCGTCGGGCTGTACTGCCCTTTGGTCAAACCGTAGATGCGGTTGTTGAACAGGACGATGTTGATGTCGAGGTTACGGCGGAGGACATGCATGAAATGGTTGCCGCCGATCGACAGCGCGTCGCCGTCGCCGGTGATCACCCAGACCATCAGGTCGGGGCGGGTCGACTTAAGCCCGGTCGCGAAGGTCGGCGCACGGCCATGGATGCTGTGCATGCCGTAGGTATTGACGTAATACGGGAACCGGCTGCTGCAGCCGATGCCGCTGATAAAGACGATCTTCTCGCGAGGGACGCCGAATTCCGGCAAGACCTTCTTCATCTGGGCGAGGATCGAATAGTCGCCACACCCGGGGCACCAGCGTACTTCTTGGGTACTGGCGAAATCGGCGGGCTTAAGGACTGGCAAATTCATAACGGGATCACCTGACCGAAAGGGTTAGCGGACCGAGGTCCGAGTTATTTTGTTGGGGGTGCGGGCCGTGTGTCGCTGGCCCGAACCGAAAGGCATCACTTTTCTTGGCAGTCGGGATCAACCCTTGGGTGCCCGGGTATTGATCGCGTCGACGAGTTCCTGGACCGCGAACGGTTTCCCTTGGACCTTGTTGAAGCCGACGCAATCGACGAGGTACTTGGCACGCAGCAACATGCGGAGCTGGCCCGAATTGAGTTCCGCGACGATGACGGTCTTGAACCGATGAAGGATCTCGCCGAGGTTCGCGGGGAAGGGGTTGAGGTACCGCAGGTGGGCGTGACCGACCGACAGGCCTTCTTTGCGACAGGCCCGGACGGCCGAATGGCAAGCGCCGAACGTCCCACCCCAACTGACCAAGAGCACGTCCCCTGAAGCGTCACCCCAAACCTCTTGTGGCGGGATGCGGTTGGCCAATTCGCTGACCTTGCGGGCCCGCGTGTTGACCATGTGCTGGTGGTTGGCCGGGTCGTAACTGATGTTGCCGGTCCGGTCTTCCTTCTCGAGGCCACCGACGCGGTGCATCAGCCCCGGGGTGCCAGGGATCGCCCAAGGGCGCGCGAGGTATTCGTCGCGGGCGTAAGGGAGGAACGGCTCGCCAGCTTCGGACGCCTCGGGGTGCGAGATGTGGATCCGCTGCAAATCGTTCAAGTCCGGGATCTTCCACGGCTCGCTGCCGTTGGCGATGTAACCGTCCGACAGGAGGATCACCGGGACCATGCATTCGACCGCGATCCGCCAGGCCTCGATCGCCATGTAGAAGCAATCGCCGGGGCTTTGCGGGGCGACGATCGGAAGGGGCGCTTCGCCGTTGCGACAAAACATCGCTTGCAAAAGGTCGCTCTGCTCCGTCTTGGTCGGCAACCCGGTGCTCGGGCCGCCACGCTGCACGTTGATCACGATCATCGGCAGTTCCAGCATCACGCCCAAGCCCATCGCTTCGGCTTTGAGCGCGATCCCCGGCCCGCTGCTCGCCGTGACCCCCATGCCGCCACCGAACGCGGCACCGATCGCGGCGCCGCAGGCGGCGATCTCGTCTTCGGCCTGGAAGGTGCGAACGCCAAAATTTTTGTACTGCGTCAACTCATGCAGGATGTCGCTGGCAGGGGTGATCGGGTAGGTGCTGTAAAACAGATCCTTGCCTGACAATTGCGATGCCGCGAGCAACCCCATCGCCAACGCCGGGTTACCCATGATGTTGCGATAAGTCCCCGGTTCGAGCGTCGCGGCCTCGACCTGGTAGCTCAACCCGAACGCTTCGGTCGTCTCGCCATACGACCAACCCGCCTGCAAAGCGGCCTCGTTCGCCTTGGCCAAATCGGGAGACTTCTTCGCGAATTTATCACGGATGAACCGGGAGGTCGGTTCGAGCGACCGGCCGAATAGCCAATAGACCAGACCCATCGCGAAGAAGTTCTTGCACCGCTCGGCCTCTTTATTCCCCAACCCGAACGGCGTCACGGCATCGCGTGTCAATCGGGTCATCGGGACCTTGAAGACGCGATACTTCTCGTTCAGCGACGGCGAATCGAGCGGGTTCGCATCGACCTTCGCCAGCTTGAACTCTTTCTCGTCAAAGCCATCTTCGTTGGCGATCAGCATCCCCCCTTTGCGGAGGTCGCCGATGTTCGTCACCAACGCCGCCGGGTTCATCACGACGAGGGCATCGAGATGATCGCCGGGGGTGAAAATCTCTTCGCTGGCAAATTGCAGTTGAAAGCCGCTGACCCCGGCCCGCGTCCCCCGTGGGGCGCGAATTTCCGCCGGGAAATCGGGGAAAGTCGCCACGTCATTCCCCGCCAAGGCGCTCGTGTTGGTCAACTGCGTTCCGAGCAACTGCATCCCGTCGCCCGAATCGCCACACATGCGGACAGTGATGCCTGTCACCTTGTGGACGGTCTTGCCACTACCCGATTCCGAAAGAATGTTCGCCACGTGATCGTCTAAAGGGATTGGTGAAATAGGAGGTACGGCACAATGCTCAATGCATTAACCGTCGCGGGAGGTTAAATCGCACCGTCTTTATCGATCGAATGGACTGCGCTGATTTAAACAATCAGTTTAAGTTTTTGCGGAAGTCCGGCTAGGTCGGCCAGTCGGCAAATGCCCCCTATTTTTACCCGTTTTTCGCCAGCAAAACCCCATCGACCCACAGGCTGGGGTCTTCGATGAAGGGGTAATCGCGGCTGAGGGCCAGCGTTTGCCAACCGAGCTCCCGGTCGACAACGGCGTAGAAAAAGCCGATCCGGCCGAACTGGGCGGGGTCAAAGCCGGTCATCGCCCCGGAGCCGATGCGGCCGCTGAGCCGATAACCGTCCCCTTGGATCGAGGAATGCACCTGGATCGACCCCTTTGCCGGGGTGTTGGGGTTTTGCCTAGCCCGATTGATTGGCATCAAATGCCCGACCGGCGATTTCAGCTCGACCCCGCCGCCAGCCGGCATAAACAGGAAATGATGGCAATACTGCGTCGCGCGGTGGATCCCCGGGCTGCAGCGGGTGTCGATCCAAAAATGAAAGCCGTCGCTGTCTTCCAGTCGCGTATCGCGGCACCAGAGTTGCGACCGCTTCCCTCGCACCTCGACGCTGAAGCCGATCGCATCGCCGCTCCATCCGAGCCGCACATCGGCGTACCGCCGCCCACCGCCCAACACCGAAAAAGCCGGGACGCTACAGCTCGGCGGGAGCGTCATACCCTGAGCCCCCCACTGGCACGGCTGCTGCTCCAAATCGACTTCGAACCGAAAGAGATAAGTCGGGTCGATCAGCGACGTCGGGGGAGGTGGTTGGGTGGACAAAGGTCTCGATGCGAAAACGCGAAAGGACGAACGGAGCGGCCAGCATTGTTGGCCAGAAGGGGCGGCCAAACCAACCGCCTTATTAAACCAAATTCGCCCCACTCACGCATCGGTCCAGCCGCGCGAATGTTAGATGACTTATCAGATGAGTTGTTAGATGAGCCCACGCAACCTTGGCTTGGTCTGTCGCTAGCAACGACACACAACCTCGATCATGCCTGCAGACCGCATGCCGTGGAGCGACGCGGCTTCGTAGCGGCCCGTTACTTGAACTCCTGGTCGAAAGCGGAGAAATCATCTTCGCCGGCCTTCTTATTGCTTCCGAACTCCGCGAATTCGTCTTCGACCGCTTCCTCAACCGCCTCTTCGACCTCGTCATCCATCGACGCATCGGCCTGGGCCGCCTCCGACTTCGCCTTATCGAGACTCGCCGCCTTGGCCTTTTTCGCCCTCGCCGCTCCGACGAAATGGACGATCGGCACCGAAAGGATCACGCCGAGCAGGAACAAGACCCACAAATAAAACGTTATCATCGCAGGGTGTCGCTGTTGGAGGGTGGAAAAGACCCCCTTAGTGTAGTCTGACCACGGCGGATCGGGCGAGGCGTCGTCGCAAAAAGCGATCAGAAAATCGCGGCCCCACTCGCGAGGCTCGATCAAGGCTCGTCATCGGTGACCGATCGCGCTGCCGTCTCCCCCCGTTTCCGATAAACCCATTCCAAGCTGGCGAAAAAAAGGATCAACACGGGTGCGATGAGACTGATCAAAATCCCCTGCCATGGTGCCCTCGGAAACCCCAACTCGAATCTCGCTCTCGGTGACGCGAACCAGAGGATCGAATACCAGACGATCGGGAGCGATACACCGAGCGTCCCGAGCAACCCCATCAACGCGGGGAAGGGGAGAACGCGATCACGCCGCCACCAAAGGCGAAAGGCCATGACCATCACCACCGCGTAGGGGATCAGCGGGACGACCCCTAGCAGGAACTGCTTGCGCGACATCAAGAACAGGCCGGTACCCAGCATCCAACAGACGCCGCCGATCGATAGCCCGAACCAAATCCCTTCGCCCCACTGGACGAACCCCGGCCCGATCAGCGGCTCGATTTCCGGCGGTTCTTCTTCCTCATTCATCCTCGCTCCCTTCGATCAACTCAACACAAGGCGACGCTCACGGCCCATGACTCACGATTCTCTTCGATGCTTGAAGGTCCGCATGAGTATCACCGAGATGGCGAGATCGAGCAACGCGATCGCCGCAATGTCGACCGGATGCGGGGGCCCACCCTTGATCGCCAGCATCGACAGGACGATCGCAAGGAACAGGTTGAAAAGCAAAACGAGCGCCACACCGCGCATCGACTAACCTCCTGACAACCGCCGAATTCTTGTGATGAAACTGGTGACAAATCGAGGCGGCCGGACGCCGCGACCTTCCGACCCAACGGCAATCGGGCGGTACCGACGAATCACTTGCACTAAACGCTGCGGCGGCGAAACGCCGTCATCACGGACGTTCGCCACAAAACTTAATGCTTGCGCGACGGCCGCGATCTGACGGCACGGTTTGCCCCAAAGGGCCTCGAGGCGATAATAGACAGCAATGTACGGATTTCGTCACGACGGATCCTTCACGCAGCCCTGCTGCCTTCAACCCTTTCATCCAGTAACAGCCCCAAGGCGCCCACCGAGATTTTGCTTCGAAGCCGTCGTGCCTCCAACTTCACTCCTTCGAACCCGGGTGTTGAAAATGCGATCACTTTTTTTGTTCGCGGCTTGTCTTGCACTGAACATCCATTGCTTCGGCCAAGAAGATCCAGGCGATCAGTTCTACAAGCATGCGCAATTCATGCGTGGGGATTTTGTGCAGGTGATCTATCTACGGAATTATGACGGCCCGAGCGACATCACCGACCCGATGGGTGAATTCGCGATGATCGACGTGTCAGCGACCAATGAATTGCTTGGCGAACTTCTCGCGGATGATGAAGACGCACGAAGAAAGGCCATCGAACGATTCGAAGCGGACCCATCGCGATTCGCGCCACCAGCATTTTTTGTCGTCGCGAGCCAGCTGATCAAGAGCGGCGATACGCCCCGTGGCGAACTCTGGTTGCACGTGGGAAGGATCCGTGCATTGGCGGATGCGGCTAAATGCCTTGACCCCACCGCGCACCAGGCAGTCGCTTTGCTGAACCACCAATTCGCAATGGATTACATGCTCAAGCAATCCGGCCAGTACCAACGATTGCAAAAAGCGACAGAAATGGCGATCGCTTGGGACGCATCCCACCCCAAAAAATATGACCAGCGATGGATCGCCCTGCACGGGTTAGAAGCGTTCGAGAAAGACAAGCTCTCGTTCGAACCCGAATCGCAATGGCCCCAGATCGACGCCCAAACGCGAATCCAATCGATGAAAGGGATCAACGCACTGGTCGCGCGGGCGAAGCTCTTCGATCGGAACAATGACGGCGCCCTAAACGCAGATGAACAAGCGGCCATGGAAGGGATCCCGATCGAAGTCCCGGCGGAAGTGCGTGTCAAATCTCTGTGCTCAGAGGAACTCTTCTCAAGCGTCCTCGATGGGGCAGGTGGAATCCGGCAACTTGATGAAATGCATTTCCCGAACGCGACGCGGCGAAAACTTGTCAACATCGAGGTGGTGATTCCCTACGGCGGGCCCCGCAAGGGTGTCGAACGCTGGGCCGTGGAACGCGATGGCTTCGGGACCTGTTTTTACACGGTCTTCCTAGTGCCTAATAAAACCGGCGGGACCTATATCTTGACGTCAGAAAAGTGTGAACCGATGAAACGGAAAAAGGCCACCGACAAAACGCCACCAAACTCGGCACGGCCGTGACCTCTCGCCGCTGCCGAAGCGGACCGCACCCAAGCCGAATAGTGATACCACCTGACTCCCTCGGCGATGCTCCCCGGACTTAGTAAGGGGCAACCAGACAGTCGACGCTTGATGATTCGTCCTGTCACGACCAACTGCCGCGATTCATGTTTTTTCGCGGTAGGGTATCCGCGTGGGCGGGGCGTGAAGCGCAAGGGACTCCGAGCCGGGGATCGACTCGGGGCTAAAATGTCGCCGGGGGTTCCAGGATTCGCCCCTTTCGTTAGGTTGAAGCCCCATCCCCGCGACTGAGCCGAGTCGCAACCATTTGACCATTCGCACCCCCCCGGGTTTTGATGCCGATCGTTCACCCGCTTCCCGATCCCTTCTCGATGGAGGAGGCCTTCCTGAAGCTGGCCGGGTTGCCCGGACGCCTCTGGTTCGATTCCGCTTCGGCCGGGCCGATGGTGCCGACGTCGATCCGCGAGGGTGTCGCCATCAGCGGACGCGATTCGCGATCGACGCCGCGCGAACCGATCGGGCGTTACAGCTTTTTGACGGCCGACCCCATCGACCGGATCGTCGCGCGGATCGGCGACCCTGACCCCTGGCCCAAGCTCGTCGCGTGGGAGTCGGCGTTGCCGCGAAACGCCATCGCCGGCTTACCCCCGTTTCAAGGTGGGATCGCGGGTTTGTGGGGGTACGAATCGGCCCAATGGCTCGAAGCGACCGGGCCGTTGGCAGAAGACGATTTGCCGACCCCCGCGCTGAGCGTCGGGGCGTATGACTGGGTCATCGCCAAAGACCATGTCACGGGACAGGCGTGGTTGATCAGCCAAGGGTTTCGCACCACCGATTGGAAAGCCGACGCGGATTTCGCCGCATCAAGACGCGATGCTGTCCTGCGAAGGCTACACGGCAGCCCCCAGCCACCCGATGCCGATCTCGCCGACCACCCCGCGGGCCCTCGAACGAGCGACACGATCGCGGGCCCTCGAACGAACGGTACCATCGCGGGCCCTCGAACGAGCGACACGATCGGGGGCACGGGTCGTCCTGCGCCCGACCGGCGGTTGCCCCAATCACCGGACGCCATCTCGCTTGACCCCATGTCGCTGCACCCGACCTCGCGTGAGGGGATTTTCAGCAACCTCGGCTCGGCCAGGCTGCGTCAGGCGATCGATGAGGTGATCGAGCGGATTCGAAGCGGCGATTCCTTTCAGGTGAATCTCGCCCAGCGGTTGCTC
>JBEIRZ010000602.1:0-2024 GCA_040375695.1 Planctomycetaceae bacterium
ACCGATGTTGCCGTTGGCATGTCGCGAATACGGCCCGGCGGTCTTGGGGACGCTGGGAGCGATCGCGATCGTTTATGGGGCGTTGGCGGCCTTGGCCCAGACCGATTTGCGGCTGTTGTTGGCGTACAGCAGTTTGAGCCATGTCGGCTTCATCACGCTGGGGATTTTTTCGCTGAGTGAAGAGGGGTTGGCAGGTGCGGCGCTGCAGATGTTCAACCACGGGATCACGACGGCGGCGATGTTCCTGTTGGCGGGGATCATCATCGATCGTCGGGGGACGGCATCGATCCCGGAGATGGGTCATGGGCTATCGAGCGTTTACCCGAAGCTTGGGGTATTGATGCTCTTTTTCCTATTTGCTGGGGCGGGGATGCCCGGGCTCAACAACTTCATTGGCGAGTTGTTGGCGCTTGCGGCGATGATGGTCAAAAACCCGTTGTTGGCGGTGATCGGCAGTTCGGGGGTGTTGTTGGGGGCGTGGTATTCGCTCAAGCTTGCCCGGGAATTGCTTTTCGGCCCGGTCGAAAAGTCGTCGGCCAAGGGAGGCCATGGCGGTGACTTGACGGCCAAAGAGTGGGTGCCGCTGGGATTGGTGGCGGGGATGTGTCTGTGGATCGGTTGTTACCCGCAACCGGCGATGTCGCTCGTCGATTTGGACGCTCGCGAATTGGCGAAGATTTATGCCGACCTCGATCGGCAAGTGTTGGCACCGGTGGCGAATCAAGTGCCGGCGGATGTTTTGGAACCGAATACGTTGGTGGATCGGAGATCGCGGTGATGCTTGCGCAGGGTCTGATGCAACAGATGGTACCGATCCTCCCGGCCGTCGCTTTGGCGGGGGCGGGTTGTTGTTTGCTTGCCGCGGGGATCGCGGGGATGACGGCACCCGGCGACGATTCGGGGCCGCGTCGCGGGGCGGGCTGGGCCTGGGCAAGCCTGCTGATGATCGGCCTGATCTGGTTGGGCTGGACGTTCGTTTTCAAAGGGAGCGGTGATACAGAAACGACGCTCTTTCGGTCGGACGCGGTCAGCCGATCGGGGACGGCGGTGACGTTGTTAGCGGGGGCTCTGATCGCGGCACTATCGATCGGGTTGACCCCGAAGCGATTCGGGTACGAATTCCATGCGGGGTTGTTGTTCCTGCTTGCGGGATCGGCCTTTGTGGCTTCGGCTGCCGACCTGACGACGCTTTATCTGGGGCTGGAAATGGTCAGCATCCCCACGGTGATGCTCCTTTCGATCGGTCGGCGGGACGATGCGGGACGCGAAGCGACGCTCAAATACTTCACGCTCAGCGCATTCTCGTCGGCGATTTTTCTGTTGGGGGCATCGTACCTTTACGGGGTAGCGGGGACGACTTCGTTGTCGGGGATCGCGGAGGCGATGGCGAAAGAAGATCAGGCTTTGGGGCGGATCGCGATGGCGCTCGTCTTTGGCGGGTTGGCCTTCCGGATCACCGCGGTGCCGTTTCACTTTTATGCCCCGGACGTGTTTGCGGGGAGCTCATTGCCGGTAGCGGCGATGCTGGCCACGGTCCCGAAGGTTGCTGGGTTCTTGGCGATCATCCGGTTGCTCGGCGGGTCGACCTTGGAATCGAAGCTCAGCGACGAGGCGGAGCTGTTGTTGTTCGCACTGGCGCTGGTCACGATGACGCTGGGGAACTGTTTGGCGCTGGCGCAGAACGTTTGGCGGAGGTTGCTCGCGTATTCGAGCGTAGCGCATTCGGGTTATTTGCTGTTGGGGGTAGTGGCGGCTTTGCATCTGGGATCGACGCCCCAATCGATCCTCGTTTATCTGGCCGCCTATGTCGTGATGACGATGGGCGTTTTCGCGGGACTGGCCGCGATCCAGGGACGCAGCAATGAGGAGCTACGGCTTGATCAGGTGACATCGCTAGCACAGGGGAATCGCGGGCTGGCGATCGCGATGACGATCTGTTTGCTGAGCCTGATCGGGATCCCGTTGACGGCGGGATTCTGGGCGAAGTTCGGGATCTTCTTTAGTGCGGTCTCGGCGGGGAGTCC
>JBEIRZ010000529.1:0-2658 GCA_040375695.1 Planctomycetaceae bacterium
GAGCAACCGCTCCTCACGATCGCTTAAGGTGTGCGGTCGGAATCGGAGCACACGCTGGAGCTGTAACTTGTAGAGTCCCAACTTCGGGTCGCCAAGCAGCGATTCCATCTTCGCCGGTTCGATCGCCAGCAATTCGGGACGCATGAAGCTGGCCGCCTGACCGGCCCGCATCGAGAGGTTTTGGAACCGCGACTTCATCCCTTGAAAATCGCTGTTCCCCTGGTCTTCGGTCGTTTTCAAAAAGGCGTAGGTCCCAAGCCGCTCGGCCACCCGGTCGAAATCGCTGTCGAAATCGAGCGCTTCGGCCAGCACTTCCGCCGATTCGCCGAGCCTCCCGCGAAACGTTTCGAACCGCGGGATCAGCCCATCGAGCTTTTGAAAATCGGCCTCCCAACCCGCCGTATCGGCATACAGGCTCGTCAGGTCCCAGGTATCCCCCTCCGGTACCTCGTGGCGTGCGGGGAGCGTCGTGGTGCTCATCAAAGCGAGTCCGTCAAAGGCGTGGTTGCGATCGGAAAGAGGACCATTTTACCGCCAGACCGCCAGAACGGAACGACGGTAAGTTCTCTGGCCCCCCGAATGAGCCCCCCCCGAATGAGCCCCGCGAAGACTCTCGCGACCAAAACCGGACGCTTGCCGATCCAGTGCCGATCAAGGCGACGGTGCCGAGCCTTTCTCCGGCGGTGGCAACCGCAACAGGAAACAGGCCCCCGTCCACCCATCGGCCTTCCCCGCATCGTCTTGGGCCAACTCGATGCGGCCGCCATGCTCGCGAAGGATTTTTTCGCTGACGGGCAACCCCAACCCGGTCCCTCGGGCCCCTTTGCGTGATTCGAAAAGCGAAAAAATCTTCTCCCGATCCTCGGGCCGGATCCCGGTGCCGTTGTCCTTCACCGCGATCGTCCAACCGTTGATCGCGTCGAATTCGGTCGCGACCAGCACCCGCGGCGGTGCCTCGGTCGAGACCCGCGCAATGGGCGTCTCGGTCGAGACCCGCGGGGTGCGGACCTCGGTCGGACGGACTTCGGCGTCCCCATCGATCGCCTCGTCGTCGTCTCGCGTTGCGTCTTCTTCCTCTTCCTCTTCCTCTTCCTCGTCGTCGGGTTGCGACGATGCTTTCTCGGCCGCGGCGTCGATGGCGTTGGTGACGATGTTGAGGATCGCCCGGTGCATCGCATCGGGGTCGAAGAGGGCCTGCGGCATTTCGGTTTGCGGGTGATAAATCAGCTCGACCCCCAATTCCGCCGCGCGGCTTCGCATCAACTCGACAACGTCTTGCACCGTGTCGTTCAGATCGGCCGTGACCTTTTCCGGTTCGCGCTCTTTGCTGAAGGTCAGCATGTCCATGACGAGGCTTGAAATCCGTTCTTGGTTCCGCTCGACGATCCCCCAGCCGCGGCGAACGGCGTCGGTGTCGTTGCGACGCAACCCCGCGTCGATCAGGTAACTGCCGCCACGCATCCCTTGCAGGATGTTCTTGATGTGGTGCGACAGCGTCGCGATCGTTTGGCCCATCGCCGCCAACCGTTCGCTCTGCAACATCGCGGAGTAGTAATAGGCATCTTCGATCGCCAACGCCGCCTGGTACCCGATCGCCGTCATCAGCCTCAAATGTTCGTCGTTAAAGCGTGCGTGATAACCCGATCGGATGATCGCGCCGGGCGAGGTGTAGGTATCGACATAAATCGCGCCGACGACGGCGTATCGCCCTTGCAGCGGGACGCAGAGCGCCTCGCGGACACCACCGGTGACGATCGAGTGGGCGGCGTCGAACCGTTCGTCGTCGAGCGCGTCGCTGGTGCGGACCCCTTCACGGTGTTGGATGACGTAATCAAGGATCGTGCGGCTGATCGCCATCCGCCCTTTCTGTTTCGGCGGCGCCCCGTCGATGTCACGATCGATACGGGCGGCGGGGGTCAACCTTTCGGAGTCCCCTTCGCGGAGCATCACGCACCCACGGTCGGCCGCCACCCAGTCGAAAACCAGTTTTAAGATCCGATCGAGCAACTCGGGGATGCTGTCGGTCCTCCCCACCGCTAGCGCCGTGGCATACATCAGCTCAAGGTTGCGGTCGGCCTGTTGGCGCCGTGAACCGAACACCGAAGACTCCGCATCGACCAACGGTTCACGGATCCTGCGAGTTTCGCCGATGGCGCTGGAAAGCGACGATACGATCCGCGAGGCGTCGCCGCGATTGGTTACGGTTTGGCCCTGCGCCGGTCCCACGATGTCGACGTCGTGACCTGGACTTGGCACGCCGTCCCCGGCCGTCGCTTCGAACAGCAGCAGCGTGCTGCCGATCAAAATCCGATCGCCGCCGACCAACTTGTGGCGAACGACCTTCGTGCCGTTAACGACCGTCCCGTTGCTGCTGCCCAGATCGACCAGCTCGAAACCTTCCCGCTCCGATGGCGTGATTTCCGCGTGCGTCCGCGAAGCTTCGGAATCGGCCAACCGGATTTGACAGGTCGAATCGCGTCCGACACGCAGCGGCCTGGGCGTCAGGGTGAATCGCTTCCCCTGATCGCGGCCGTTGGCGATGTACAGAGTTGCCATGGATGGTCAGGGATTGGGCAAACGGATCGGGAACGTGCGGAGCGGGTCCTTGAGGTAACCCCCTCGCCAGATTTGAAGCGGCGGCGCGTCGTCACACGTCCC
>JBEIRZ010000075.1:0-16509 GCA_040375695.1 Planctomycetaceae bacterium
CGATGTCGGGGATATCGGCCATCACCGATTGTTTCATCGCCGCGAGCATCTGGCGGTCCATGTAATTCAGCAGCGCGACGGGCCACAGCAGCGCGACGGCGAACCACGCTACATGCGCTAGCGAGGGTGCGGCGCGGTCATTCGTGTTGGGGGATTCGGTGGCCATGATCGGTCAACGACAAGGGGCGGGGGTGGGCCGTCCGTCGGACGGTTCGCGAATCAATATAGATGAGAATCGGTTGTCGCAGTGTGGTCGGTCACATGCCCGATCACTCGTGAACGGCGCCGCGGGTCTGCCGCGAAGCGCTGCCGCGGCTAAGGCTGATCGAGTGACCGGATTGACATCCCGCCCGTCAGGTTGCGGACATCTGAAAAGGCTTTTCCTCGCAACCAGCAAGCGGCGACATGGGCCCGTTTGCCCGAATGACAGACGGTGATCGTCGGCATCGTCGGATCGAGCTCTTCCCAGCGATCGGCGAGTTCATCGATCGGGATCGCGACAGCGCCCGGCAATGGCAATTCGGTCCGTTCGCGACCGGTCCGGACATCGAGCACCTGGTAGCCGCGTAAGTCGAAATCGGGCGGGACGACCTTGGGCGACGATTCGAGGTCGTTGACCGCGGCGAAGGCGGCCATGTGGACCGGGTCTTTGGCGCTGCCGTAAGGAGGGGCGTAGGCGAGGTCGAGTTGGGCGAGTTGATAGACGGTCCCGCCGAAGTGCATCGCCGTCGCGATCACATCGATCCGCTTATCGACCCCTTGTCCGCCGACACCTTGCGCGCCGAGGATCTTGCCGTCGCTTGGGGAATAAACGACTTTCAATTGCATCGGTTCGGCGCCGGGAAAGTAGCTCGCGTGATGCGGTGCGGCGATGATCACGGCGTGGTGG
Source organism: Planctomycetaceae bacterium (assembly GCA_040375695.1). Taxonomy (GTDB): domain Bacteria; phylum Planctomycetota; class Planctomycetia; order Pirellulales; family Pirellulaceae; genus UBA6163. The sequence goes on from JBEIRZ010000075.1 coordinate 890, forward strand.
TCGATCCCTTCTGCGGTAAGCGCATGTTCGCTCAGGCCGGTGCAAGCCGCGGTCACGCCGAAGACGCGAACGATCGCGGTCCCCAAAACCGAACCCATCGGTTGTGACTTGCCGGTCGCGGCGTGGGTCCCGGCGATCCGGCCGGCGCGGTTCGCGGGCCCGGCCAGGGCGATCCGCATGCGTCGATCGAGCACGCCGTGGTGGTATTCGACCATGTCACCCACGGCATAAATGTCCGGGTCATTGGTCCGCATGAAATCGTCGACAAGCACGCCGCCCGTCCTGCCGATCGTCAAACCGGCATCGGCGGCGATTCGGATTCGGGGACGCACCCCTGCCCCAACGACGACAAGTTCGGTCGCTATCGTAGTCCCATCGGACAAGCGGACGCCGGTCACGCGATCGCCATCGCCATCTCGGTCGAGCCCCGCGACATCGACACCCAGGTGGAGGGCGACGCCGCGATTGGTCAATTCACGCTGGACGATCTTCGCGAAGTGGGGATCGAGGGGTTTGAGGACTTGGTTCCCTCGTTCGATGAGGGTGACGCGGATGCCGATCGCGGCGAGTTGTTCGACAACTTCCAACCCGACAAACCCCGCGCCGATCACCACCGCGTGGCGGACCTTGGCCGCGCCCTGGATCTCCGCGAGGACGGCGTCCATATCGGGGAGGGTCCAAAGGTGCCTGACATTTTTTGCCGGCGGGTTCATGAACTCCGGCGAGATCGGTTCGGACCCCAGCGACAGGATCAATCGATCGTAGGGGATGCGAAAGGTCTGGCCGGTGGCATGATCGATCCCTTCGACGATTTTCGCTTGGCGCTCGATTCGTGTCGCTTCGTGTCCGGTCCGAACTTCGATTCGGAAGCGTTGCCAAAAGAGTTCGGCGGTGGTGACGAGCAGTTTCGAACGCTGAGCGATTTCGCCGCCGAGGTGGTAAGGGAGGCCGCAATTCGCGAACGAGACGTAGTCACCCTTTTCGAGCATGACGATTTGCGCGTTGGCATGCGTGCGGCGAGCACGAGCCGCCGCAGAGGCGCCCCCGGCGACACCTCCGATCACCACGATACGGGGGGGACGATGCCCGGGGGGCGAATCTTCCATGAATCAATCCGGCGGATGAAAAGACGAGTGAGGATTAACCCTTGCGCAGCGCGGTGCGAAGCATGCCGCGGGCCCGCATCACGGCGGCCGAGCGGATCGTTTGCTGCTGCGGGGTTTCGCCAGGGGTCGCGAGCGCCTCTTCCAGTTCCTTCTCGGCCGTGGCGGCATCGAGCAGGTGGGCCGGGACGGCGCGGGCGGTTAAGACCGAGACGACGTCTTTCTCGACTTGGGCAAAGCCCCCGTCGACATAGAACGCTTCGGTCCCTGTCTCGGTCTTGAGTCGCATTTGGCCATACCCCAAGCGACCGATCATCGCGGCGCGGCCGCTGCGAATCCCCAATTCCCCATCGTACATGGGCAGGACCAGTTCCTCGACGGTGCGGTCGAACTCAGTACGTTCCGGGGTGACAACGATGCAGCGGATCGACATTGGGGTTACCTCCTACCTTCGGCCATCTTCTTGGCTTGGGCCTCGGCCTGTTCGACCGCGCCGACGTACATGAATGCCTGTTCTGGGAGGTGGTCCCATTTGCCGTCACAGATCTCTTCGAAGCTACGGATCGTTTCGGAGAGCGGGGTGATTTCGCCCGGCTTGCCCGTGAAGACCTGTGCCACGAGGAACGGTTGGGACATGAATCGTTCGATCCGGCGTGCGCGGTGCACGATCCGCTTGTCGTCTTCGCTGAGCTCGTCAACGCCGAGGATGGCGATGATGTCTTGGAGTTCACGGTACCGCTGGAGGATCGTCTGGACGCGGCGAGCGATCTTGTAGTGCCGGTCACCGACGTACTGCGGGTCGAGGATACGCGAGTTCGACGCGAGGGGGTCGATGGCGGGATAGATCCCTTTTTCCGAGATCGATCGTTCGAGGTAGATGAACGCGTCGAGCTGGCCGAACGCGGTCGCGGGGGCCGGGTCGGTCGGGTCGTCGGCGGGGACGTAAACGGCTTGGACCGACGTGATGGCACCCTTGTTGGTGCTGGTGATCCGTTCCTGGAGAGCACCCATCTCGGTCGCCAACGTCGGTTGGTAACCGACCGCGGAGGGCATTCGACCCAAGAGTGCCGACACTTCGCTACCGGCTTGCGAGAAGCGGAAGATGTTGTCGATGAACAGCAGCGTATCGGCGCCGGTGGTGTCGCGGAAATACTCGGCCATGGTGAGTGCCGAGAGGGCGACGCGTAGACGCGACCCCGGCGGTTCGTTCATCTGGCCGAAGACCATACAGGTCTGCTCGATAACCTTACGGCCGGTTTCGCCGATTTGGGTCTCTTGCATTTCGAGCCACAGGTCGGTCCCTTCGCGGGTCCGTTCGCCGACGCCGGCGAAGACCGAGTAACCGCCGTGGGCGCTGGCGATACGCGCGATCAGTTCGGTGAGGATAACGGTCTTACCAAGACCGGCACCGCCGAAGAGGCCGGCCTTACCACCGCGGACGAAGGGGGTGAGGAGGTCGACGACCTTGATCCCCGTTTCGAAAACTTCGGTGTTCGTCGAAAGTTCGTTGACCGGAGGGGCTTGCCTGTGGATCGGCCATCGGTCATCGGCTTTGACTTCGCCGCGCTTATCGATCGGCTGACCGAGGACGTTGAAGACGCGGCCGAGGGTCGCCTTACCGACGGGGACGGAGACGGGGCTGCCGGTATCGACGACCCGCATGCCACGCATCATCCCTTCGGTGCTACCCAAGGCGATCGCCCGCACGCGGCCGCCGCCGAGGTGCTGTTGGACTTCGCCGACCAGGTCGATCTTGACCCCTTTGTGATCCGATTTGATGTGGACTGCGTTGTAAATCGGCGGCATGTGGCCCGATGGGAACTCGACGTCGAATGTCGAGCCGATGACCTGGGTGACGTGACCGACGGAAGTTTCAGTTGCGGTTGCCATGGACGACTTGAAGGTTGAGAGAGAGTCTTTTGGTTGGTTCTGCTTGTTATTTGCTAGGCTGATCGTGGGGCGGTTCGGCTTGGCCGGCGTGACTGGGGATTACCCGGGTCACTTCGACAAGGCATCGTCGCCACCGATGATTTCCATGATTTCGCCAGTGATTTGCGACTGGCGGGCGCGGTTGTAGGTCATCGAAAGTTGTTTGATCATGTCCCCCGCGCTTTCGGTGGCGCCTTTCGTCGCGATCATTCGGGCGACCTGTTCGCTGACGGCGGCGTCGAGGAAGCACTTGAACAGCTTCACCTTGAAGCTGGTCGGGATGATCTCTTCGAGGATGCTTTCGGCGGAGGGGAGGAATTCGAACTCGGATTGGGCTTCGCTGGCCGACCCTTTCCCGCCGGGAACCGGATCGATCGCACCCAGCGGCAGCAGCGTCTCGACGACGGGGATCTGCTTGCTGGTGCTGACGAATTTGGTGTAGATGACATCGAGCCGGTCGATTTCGCCCAGGGCGTATTGCCTGAGGTATTCGGCGGCGATCTTTTCGACTTCGTCGTAGGGGGGTTGGTCTTCGAATTGGGTCCAACTCTTCGCCGCTTCGATGCCGCGATACTTGAGCCCGTTGATCCCCCGCTTGCCGCTGATGTCGACGACAACGTTGGGGACCTCCCCCTTCAGCTGTTCGACGTGGGGCATCACGGTCCGCAGGATCCCGGCGTTATAACCGCCGCAAAGACCACGGTTGCTCGACAGGCAGAGGACACGGCCGGTCGAGGGGTTATCGCGGGCTTCTAACAGCGGGTGCTGGACCTCCGCCCCGGACGCGACCAACCGTTTGACCACCTTGGTGATCTGATCGGTGTAAGCCGTCACCGCCGAGGCGCGGTCCATCGCTTTTTTGTACCGCGCGGTCGCGATCAGTTCCATCGTCCGCGTGATCTTGCGGATGTTACGGATCGACTTGCGGCGTTTATCGAGTGCTCGGGCGTTGGCCATATCACTTAACCTCGGGCTTGTACCCGGTCTTGAAGTCCTTGATCGCCGCGGTCACCTGGTTCGTGATGTCGTCGGTCAGTTCTTGCTTCTTGGTCAATTCCTCGACCAAGGCGTTGTACTTGCTGTGCATGAACTTGAGAAAGTCTTTTTCCCACTGCTGAACCTGCTTGACCGGGACGTCATCGAGGAAACCGCGGGTCCCCGCGAAGAGGCTCAAGACCTGATCGGTGCCGCTCATCGGTTGGTATTGGGGCTGCTTGAGCAGTTCCACCATCCGGTAGCCACGATCGAGCTGCGCCTGGGTCGCGGCGTCGAGGTCGGTACCGAGTTGTGCGAAGGCTTCGAGGGCACGGAAAGCGGCGAGGTCCAAACGCAGACCGCCGGCGACCTTTTTCATCGCCTTGGTTTGTGCGGCACCACCGACGCGAGAGACCGAAATACCGGCGTTCATCGCGGGGCGGATCCCCGAGAAGAAGAGGTCGGGTTGCAGGTAGATCTGGCCGTCGGTGATCGAGATCACGTTCGTGGGAATGTACGCGGAGACTTCCCCTTCGAGCGTTTCGATGATCGGCAGGCTGGTGATCGAACCGCCGCCGAGCTCATCCGACAGCTTGGCCGAACGTTCCAACAGACGGCTGTGGCAATAGAAAACGTCGCCGGGGTAGGCTTCGCGGCCTGGCGGACGTCGCATCAGCAGCGACATCTGTCGGTAGGCTGTCGCTTGCTTCGACAAGTCGTCATAAACGACCAGAGCGTGGCCGCCGTTGAACATGAAGTGTTCGGCCATCGCGGTCCCGGCGTAGGGGGCGATGTACTGCAACGGGGCCGGGGCACTGGCACCGGCCGCGATCACGGTGGTGTAATCCATCGCCCCTTCGCGGCGAAGGACTTCGACGACGGCGGCGACGGCCGAGTCCTTCTGGCCGATCGCGATGTAAAAGCATTTGACCCCGGTACCCTTCTGGGTCAGGATCGCGTCGATCGCGATCGCCGTTTTGCCGGTTTTGCGGTCGCCGATGATCAGTTCCCGTTGGCCGCGACCGATCGGGGTCATGGCATCGACGGCCTTGATCCCGGTTTGCAGCGGTTGCGAGACCGGCTTACGTTCGGCAACGCCCGTGGCGATGATTTCGACGGGACGGGTCGTCGTCGTTTGGACCGGGCCTTTGCCATCGAGCGGGTTGCCCAGCGGGTCGAGGACGCGGCCGATGACGGCATCCCCGGCGGGAACGCTCAGCAGCGTCCCCAGCGATCGGACCTCGTCACCTTCTTGAATCGTCAGGTAATCGCCGAGGATGATGACCCCGACGCTCGTCTCTTCGAGGTTGAACGCCAAGCCGATCGCGCCGTTGGGGAACTCGACCATCTCGCCGGCCATGACGCCCGAAAGCCCGTAGACACGGGCGATCCCGTCGCCGACTTCGAGCACCGTGCCAACCTCGCTGACGTCGACCTTGCTGTCGTAATGCTCGATTTCCGCTTGTAACACGGAAGCGATTTCGTCACTGCTAAACTTCACGGTATTGTCTCAATCGCCAGGGGAAAAATGCTGTTTAGTGATTCGTTTCGTGATCGATCATTCGCGGCCGACTTCAGCCGCTGGAAAAGGTCGAGAATTTCTCGACCAGCTCGCGGGAGAACCCGCTTTTGACTTGCCTTGCCAATTTGCTGATTTGGTTCGAAACGCTGCCGTCGAATATGGTGTCTCCCAAACGGATCACCATCCCGCCGACCAAGTCGGGATCGACGACTTCGACGAGTCGAATTTCTTTACCGGTCGATCCGCCAATCTTCTTGATCACCGAAGCCCGAAGGTCATCCCCCAAGGGGACGGCGGTGCGAACTTCGGCGACCATCCGGCCGAGCATTTCGTCGCGGAGCGAGTCGGCGGCGTCGCGCACGGCGGCGACGTAACCGAGCCTGCCACGGCGGCCCATCACCTTGAGAAAATTCACCAGCACCGGGTGCGCCTTGCCCCCCAGCAACCGATCGATGACCCGGCACTTTTCTTCTTCGGAGATCCGCGGAGAAGCGAGCGCCGTCGCTAGCGCCGGGTTGGAGCTCAGAGCGTCATCGACGAAGCTGCCGAGTTCATCCACGACTTGATCGGCCGCCTTGACGCGATCGGCGGCCGAGATCAACGCGCGGGCGTAGACCTTACCGAGTTGTTCGGCGCCGGTGTCGAGGACGGTCGGGTGAAGCTTTTCTGGATTGTCCATATCGCTGGGCTCAGTTCTTGCTGGGCAATCGTTCGAGGGACTGACGGATCAGTTCCGCATGATCATCGGCCTTCAATTCCCTGCCGACGATGCGGCGGGCGACCGATAGTGCCATGTCCGAGGTCTTGGTGGCCAATTCGGACATCGCGACCTTCTTCGCCTGCTCGATCTCGGTCAACGTTCGGACCCGCTGCGCGTCGCATTCGGAGCGGGCTTCGGCGACGATCCGCTGGCGTTCCAATTCCGACGCTTTCTTCGCTTCGGTCAACATCGCCTGGACTTGGCCGGACGCGTCCTGGAGCTTCGCCTCGTACTGACTGAGCATCGATTTAGCATCGAGGTTCGCCTGGTGGGCGCTCTCCAAATCGGTCCGGATCTTCGAATCGCGGGCTTCGAGGGCACCTAGGATCACCGGCCAAACGAGTTTGGACAGGATGAAAAAGACCCCGATAAAAATCGCGATGTTAACGATCGCCGACCCGGCATCGAATTGCAAAAGGGTCGGCTTGTCCGAATCGGCGGCATGCCCCGACCCATGGGTATCAGCGGCGTGTGCCGCCGCGGCACCCGCGGCGGCCGGCTTGGACGCCTCGTCGGCGCCCGCGCGGCCCAAACCCAACGACAGCGTTAAAAGCGCCGCCAAGCAGCAGCCGACGATCACGCGGCACGGAGTCGACGCGCCGATCGGCCAACAGGAACGATTCATCGCAAACTACCCTTCGCCTCTTGGGCCATGGAAAGGTCCGGAAGTCAGGTGCTCTCGGATCGTTAGGGGACGACTAGCTGATCAGGATGAGGATCAACGCGATGACGGTAACCCCTTCGATAAGCGCCGCCGCGATCAGCATTTGGGTGCTGATCGTGCCGCTGGCTTCCGGCTGGCGAGCGATCGCGTCCACGGCCGAACCGCCGATCCGACCGATGCCCAAACCGGCACCGATGATGACCAATCCCATCCCGATACCGGCACCCAGCTTCGAGAGGTCGAGGGCGGCTTGGGCAAGTAACAACGCAAATTCAAACATTTTCGCTTCGCTCCTGGAAACTAAGCTTGAGGGACACTGAAGGTAAACCGTGGCTCGAGAATGGTACGCATTCCAGAGCGATTCAAACCGAAAGGACGTTTTGCCGACCGGCGAGGCTTGGGGCCGCGAAAGTCAACTTTGTAAGGGCAACGATTTCGAACGGAAAGCATGCACCTGAGTTATTGGCCAACCGACAAGCCGGGTCGTTATTTCGCGACGGGGACCGCCGAAGACAACTGATCGGGCCGGACCAACTTATCAAGTTCCATCTGCCTTCCCTTGTCGAACGGGTCGTGGTGCTCGTCATGATCGTGGTCGCCGTGATGGGCCGCGACCGTCGAGATGAAGAGCACCGTCAAAAATGTGAAAATGAACGCTTGCAAGAAGCAGATGAAAAGCTCCAGCAGCGTCAAACCGATCCCGCCGACGACGACTGCCGCTTCGACGCCAAAGCCGAGCGCTGTCGAGTATTTTGCCGCCGAAAAGATCAACAACACGAAGGCCGCGATCACCAAGTGACCTGCCATCATCGTGCCGAAAAGTCGCATCGCGAGGACAACGCACTTGATCACCAGCCCCATCCATTCCAGGACGTAAAGGGGCAAGCCGATCAACAGCATCTTGGGGTTGTCCCAGCCGATCGGGTTGAAGTGGGCGAAGAAGGCCTTCGCACCCGTTTCCTTGATCCCGATGTAAATGATCGCGATGAAGCTGCAGATCGCCAGCATCACGTTGAGCGACAGGTTGCCGGTCGCGGTCCCGCCGAAGTGCGAATAATGCGGGTCACGCGTGAGCGCTTGGAGCACGTAACCGATCGGCAGCAGCCCCAAAAGATTGGCAAACAGGATGAAAAAAAAGATCGTCCAGATGTAACCGATGTACTTGTCCGTTAACGCCCCGAGGTTAGGACGGGCGACTTCTTCGCGAAGGAAAGTCAGTATCGTTTCGAAAAGCTGGCCGACGCGTCCCTTGGTCCGGTAGGCATCCAAACCTTGGCCGCCGACGCGGATCTTGGAGGCGACGTAAAAGAACGTCAACAAGACCGCGATCGCCGTCACCACCGTCATCATCAAATGGTTGGTAACGAAGAATTGGTATTCGCCATTCCGGATCCCGAGGACCGGGATGTTCAGCGAATCCGAGCCGAGCTTCATCCGAAAGAGCGGCTCGGCATGCAGCGCGTGCGGCAACACGTGGCTGACGGCCTGCTCGGTCATGTTCGCCGCGCCTTGCGCTGCGGCGAGGATCGGTTGGAAGGAGAAGGTCATGGACGAAATCGTTGAACCGTCGGTGGTTGGTTGATCAGGTGCGGGCTTCGCCGGGTACGGGAAATCAGGTCGCCGTTCCGGTCGATTCAGAAGTGGACAAGGGGGTCGAAGGGGGTGCGGGATCTGCGACGCGCCGGTAGGCGACCGAAAAAAGGTCCCACAGAGTGAGAGTTATATACCAAAACAGGACGTTGAAAACCGCCTCTGGGCGACTCAGGGGCGAGAAATATAACAACCCGCCCAAGATCGCGAACGTCCCCGCCAAGCGAATCGCCATCGATCCGAGGATTCCGACGACAAAGTCGTAGCCGCGGGAGCGACAAAGAACCGCGTGGGCGGCGGCCGTCACGGCGAGAAAAGCGACCCCGCTCAGCGCGAACCAAACGAGATTCAGCCCTCCGAACCGAGCCGCGATCGCCCCGTGAATCGCCAAGCCGATCGCGAAAATCGCCAGAGGCACGCCCCAGGTCGCCCAGGGCGATTCGAGGAACCGAACGAGCGTCGAGCGATCCTTCGTGCCGATCGGTTCGGCAGGTCGTTCGGCTCTGTCGTGGTCGGCAAGTGGTGGCATCGGTCGGGATCGCGAGGGTCGCGGCGTGTAACCGCGAATCGGGAATAGGTTTGATCGGATCAGTCGTTTTCTTTTGATCGGCCGGCCTTGCCGATCGATCCGCTCGGATGGGTCTGGGTCATTTTTTCGAACTTCGCTTTGGCCTCGGCGAAGGCTTTATGCCCTGCGTCGACTGCCCGTTGGGCTCGGCCTTCGTTCTCGGCTCGGCTTTCGTTTTCGGCTCGGCTTTCGTTTTCGGCGAGGGCCTCGAGCTTGGCACGGGCCTCACTTTCGGCACGGGCTTTCGCGAGGGCCAAGCCGGGTCGGTCGCTCCGTTCGGCCCGTCGGCTGACGTCGATCGCCAACCGGACGAATCGGAGCATCCCGGCGGCAAAGCCGAGCAGCCCCCCGAGAGCCATGGCGATCGGTGTGGCGTTTCCCAACTTGCGGTCGAGCCAATACCCCAACGTCGCCAGGACGATCGTCGAACCGGCCAATTCGAGCCCCGCCCCGGCAAAGCGGAGCGACTCTTGAGGGATCATCCCCCGTTGGCGGTTCGGGTCGGACGCTGTGCCGTGAAGATCAGGGTCGACCTTCTCCCCATTTCGCGACGCCGCTAGGGGCGCATCCGCGGAGGGGACGCCGGGCGCTTTGCCCGGCGGGTGGGTCGATCCCGAATCACTTAAAGGATCCGAATCCGGCATTAGATTGATTCCCTCGTCGATCGTTTTCTAGGGGCTGTGACCGATCGCCGCACCATGGCAACGCAACATAGCAAAGCACGGCTTGGGATGAGGCGCGGTCATTGGGGCGGTCGATCGGTTGGGTAAACCGGGTCAAAGCGCGGCCGGGGGGCGGTTCATTCCTGTTGAAAGTCTTGGGTGAAAGCTTCGAGTTGCTGTTGCCACAACGTTTCGAATTCGCGGACCTTGTCAGGGTGGGACGCGGCGAGGTTGGTCGTTTCGGAGCGGTCTTTGGCGAGGTCGTAGAGTTCCCAGGGGTCATTTTTGGCGGCAACCAGTTTCCAATCGCCGACGCGGATCGCGCGGTTCCCCTCGTGGAGCCACCAGAGGCTGGGGTGTCGGACGCTGCCATCGGCGGCGAATTCAGGAACGAGGCTCATGCCTGGCGATTGGGGACGCGGTTTTCCTTCGGCGTCGGTGGTGGGCCACGTACCGCCGGCGAGTTCGATGATCGTCGGTGCGACGTCGATCAGGTGGACCGGCGAACGTCGCCATTGGTTTTTGGCACCGATCCCGGCGGGCCAGTGGGCGATCAGCGGGGTGCTGATCCCCCCTTCGTGGACCCAAGTTTTATGACGCCGCATCGGGGTGTTGGCGACGCTGGAAAAACCGGGGCCCAAGCAGGGGTAACTTTTGGCCGAACCCAGCGGGACGGAGCGGTCGTGGCCGCCGTCGCGGACCATGATTTCGGCGCTGCCGCCGGTGTCGGATGCGAACAGGATCAGCGTGTTGTCGAAGGCCTGCATCGCGCGGAGCTGTTCCAGGATCCGGCCGATCTCGCGGTCCATGCGGTCGACCATCGCGGCGTGGATCGCCATTTTGGTCGCTTGAAAACGCTGTTGTTCGGGGGTCAGGGTGTCCCAAGGGAGCGGCCGGTTGACTTCGTCGGGCCCGAGCTTTTCGAGGGCTTCGGGGAAGTGATACGGGGGCCCGACTTCGGTTTCCAGCGGCGACAATTTGGCGGTGTGGACCCCCAATTCGAGTTGCTTGGCATGACGCTCGGCCCGCAGGCGATCCCAGCCGGCGAGGTAGCGGTCGCGATAACGCTGGATGTCTTCGGGTAACGCGTGCAGAGGAAAGTGCGGGGCGATGAAGGCGACGTATTGCAGGAACGGGCGGTCGGCGAATTTTTCGGCGTGTTCCCGCAGGCAATCGATCGCGTGATCGGCGGTGGCGATCGTCGCGTAGTAACCCGATTCGTTCGGGTCGACCTTCACGGGGACGTCATCGATGGCGTTCCCGGCCGAGGAGAAGAAATTGCCCTGATTTCGCATGTCGAGCGAGCGGTCGAAGCCGCCATCGAGGACCTTGCCGTCGATGTGCCATTTGCCGGAGTGATAATTGCGATAACCGAGTTCGCGGAGGTATTCCGGCAGGAGTTTGGCCCAGGGTTGGCGTTTGGCCCGATTGCCGCCCCCGCCGCCAACCCCGGGGATCGCATCGCGTCGGACCTGTTGGGCGTAATACCCGGTCATCAAAGCCGCGCGGCTCGGCCAGCAGCGCGCCGTGTTGTAGGCCTGGCTAAATCGAAGCCCCCCGGCGGCGAGGCCGTCGAGGTGCGGGGTCGCGATTTCTCCGCCATAACACCCCAAATCCGAATACCCGAGGTCGTCGGCGAGGATCACCAGGAAATTCGGCTTCGAAGCTTCCTTGCCCTGGGCGATGTTGGCGCCGATCCCATGGGCGATCGTATCGCTCAGCCGCGGGGCGATCGCCGCAATCGCTACGACGATGGTCGCGACGCGCAGGGATCGGCGGACGATCGACTGGCGATTGGCTTGGCTCATCGGTGTTCGTTATTCGTTAGAAAAGGGATCAAAATCTTTGATGAGTCGCTCGTCCTGGCGAAGCGGCGGTTGCTTAACGATCGCGTCACCCGAAACGATGGGGTATGATACCAGAGTGCTCAGGCGGTTCCATCACGCCCCGATGATTTGACGGAGAACATAGCGAATGCCCAAGCGATTGGTTCACCCTTCGAGCCGTGTGCTCCCTGTGGCCGGGTCACGCCGAACGTTCCTGTCCGACTTGGGGATGGGGTTCACCGGGTTGACGTTGGGGGCGATGTTGGCGGCCGACGGCCGGGTGCGTGCCGAAGGGCCACCAGCGGCCGGCACCGCGGCGAAGGGGGATGGCGAGTCGGGCGGGCTGCATCATGCCCCGCGGGCCAAGTCGGTGATTTGGATCTTTTTGTCGGGCGGGTATAGCCATGTCGAGACGTTCGACCCGAAACCGGCGCTGAACGACCATGCCGGCAAGACGTTCGACAAAACGCCGTTTGCCAACCCGGTCGAGTCGCCGTTGCACAAGAAACGGTTCCGCTCAGTGCCGGCGGAAGAGATCAACGTTCGCGACGTCTACCCGACGATTTATCCGATGCAGGTCGGTTGGGCCAAGCATGGCCAGGCGGGGATCGAGGTCACCGATTGGTGGCCGGCGCTCGCGAAGCAGGTCGATGAGCTCTGTTTCGTGCGGAACATGTGGACCACCGACAACGACCATGCGGCAGAGAACCAGATCCACACCGGCCGACATCGGCTGGATGAGCAACAGCCGAGCATCGGCGCCTGGGCGCACTACGGGCTCGGGACGCTCAACGAAAACCTCCCCAAGTTCACCGTCTTGGGCGGGCCGACCCGTTCCGACACGCGGCTGTCGATCGACTCGCTCTATTTGGGCCCGCAGCATGCCGGCGTCCCGATCACGCTCGACCCGAAAAACCCGTTGCCCTTCGGCGAGCGGCACCCGAGCCAATCGGCCGACGAGCAGCGTCGCGAATACGATTTGATCCATCGCCTCAACATGCTCGCCGCGGTCGAATACCCGGAAGACCAAGAGCTTTCGGCGCGGATCCGCGCGTACGAGCTCGCCTTTCGCATGCAGGCGACCGTCCCCGAAGCGATCGACTTGTCGCAAGAGACCGAGGCGACACGAAAACTGTACGGGCTCGATCAGGAAGCGACCAAGGTTGCCGGGGAACGGCTGCTCGCGGCAAGGAGGCTGATCGAACGGGGCGTTCGCTTCGTCCAAGTCTTCCCGTCGGCCTACGGGGTTTGGGATTCGCACCAAAAACTAAAGGACAACCACACGAAGTTGTGTGCGTCGGTCGATCTCCCGACGGCGGGGCTGATCGAGGACCTCAAACAACGCGGCTTGCTCGACGAGACGATCGTCGTCTTTTGCACCGAATTCGGCCGGACCCCGGGGATGGAACAGCGGGGGGGCGGGACCGATGGCCGCGACCATCACCCCAACGGCTTCACGATCTGGATGGCCGGTGCCGGGCTCAAGAAAGGTTATGTCCATGGCGAGACGGACGAACTCGGTTATCATGCCCTTGGCGAAGGACATTACGTCACCGATTTGCATGCCACGGTCCTGCACCTGCTGGGGCTCGATAACCGACGCCTCGAAATCCCTGGCCGGAAACGGCTCGAGATCGACCATGGCAGGGTCATCACCGACATCCTGGCATGAGTTGACGCACGACATCGAACGCTTCGGCATCGATGCGGGCGTTGTCGATCACGGACGCGGCCGTTTGCCGGGCAAGCGGTCGTGTTTGGCCAAGCTCGTGTTTGGCCCAAGCTCGTGTTTGGCCAAGCTCGTGTTTGGCCCAAGTCGTCCTGAGCGGTTTCGCCGTTATGTCCGCCCCAACAAATCCCCGTACTCCATCGAATCGCATTGTCTGAACCGATCCCCTTCATCCCGCCGGACCACCGCGACCCGCTGAACGCGTGCGTCCATTGCGGCTTTTGCCTTGACGTTTGCCCGACCTATCAGTTGACAGGGGACGAAAACAATTCGCCCCGCGGGAGGCTGAGGCTGTGGAAAGAAGAGGCCCAGGGGCGATTGGCCCCCGACCCGTGGACCACGTTTTACACGCAGGAATGCGTCGGTTGCCTGGCGTGTGAACCGGCCTGTCCGGCGAACGTCCCGTATGGCGAGGCGCTGGAACAGGTGCGGCACCAGCATGTCTCGGAAGGTCGCGACGAACCGGGATGGAGGCTCCGCGTCGCCGATTGGTTGGCGAAGCGGCCGGGGGTCTTTAACGCCGTCACGTCGCCGGTCCGTGCGCTGCGCCGATTCGGGCTTTTGCCGCATCGCAACCTCTTCGCTGGGCAACCGAAGGTATTGCAGTCGACGGCGGCTTATGCCGAGCAGATGATGCGAAAGCACCGACCGGACGGGCCCCGCGTCGCACTGTTGACCGGTTGCTTGATGGAAGCGGTGTTTCGCGAGATCAACTTCGCGACGATCCGGGTCCTGATCGAAAACAACATTCAGGTCGTCATCCCCAAAGGGCAAGGGTGCTGCGGCGCGTTTCAAGAACACGCCGGATTCGACGGGGTCGGGGACTTGCGCGACCAAAACCGCCAAGCCTTTCTCGATGTCACTTGCGACGCCGTCCTTGCCAATTCGGCCGGCTGCGGTTTGGCGCTCCGCAAAACGTTAGGGGATCAACGCCCCGTTCGCGACGTGATCGATTACCTCGAAGAGCTCGGCCCGGTGCGGCGCGAGCATCCTGCGGCGGATCGGTCGCCACGGCTTTACGTCGACCTCCCCTGTCACCTCGTGCATGGACAACGGATCGACCGGGTCCCTTCGAAATGCCTCGACGCGACCGGGCTCCGCTGGGAACTCGCCCCGCTCGCGAAGGAGTGCTGCGGGTCGGGTGGGATCTATCACCTCCGCAAACCGGAAAACGCCGAAGCGATCTTGGCCAAGAAGGCCGCGTTCCTCAACGATGCCCAGGGTGATCCCCCGTGCCTTGTCACCACCAACCACGTCTGCATGATGCAGTGGAATTCGGCGCGTGCCGCGGGGATCGTCAAACGCCCCTTCCGGGTCGCACACCTGATCCAACTCCTTGACCCACAAGCCGTTATCTAGCAGGGCCGTTATCTAGCAGGGCCGTTATCTAGCACGGCCGTTATCTAGCACGGCCGGTTTCTGACACAAATAATCTGCGGAAGTCACTAGGGTGGCGTTCGTTCCCGTAATCCGCATCATGGGGGCGTGGCGTAGCCTTCGCCCCAGCCATGAAAAGGGCGATGTTTAAATGTGGCAATGGAATTGACTAAATCCGTGTCACCCTATTGACCGGCATTTTCAGCGGTCATAACTTACCCGCCTGCTGGGGGGGTGGAACGGAATGAAGCGAATAGCGTCGATGCCGAGGTTAAGCCATTACGATTGACTGTCGACTCCACAATCCCATGACTTAGCCGACGCGACCCTAATCCGCTTTTTTCCGTTCCGACCCCGGCTTTGTGATCTAATTCGAGCGTTCGCAACTGCCAATAAAAATTTCAGGGCAGTGAGAGCCAACGTGCATCTATCTAGTCGGCCGGTATTCTGCCGGGATGCTGTTCAGGTCACTCCGAAGGGACGCGACGTGTGTCATTCCGAAGGGATGCGATGAACCATTGCCGTAGGCGTCCGGATGCGGCAGCCTCTGCCCCGACGGATTCCTGACGCCCGCAACCGTTAATTCGTCGACGCAAAAGGGTCGCAAGTCGTCGACCCTTAAGCCGCACGGAGCGGTGATCGGGGGCGACTTGGGCGAGCCCGGAATGATTTAGGAAATGAATGCTGCAAGGACATCGCATTCGAGGCGACTGCGTCGACTATAAGGTGCTCTGTCCCTACGGCCCCTGTCCCTACGGCCCCTGCATCCCTGGCGCGCGGGGGTGTAACACGAAGACTCGAAGGGCACGAAGGTGAAGGAACGGATTTGATCATGGTTTTGGGGATGGTGGATATTGATAACGTTGGGGGACAGACCCGGTATTGTATTGTAAGCTTGCCGTGCGCGGGGGTTTC
>JBEIRZ010000012.1:0-33541 GCA_040375695.1 Planctomycetaceae bacterium
CGACTTCCGGATGCTCGCCGATTCCTCGCAAGAAGCCGAAGCCTTCGGGAAGGCCCAGGCCGCTTGGAAAAGGTTCGTCTGAAGGCGTGGTCGCACGGCTAAGGTTTGGTTGCGAATGGGCGACCCTCAACCGCCCCCCGTGGAACTTCGCGGGGAGATCGGGTGCCGCCCCAAGCCCGATTCCGTTTTCCTTCCCGATCCCCGATCATGTCGGGGGTGGGTCGACGATCGGACGACGGCCCTTTCGATTCACGGTCGACCCAAAACTGGGGCAGGGAAAAGATGGCTGAAAGTCGCGAGGCGATCCTTCGACGGTTGCGTGAAAAAATCGCCGCGGGGCTGCCGGTCATTGGCGGCGGCGCGGGGACGGGGATCAGCGCCAAGTGCGAAGAAGCCGGCGGGATCGACCTGATCGTGATCTATAACTCGGGTCGATACCGCATGGCCGGACGAGGCTCGCTCGCGGGGATGATGCCCTATGGGAACGCGAACGAAGTCGTCCGCGACATGGCCCGCGAAGTCCTGACCGCCGTTCGCAAGACGCCGGTGCTGGCAGGGGTCTGCGCGACCGACCCGTTCATGATCCGCGACGTGTTTCTTGACGACCTACGCAGGCTCGGTTTCGCCGGGATCCAAAACTTCCCCACCGTCGGCCTGATCGATGGGACGTTCCGCGCGAACCTGGAAGAGACGGGGATGGGTTACGGGATCGAAATCGATTGCGTCGCCGCGGCTAGGCGGATGGATCTGTTGACATCACCCTATGTCTTCGACGCCGAACAGGCGCGGCTGATGACGCAGGCCGGCGGCGACATCATCGTCGCGCATATGGGGCTGACGACCAGCGGCACGATCGGCGCGCAGACCGCACTGACGCTCGAAGGGTGCGTCCCCAGGGTCGGCGAGATCCTCGACGCGGCCCGCGCGGTCCGCAAGGATGTGATCGTCCTGTGCCACGGCGGCCCGATCGCGATGCCGGATGACGCCCGATTCATGCTGCGCGAACTCCCCGGCCTCGACGGCTTTTATGGGGCCAGCTCGATGGAACGGCTGCCGACCGAGATCGCATTGACGGCCCAGGTCAAAAGCTTTACGGACATCCGACGTTAACCCCCAAATCCGACGATAACCAACAGGGCGGATCGCCATGGAACATCCCTACGGATTGCTCAGCCTGCTGCCGCCGGTCGTCGCGATCGCGCTGGCGATCGTCACGCGGCATGCCGTCCTTTCGCTGCTGGCCGGGCTGGCCTGTGGCTCGCTGCTGACCAGCGGCGGCGACCTGTTTCGCGCGGCCTATGACCTGTTGGAAGTCCACCTTTGGCCGACGATCATCGACCCGAGCAAGCTGCGGATCTTCAGCTTCACGCTCCTGATGGGTGGCCTGATCGGGCTGATCATCCGCAGCGGCGGGATGCAGGGGCTCGTCCGGCTGATCGCCCCCTTAGCCAGCAACCGTCGCAGCGGGCAATTGACGACCTGGCTAATGGGGATGGTGATCTTCTTCGACGATTACGCGAACTCACTGCTGATCGGAAACACCTTCAAACCGGTTTGCGACCGGCTGAAAATCTCGCGCGAAAAGCTCTCCTACATCGTCGACACCACCGCCGCGCCGGTCGCGGGGCTGTCGCTGCTGTCGACCTGGGTCGCGGTCGAATTGGAATTCATCGACCAAGGGATCGGCGCCATCGGCGGGTCGACGAACCTCGCCGCGATCGAGCTCTTCATCGACAGCATCCCGTATCGCTTTTATGTCCTAGGGGCGCTCTTCCTGGTCCCTCTGATCGCATGGACCGGGCGGGACTTCGGGCCGATGTGGGTGGCCGAGTCAAAGCGTGCGAACCATCCGGATGAGCCAGACCCATCGGGGTCGTGGCTCCAAACCGAAGTCGCCGAGGAGCTCGATGTGCCGACGCAAGGGTCGCACTGGCTCAACGCGCTCCTCCCGATCGCGATCACGCTAGGGATCGTGATCCTGCTGATCCTGAAGACCGGTTCGGCCGCCTTGGCCAAACGGGCCGGGGCCGACGCGAACCCGCCGCTGCGCGAGATCATCGGTGCGGCCGATTCCTCGATCGCTTTGCAATACGGTTCGCTCGCGGGGCTGGTCGTGGCGATGCTGATGTATCGCGCACAAGGGCTGATGGACCTTGCCGAAATGGCCCGCGCGATCCGCCGCGGCGCGGGGCTGGTGATCCCCGCGATCGCGATCCTGTGGTTCGCGTCGGCGCTGTCGCGGATGACGAGCGACCGGCCGGTGGAATCGAACCGCGAAGTGGCGCAAGGCCCAGCCGACGACCCTTACCCGCATCGCGATCACCGGCTTTATACCGGAGCGTTCCTCGGTCAACTGATCGCCAATCAGGCCAACGGTGACGGGGGGGCCGGCTGGACTTTGAAACTGCTGCCGACGATCATCTTCGTCCTCGCCAGCATCGTCTCGTTCTGCACCGGGACGAGCTTCGGGACGATGGGGATGTTGACGCCGTTGGTATTGCCGCTGGCCTACCGGATGATCGCGGAGCAGGGGGCGGTCAGCGCCGATAACCCGCTGTTACTGGCGTCGCTTGGGAGCGTCTTGGCGGGGGCGATCTTCGGCGACCACTGTTCGCCGATTTCCGACACCACGATCATGTCGGCGCAGGCCAGCGGGTGTGACGTGATGGCCCACACGCTGACACAATTGCCCTACGCGCTGCTGGTGGGCGGGGTCGCGATCCTCCTCGGGACGCTGCCGGTGGGGTGGGGCGTCTCACCCCTGCTGCTCGTCCCGTTACAATTCGCCGCGCTGGTGCTGATCATGCGGCGGTTCGGCCGGCGCGTTGAAGGCGTTTGATCGCCTGACCCGCGCCAGCTTCATCGCTGGCTAGGGAGCGACAACAGGCGGCGCGATTCTTCGAGCAGGAAATCGACTTCGTTGAACGGCTCGTGGCCGATGTCCTGCCACCGGACCTTGCCGTCCGCGTCGATCAGGAAGGTGCCGTGCAAGGGTTGGTCCTCGAAATCGTCCCAACAGCGGAACGCCTTGAAGACGTCACGCTCGGGGTTGGCAAGGATCGTCACGGGGACCGCTTCGCCATACGCCTCGATCCCCTTCTTCAGATCGGCGACCGCTTCGGTGCTGATCGCGACGACTTCGATCCCCTGCTTAGCAAACTCCTCGACCTTCGGCTTGAACGCCTTGAGCTGTTCGACGCAGTGGAGGCAACCGAACCCGAGGTAAAAAACGAGCACCTTCGGTTTACCCTGGTAGGCGTCATCGGTCACCGGCTCATCGGCGATCGACTGGGCCTTCCAGGAAGGGGCGACGTATGAACCCCAGTAGCGAGGGCCGATCGAATCGAGCGATGGGCGGTCGCCCAGATCGGTGGCCGGGGTCGGCGCGATCCGCCAATCGCCGCTGACCCCCGCCTTATCGGCGACGGGCTGCAACCGCTTGAGCAGCGGCGTGTCGAAGTCGGCGGTGCCGGCGACCTTGCGGAGGCTCGCGAACTTTTCGACCGCCTCATCCTGTTTCCCGGCTTGCCACAGGCGATCGATCAAAACGGCCAACGGACGGACTTCGTTTTCGCCCTGTTCGACGAGCTTGCGGAGCTGTTCGATCGCCGCGTCTTGATCACCGGCCTGGCCCAACCACGAAGCGGCGAGCACCTTTTCGATCGACTTTGCCCGCTCGATCGCCGACTTGGTGGCGGCGGCATCCTTGGCGATGACGGCCGCGGCGGTGTCACAGACCGCGATCTTCTCGTTCAGCTCGCTTAAGTCACGGCGGGCCTTTTCGAGCGTCTTGGTCCGCTCGTCCTCTTTGCGTTTATCTTCGGCGACACCATCGAGCCCCTCTTCGAGGTCGAGGATTTCGGTCTCGAGCTTCAACCTCTGGCGGTTCAAGACCCGATGGGCGACACGGCCCGCTTCTTTCTTGCCCGTCATGTAAGCGGCGACCGCCGTCCATTGCTGATGCTCGCCCTTGAGCCCTTCATCGTTGGGGGGTGCGAGGTAGGGGGCTTGGAGCTCTTCGGCAAGCTTGTCCCAGAGCTCGTATTCGGTGAGCGTCTCGATCAATCGGTCGCGGCCCAACGAATAACTCCCTCGTTTCGAGACCGAGTTGTATTTGGGGTGCATCGGCATCGCGATCAGGTCGCGGCTTTGTCCGATCGCCTCGTTGACATGCCCTAAGAAGCGGAGGTTGCGGACCAGCCATTCGTTGTTGTGGGCAAAGTTATGGATCTGGTCGGGCATCAGCCGCGTGCGGATCATGTGCGCATGGTCGCTGCGGGCCGAGGCCTCCTGCTGCCAGATCGCGTCTTGGTAGCGACGGAGTTTCGAATAGATGTGACCGGGCATGTGCCACATGTGGGCGATGCCGGGCAAGGCGGGGCCGCACTTGGCAGAAGATTCGATCGCATTCTTGGGGAGCACGCCGTCCCACAAGTGGATCCGGTAGTGATGTGCGGGGTGGAGCGGATCGACGGCAAAGATTTCGCTCATCAAAGCGTCGACCGCGCGATTGCTGGTGATCGGGATGTCGCCGCGGGAATGCCACAATTGCAAGACGAGCAGCGCGCGGGCATCAATGTCATCAGGGAACTCGTTGATGATCGCCTCGAGATCTTCGATGTATTTCTTTTGCCGCGCTTTTTTCTGATCGGCGTTTTCGTCCTTTTCGGGCTTGGCGAGGAACTTCGCGAGGGCGTCGATGTACATCTGCTCGTGGCGGGAAGCCTTATCGCGGCGCTCGGTCGCCTCGGCGATGAATTCCCTGGCCCGCTTCTGGTTGTTGGCGTTCGCCATCGCCATCCCCCAATAAGCGATCGCCAGATCGGGTTGGAGCTTCGCCGCCTGTCGGAACGAACGCTCCGCTTCGAGGTACCAAAAGCCGTGGAGCGCCGCGACCCCTTGGTTGACGAAGCCTCGGACGGTGTCGTCTTGAGCGGCGCTCGGGAATTTGATCGCCCCCATCCCGGGCAGGAGGACGGCCGCTTGCCGTGGCCCTTCGTTAAACGCCTCGCCGTGATAGCTGTGCCCCGACAGCGGTTCGTTCTTTTCCTGCTTGGGCTCGTTATCCGCGGCCGCTTTCGCGTCGGCACCCTCGGACGGGGCCGGGGCTGCCTGATCTTGGCCGCTGGCGGGTCGGACCAGTGGGCCTGTGGAGGCGGCCACAACGAACAGCGTTAGGGAGAGGAGACGAATCGGCAGGGAGAGCTGGCGGGACGCGCGCATCGGGGATCCTGTGCGTGGTGGAGGCAACCCCTTTATTTTGTTTCCGGTGACCGGGGTCGTCCAGACGCTGGGGATAAGATGATGATGGGTGGCAAGCGGCCGGGCGGTACCACCGCTACATCCGGGACGGCCTGCCGCCGTCGCGAAGCCCTGCTTCAAGAAGAGCCGGCCGTTGAGAAGCACCGTGAGCGACGGAGGCGTTGCCAATCAAGCCTCGGATCGAACCCGCGACAGCCAAAGCGTCACTGGCAATCGGTACAGTGGCCTCGAAGGAGGATCTCGGTCACCTCGCCGACCGCCTTCCCGCCCCGTTTGCGATTATCGACCTTGAGCTGCACGTCGTTCAGGCAGGTGACATGGCCACAATCGACGCAGACGAAATGGGGGTGACGGCGGTCGTGGTTGTCTTGCAGATTGATCGCTTCGAACCGCCAAACGTGGTCGCCCAGTTCGGTCCGTCGGAGGAGGCCTCGCTGGGCCAAATCGTTGAGGTTACGAAAGGCGGTCGCCTTATCAACGCCGCTGGCGGCGAGTCGTTCGGCGAGGTCGGCGTGGGTCAGAGGCGAGTCGGAGGCGCGCAGCTCAAGGAGCGTCGCGATCCTCGCCGGGGTGGCCCGAAAACCGGCGGCGCGGATATCTTCGCGGGCCTGTTCGACATGACGATCCTCGGCCGCCTCCCGAGGCCGCGGGGCCCCCGGTTCTGCCTTGGCCCCGCCACGGGCCGGGACGGACCTATCCGGGGCCGGGACGGACCTATCCGGGGCCGGGACGGACCTATCCGGGGCCGGTGCGGGCTTGGCAGGGGTGTTGCGGCGGGTCGGCCTCGATTCCATCTCGAATTCCAAAATTCATCCCTCGGGCCGCCGGGCGGTTGCGACCCCGCGGACAGATACGGGCGGTTGCGACCCCGCGGACAGATACGGGCGGTTGCGACCCCGCGGACAGACAACGGTACACCTCTATAAGATATCGCATCTCTGGCCCGAAATGTACCGATAAATGCGGGGAAAGCCCTTTAGCCGCGAGAGCGAGCCCGTCATCGGCCCGCCTTCGCCGTACTTGCATCTGGGTTGCATTGGCATAGAATTTCGGACTTATCTTGAGCGCTGACCGAGGGTCAGCCAGCGCGAAGGTTTTTCGCCGGCGGAAAGGCTGGCGAGCGATTCGGGTCGGGCGATCCCCATCCGATTTTTCTCAGGCGTTCACAACTGGCGTTTCGATGTCGACCGTTTGGCTGCTGGCCCTCTATTGCGCCCTGATCGTGGCGGCTTCGGTCGGCGGCGGCTGGCTCCCTTCGCTGGTGCGGATGACCCACCTGCGGACTCAGATGCTGATGAGCTTCGTCGCAGGTTTGATGCTCGGGATCGCCACGCTTCACCTTTTGCCGCATGCCCTGGAATGGGTCCCATCGCCGGGCCAAGTCGGGATCGCGATGCTGGTCGGCGTGCTGTTAATGTTCTTCCTGCTGCGCGTCTTTCATGTCCACTCCCACGGCGATGCCCAGCCGCAGGCGGCTTGCGGTCATGATCATGACGGCGGGCATGGGGCGCATCATGACCATGACGATGCTGGCGAGATGAGACACGGCTTGGCCCTGCCGACGCTTTCTTCGGCAGAGGGTCTGGACCGGAGGAGCCTCAGTTGGGTGGGGATGCTCTTCGGGCTTGGGCTGCACACCGTCATGGACGGGGTGGCGCTGGGGGCGAGCGTCGCCGCCGACGCCGGGCACGGCGCTTGGATGGGGCTGGCGGGGCTGGGGACATTCCTGGCGGTCGCGCTCCACAAGCCGCTGGACGCTTTCGCGATCGGGTCGGTGATGTCTGCGGGGGGGTGGTCCCCCGTGCAACGCACCCTGGTCAATCTCGCCTTTTCGCTCTGTTGCCCCATCGGCGCCGCCGTCTTTTTTTTCGGCGTGACGCGGTGGGGACTGGGGGAAGAGATGTTGGGGTGCGGGCTTGCCCTATCGGCCGGCTTCTTCGTTTGCATCGCGCTGGCCGACCTGCTTCCGGAAGTTCACTTCCACGACCATGACCGCGTCAAGCTAACGGCTTCGTTGGCCCTCGGGATCCTCTTGGCCGTTGCGATCGAAAACCTGCCGGGCCATTCCCACGACCACCACCTGCACGACGCGGCGGGAAAGCTCGATGGCCATGCCGGCCATTCGCACGACGGGCACGACCACGGGCCACCCCCGGCCGACCCCGCCAGCGATCCCAACGACCCGAAGCTCACCCCCGGCCAACGGTTTCGCGCACGGATGCGATCCGAACACCAGCAACCCTAAACCCGACTAGGCAACTCCCCCCGCGATCACGACCCCCACCGTCCAATCGCGAGCGATCCGGTAGCGGCCCGCGCCGCATCGGGTCACACCAGGAAAAATCATGATGGAAACGAGACGACTCGGCGATTCTGATCTGATGATCACCCCTATCGGCATCGGGGCTTGGGCGATCGGGGGCGCGGGGTGGGCCTTTTCCTGGAGCCACCAGGATGACCGCATCAGCGAACGAGCGATCCACGCCGCGCTCGATGCCGGCATGAACTGGATCGATACCGCTGCCGTCTATGGGCTGGGGCACTCGGAAGAAGTCTTCGCGGCCGCGGTCAAAAGCTATCCGGGTCCCAAGCCTTACGTCTTCACGAAGTGCGAGCGGAGCTGGGACGAGAATCGCCAAATCGTCAAGGTGCTCAAGGGCGACTCCATCCGCCGCGAATGCGAAAACAGCCTCAAGCGACTTCAGGTCGAGACGATCGACCTCTACCAGATCCACTGGCCGGAACCGGACGAAGACATCGAAGAGGGATGGGAAACGCTCGCGGCCCTGCGGAAGGAAGGGAAGGTCCGCTGGATCGGCGTTTCGAATTTCAACGTCGCGCAGATGCGAAGGATCGCGCCGATCGCACCGATCACCTCGCTGCAGCCTCCCTATTCGATGGTCCGCCGCGAGATCGAAGGGGAAATCCTCCCTTACGTCCGCGCCCACAACGTCGGGGTGCTCGCCTACTCGCCGATGGGTTCGGGGCTGCTGACCGGGACGATGACCCGCGAGCGGCTGGCGAAGCTCCCGACAGACGATTGGCGGCCCCGCAGCCCCCACTTTCAAGAACCGCTGCTGACACGGAATCTCACGATCGCCGCAAAGGTGGTCGAAATCGCCGACCGGGAAGGGCGGACCCCAGGCGAAATCGCGATCGCCTGGGTCTTGAAAAACGCCGCGGTCACCGGGGCGATCGTCGGGATCCGAACGCCAGAACAGGTCGCCGGGATCGCCGGGGGCCTCGGCTACCGATTGGATGCCGCGACCGCCGCCGAGCTCGATCGATTCCTCGGCGACTTCGCTTAAGGCCGCCACGCCCGACGTCGATCAGCCCCGTTCGCCGAGCAACTCGCCGAGCTGGCTGAGCAAAAGTGCGGTGGCCCCCCACACGCGATGCCGATCGACGGCGTAGGCGACGGCGTCAAAGTCATAGCGCCCGACCAACTGCTGATCGCGACGGATCTCCCGGCGTCGGCTCTGCCGCTGAGGCCCTTCCGGCGATGACAGCAGGTCGAGCGGGAATTCGATCACCTCATCAACTTCGGCCGGGTCGGGCCGCCAAGCCTCCGCCGGGGCGTTTCCGGTGAAGATGACCGGAAAGATCAGGTTGTTGCTCGCGAAGACATAAAGCGGGTCGAGCTCGCCGACTCGCACCGCATCGACCGGGAGGTGCCCGAGCTCCTCGTGGAATTCTCGCAGCGCCGCCTCGGCCGGTGTTTCGCCCGGTTCGATCCGTCCCCCCGGGAAACAGACCTGCCCGCCATGGTGCCTGAGCGTGAGCGGACGCAGGGTGAGCGGGACGGTCCACGACCCGTCGGGGCGACGCAGGAACGTGGCGGCGATCGCGGCGAGCCGCGCGTCGCGCGGTGCCGGACCTCGGTAACGGCCATACGCCAAGCCGGGGGCGCGGTCGCGGGTGCGAACGCGTCTCAGCTCGGCACGGCCAAGGCCCTCCTGCAGCCGCAAAGTCAAATCATCCATCGGCCATCCCTGTGGGGCTGTGTGTCAGCTGTCGATCTCGACCCGTTCACCCTGCTTGTCACGGCAATCGATCTCCAACGCTTCCGGATAGAGGCTCTCGCTCCCTAAGATCTGGACCGTCATGTCGCCGCTGTCCTCCAACTCCATCACGCTACGGCGTTTCTTGTTGTTCAAGAACGCGGCGACCTCGTCATTGACGCGGATCGTGACACGAACGATGTGGGGGTTACGGCAGGCAAGCGCCAACATCCGGATGACCTCGATCGACATGCTCTCGGCGGTCTTGACCAGGCCACGCCCTTGGCAACAGGGGCAATCGGAATAGATGCTCCGCTTCAAACTGGTGCGGATCCGCTGGCGGGTCATCTCGATCAACCCGAAGGGGCTGGTTCGCAGGATCTTGGTCCGGGCACGGTCCTTGGCCAGGGCGTCGCGCAGGGCGCGTTCGACCTTGCGGCGGTGCGTCTCGCGTCGCATGTCGATGAAGTCGTTGACGATCACCCCGCCGAGGTCCCGCAACCGCAACTGCCGCGCGATCTCTTTCGCCGCGACGAGGTTGAGCCGGAAGGCGTTCTCGTCGGCCGAATCGCTGCCGCCGCGGAAGTTGCCGCTGTTGACGTCGATCGCGACCAAAGCTTCGGTCGGGTCGATGACGATCGAACCGCCGCCGGGGAGGTCGACTTTACGCTGGTTGATCTTCGCGATCTCTTCTTCGAGCTTGTACTTATGGAACAGCGGCTGGGGCGCGTCGTAGAGCTTGAGCGCGTCGACGAACTGCGGCATCACCATCTTGAGAAACTCGCGGGTCTTTTCGTACGCCTGCTTCTCGTCGATCCAAATGACATCGATATCGGTGCTGAGGACATCGCGAATGGTCTTGATGATCATGTCGCTCTCTTCGTAGATCGGCCCGGGCTCGGTCGTCGTTTCGACCCTGCGGACGATCGACTTCCAGAGCCGCAGCAGGTATTCCATGTCCCGCTCCAGCTCTTCTTCCTTCCGCTGGGCACCGGCGGTGCGGACGATGAAGCCGAGCCCCTTGGGGGGATTGATCGCCAACAGGCAACGCCGGAGCCGTTTGCGGTCATCCTCGTCTTCGATCTTGCGGCTGACGCCGACCCGTGCGAGCGCCGGCATCAGCACTAGGTAGCGTCCCGGGATCGAGATGTAGGTGCTCAAGGTCGGCCCCTTGGTGCCGATCCCTTCCTTGATCACTTGGACGAGCACTTCGTCGCCGCGGCGGAAGATCTCTTGGATCGGCGGCTTGTTGCGGGGGCGTCCCCCTTTGAAAGCGGTCTTCGAGCCGCGCCCCGTCTCGCGGGCACGCTCGGCCGAACGCTGGGCCAGCTCGTCCGACTCCCGCATGATCTCGGCCGGGTCATAACCTCCTTGGCGAAAGTACTGCGGCTCGACGTCGCTGATGTGCAAAAAGCCGTTGCGGCCGACGCCGAAATCGACGAAGGCGGCCTGGATGCTCGGTTCGAGGTTGACGATCTTGCCGCGGTAGATGTTCCCCGCATACTGTTCGACACTCTTCCGCTCGATGAACAATTCATCCAGCCGATTGTCTTCCATGATCGCGATGCGGCTTTCTTCAGGCTGAGCCACATTGATCAGCATCTCTTTCTTCATGAGCTTCGTTCCTTGAACGAGGTTTTGGAGGGATGAGCCATATCCGCCGCCGCAGACGCGACGGCCAGTTCGCCCCGAGGGGCGTCGATTTCGAGATCCGTGTCACCCTGTTCGTCGCATAGGATAACACGTGTGCGGCAGAGGATGCCGCCATGTTCGATCAACCGCTCCAGCCCCAGCGCCGCCAGGACATCGCCTGGCTTGAGAGAGGTGCCGGAGGCCTCCAGCAGGGTCATGCGGAGGGTGCGGCCAAGCAGCCGCAGGTCAGGGACGTTGGAAGCGAGATCGGCCAACCCCGAGCGTCTCTGGTCGGCGTCGTCTTTGCGGGCGAAGGGAATGACCCCCGCGAGCCTGAGCGATTCGACGGCGGCCTCGACCCGTGCCAGCGGCGCGACCTCATCGAGGAACGACTCGGGGATCTCGACCTCGTACCGGCTGGAGTGAAGCCTGGCTTTGGGGAGCCCCGGAAACGTCGGGTCGGCATGGCCGCTGGGGAGCGCCCTAGCAACATGCCGGACCTCGCCGATCGCCAGCCCCGGCTGGTTGTCATCGACCAAACGCTGCCGCAACTCGTGGGCATCCATCGGGGCAGACAACTCGATCTCGACGACCTCGTCCAAACCCTCGGCACCCAGCGCGAGCGCCGACGGGAAGCTGATCCTCGGCTTGGGATGAAAACCCTCCGACATCGACAATGGCAAGGCGGCCCGTCGCAACAGCCGCTCCCACAACCGCTGCAGGTCACGATGCCCGATCCACCTCAGCAGCCCGGTCTTGGCGAACCGGATGCGGAAGCGATCACGCGTCGTCGGCAGTGGGGTGGTAGGGGTGTTCATCGATCCGATGGCATCACGAGACGATCAGTTCGGGGGCGAGTTTACTGAGGCGTTCCAACAGGTACAGGTCGATGTCGCGGGCCGCCTCAAGGGTCAAGGCGCGGGCCGCGATCTCTTCACACTGGGCGATCGAAACGCTCCGGATCGCCTTCTTCAATTTGGGGAGCGCGTTGGGCGGGACGCTCAGGCTCCGCACGCCGAGTCCGACCAACAGCAACGACCGCGCCGGGCTGGTGCTCATCTCACCGCAAATCCCCAGCGGGATGTGCGATTCGTGCGCGACCTCGACACAGCGGCGGATCAGACGCAACACCGCGGGATCGCTCGCCTGGTACAGGTCGGCCACACATTCGTTGCTGCGGTCGACGGCCAAGGTGTACTGCACCAAGTCGTTCGTGCCGATGCTCAAGAAGTCGACCTCCTTGGCGAAGCGGTCGAGCATCAGCACCGCCGCGGGGACTTCGACCATCATCCCGATGGGGATGTCCCGACGGTGCGGGACCCCTTCTTCCGCCAAGTCTTCGGCGATCGTGTTGAAAAGCAATTTGGCCTGACGCAGCTCGGTGATCGTCGTGATCAATGGGAACATCACCCGCACGTCGCCGTGGACGGCGGCCCGCAGGACGGCGCGGAGCTGGGGCCGGAAGAGCTCGGGGCTCTTGAGCGATAGGCGGATGCTCCGCAGCCCCAGGAACGGATTCGGCTCGGGCTCATGCAGCGGCCTGCTCCCCATCTTGTCGGCACCCAGGTCGAGCGTCCGGATGACGACCGGGCGGCCGTTCATCGCCTCGACGACCTCCCGATAAGCCTGGTAATGATCCTCTTCGCTCGGCTCGACGTCGCTGGCCAGGTAGAGGAATTCGGTGCGGTAAAGGCCGATCCCCACGGCACCCCGTTCCAGGCACGAGGCGACCTCGTGCGGGAATTCGATGTTCGCACTCAGCGACACCGAGACGCCGTCGGTCGTGACCGCCGGCAGGTCACGGAGCTCGGCCAAACGGATCGCCAGATCGCTGCGGCGCTGACGCCCCTCTTCGTATCTGCGGAGCGTCGGCTCGTCCGGGTCAAGGATCACGATCCCGCGGTCGCCGTCGACGATCACCAACGACGCCCCACGCACCGTCTGCAAAAAATCGCCAATGCCAACGACGGCCGGGAGCTCCAACCCCTTGGCGACGATCGCCATGTGGCCCCCCGGCCCGCCGATCTCGGTGCAGAAGCCGCGGACGTAGCGGCGATCGAGGTTCGCCGTCTCCGAGGGGGTCAGGTTGTGGGTCAACACGATCACCGGCTCGGACAGGTCATTGAGCGGCCGTCGCGTCACCGCACCGAGCTGTTCCAGCAACTGCTGTTCGATGTCGACAACGTCATCGGCACGCTGGGCCAAGAGCGAGTTGTCGAGCCGTCGGAGGTCGGAGGCGTAGCGGTGCAAGACTTGGCTGACGGCGTAGGCCGCCGACTGGTTCCCCTGCCGGACACGCCGCTGCAATTCGGCGTGCAACCGGGGGTCATGCAGCATTTGAAGCTGGGCCGCGAAAATATCGCCCGTCGAATCGCCGGCGATCGCCGCCGTTTCCATCCGGCTGGTCTCGAGCCTTCGCGACAACGAATCGACGGCCCCGCGCAGCCGCGCAAGCTCCTCCTCGATGTCCTCGGGAGCCACTTGGCAGTTCGGGATTCGATAACCTTCTCGGTTCAGCACCAAGGCCGGACCGATGGCTACGCCGGGGGAAACCGGGATTCCGTGAAGTTCGAGCATCGGGGACCGAACCCGCGGCGGGGGAGCCGCATCGGTCGGCCGCGCTGGCGTTCACCGCGCCGGTCCGAGCGATTCCCGCGGGGCGAGATTCGGAAGTCCATCATTGTGTACGTGTGGTGTCAGGGTTTCGACCGCGAGGCCACCAGCGGCCCGTGCGGCGTGTCACGGGGCGAACCCCCACGGCTATTTGGGGGCCAGCCACCAAGTTCGTTCGGGGCCATCCCCGATGGGCCAAGCCGAGGGACCAAACCCCCGAGATCGACCGGTTGGGCGTATCACCCATGGAAAAGTGCCGCAGCTTCGACTCGGCCCGCCGCCGTCGCGGGGGGATCCGGCCGTCACTCCAGCTCATGAAAACCGTTTTCGAACAGCTCCACGATCATCGCCGCCGCCTGTTCCGCATCGGCCCCTTCCGCGATCAACGACATCTCGGTGCCGCAGGCGGCGCCGAGCGTCAGCAGCGACAAAATGCTCTTGCAGTCGGCGCGGGTGCCGTCCTTCTCGAGCACGATCTCGGACTGGTGACGGTTCGCCTCCCGGACCAGCATGTCCGCGGGGCGGGCATGCAAGCCATTGGGGTTGCGAACAACAACGGTGCGGGTGATGGCGGTTGAACTCATGGCGGCGTGATCGCCGAATATCTCGAATCGTAAGGTCTCGAAACCTAGCCGCTGAACTGGCTCGCGTCGGCTTCTTCTAATAACTGCCGGATGTCGTCGGAGGTACGGCTCTGCTTCAAAAATCGACAGAACGTCTCGCCCCGAAGCTGCTTGGAAATGTTTTCCAATGCCCGCAAGTGGTCGCCAGGGCGGTCGGGCGGGCTGATCAACAGGAAGAAAAGCTGAACCTTTTCGCCGTCCAAGCTGTTGAAATCGACCCCCGCTACGCTGACACCAACGGTGCCAACCAATTTACCCACCCCGGAATGCTTGGTGTGAGGGACCGCGACCCCACGGCCGATCCCCGTGCTGCCGAGCTCTTCGCGTTTCATGATCGCCGCGATGATGTCGGCCTTTTCGTCAGCACTGATCTCCCCCGCCTCCAGGAGCGAATCGACTAATTCGTCGATCACGTCCTTTTTGTTATCCGCGCCCAATTGGGCGCGGATCGCCTTCTCGCAAATAAAATCCGAAAACTTCATCAATCAAATTCCTTGTGTCGTGGATGCGGCGCCGATGGGCGGCGCCGGCGCGGCAGGCCCAAGGCCCGCCGCCGATCAATCACGGTGGTTATGAACGGTCTTTGCTCCGCCTCGCTTCCGCCCGAATTCGAACCTTCGCTCGGCCTTGGCTTAACCCTCGGACTCCGGCCCGAACCCCCAGGGGCACTTCGCGGGCTATCTCCCGCACCCCTACACCGAGGCACCGCCAAGTCATCGTCAAGCCTTCGCCATCGGCCCGATTCGACCGCCCACCCGTCAATATTCACGTCGCATCTCACCCCATGACGGCACCGCGACGACCGATACTCGGCCCATCCGGACACCGCCCTAAGGCTCGTTCGCAGGGATGGCTATCGCGACCCCGGCCCTCATTGGGCATCGGAACCGG
Organism: Planctomycetaceae bacterium; assembly: GCA_040375695.1. Taxonomy (GTDB): domain Bacteria; phylum Planctomycetota; class Planctomycetia; order Pirellulales; family Pirellulaceae; genus UBA6163. The sequence goes on from JBEIRZ010000012.1 coordinate 15,023, forward strand.
ATTCCATGTGCTTGTGACCCGCCGACCGATGACCGGTCAGCTTTTCCTTGGTCTTGCGAAGCTGTTGCTCAACCTTGGGCAGGGCCAAATCCAAAGCCGAAATGACCGTCGTCGCCTCCGCCGACGCGACACAGGTGGATGCATGCTCAGCAGAAACCTTGATTTCCACCCATGGCCTGTCCAGCTGCTTCAGATCGATGATCACCTCGATCGCGCTAATTCGATCGAATAAACGACGCAACTTAGCCACTTTCTCTTCAATCAACGGCTGGTCGCCTAGCTGCAATTCACCGTGACGGACGGAGATGCTGGTTTGCATCGCTAACTCCTGAAAAGCGAAAAATCGCGTCGATCGCTCACAGGCGTTCACTGTATCCAGATCGACATCTGGCGCCTGACCGACGCAACGGACGGGGTGCACATCTTGGACGCATGGTCCCGTCACCCCTGCCCAAAGGCGGGCGGTCTCTCGGCTTTGATGGCGGGCATCATAACAGAACCGCCGCCGGACTGGGGAGACCGGAACTTACCCATTTTTTTCACGCCCCGCCCCTAAGTCGAGGGTCCCCAAGGGTTTTACCAACCACGCACAGGCAATTTCGCCCCGCCACGGTGCGGACAGTTCCATGTTTAAGGCCCAGGACACCCCCCCAGAGGCCAGGACAAACCCAGAGGCCTACAACCTCCAGAGGCCTAGGCCCCCCCACCCAAGGGGGACCGGGGCAGCACAAACGACTCCGGCATGAAGGTTCAGGCAGCTTTCCAGGGCCATGCCCAGCCACCTCGCCCCCCCACAGGAGGGCCAACCCGTTTTGCCGGCAGTGACCCGCCAGACTGGTCAGCACCTCACCGGACGCTAGATTTGTTGACAACTAGTCGATCCCCGACGCAGCGGCGATGCGACCGAGCCCCACCCGCGCCCCGAGTTTCCCGCATGACCGACACCAACCCGCAATCCGCCTCCGCGCCAGGCGCCTCCCACCGGCCCCCCGAAACCGTTTTGGGGGTCGCTCTCGACATGGACGGGCTACTCTTCGATACCGAGCGGCTCTACTGGGACGTGGGCGATCGCCTGCTGACCGAACGGGGCAGACGCTTTTGTGCCGAACTGCAGCAGCGGATGATGGGACGAATCGGGGTCGCCGCGATCCAAGAAATGATCGATTTTCACTCGCTCGACGACGACCCTCACGAACTCTTGGCCCAATCCGACGCGATCTACTCGGAACTGCTGGGGGCTGGGCCCCAAGAAATGTTCGGGATGCCGCAATTGATCAAGACGCTCAGGCAGCGGTCGATCCCGTTCGGGATCGCAACCAGCAGCCGTGCGAAGTTCGCGCTGCGGATCCTGCAGGCCCAGCCATGGTATGATTCCCTGCACTTCGTCCTGACTGGGGACGACGTCCGCCACGGCAAGCCCCACCCCGAGATGTACCACAAGGCGGCTGACCGATTGGGGATCGCCCCCTCGCGGATGTTGGTCCTGGAAGACAGCGGCAACGGCTCGGCCGCCGGCGTCGCCGCCGGTGCGGTGGTGATCGCGGTCCCTACCCCCCACACCCGCCACCACGCTTTCACGAACGTCCATGCGATCGCCGAATCGCTCGCCGACCCGGTGATTTACCGATTGCTGGGGGCTTGAAGTTTCGGAAGCGTCCCAAAAGCGTTAAGCTGGCCCTCTTCGAACCGCGAATCCTTGGACCTTACCGCCCGAGCTTGATCGATCCCGATGGCCTCCCCTCGCAAAGCCGCCGTAGTAAACAAGCAGCCCGACGAACCCATTGTCGTCGATTGGAACGCGGCTTTGTACAAAAAGCCGGAAGAACTGACGCCAGAAGAGAAAATGGCGGCCGAAATCCGCGTCTCTTGTTACCGAGAAACGGTCGAATCGCTCGTCATCTGCCTCATCCTGGCGCTGATGTTTCGCGCCTTCATCGCCGAAGCCTTCGTGATCCCCACCGGCTCGATGGCCCCGCTGCTGATGGGCGAGCACAAAGACATTTTTTGCTCCCAGTGCCAAATGCGGTATCAGGTCGGGGCGAGCATCGAATCACGCTGGGGCGAAACGGTCGTCGGCGGGATCTGCCCGAATTGCCACTACGTCGAGCCGTTTGACCTCCGGGCGACCCGCGGCCATCAAACTTTTAACGGCGACCGAATCCTGGTCAGCAAATTCTCCTACTCGATCGAAGAGCCGAAGCGGTGGGACGTCGCCGTCTTCAAATACCCCGGCAACCCGAAACAGAACTACATCAAACGGATCGTCGGGCTCCCCGGCGAAACGCTGCTGATCCATCATGGCGACGTCTACGCCCGGCCGCTGCTCAAATCCGTCGAAACCGAAGCCCCTCCCGGCGAATCGTCCCCGCCAACCACCCAGACCTCCACCGACGCGGCCGCAGCAACCTCCGCCGACTCGCCCGAGACGGTCGCTGACCGCAAATTCCGGATGCTGCGCAAACCCCCCGCCAAACTCTTGGCGATGGCCCACGCCGTTTACGATTCGAATTACGAACCGACCGATCTCTACCAAGCCGGCTATCCGTTCCCCTGGCAACCCTGGGCCCCCGGGGCAACGGCCCCCCCCGAGGACTCGTGGAAGATCACCTTCGGCGACCCCGATGCCGACCGCATCGCCGAGCTCCCCGCAGCGCCTAGCGACCAGTGGAAATGGCTTCGATTCTTCCACCGTTACCCCAACCAAGATGCCTGGGACCTCGTCAAAGACCGCAAAACCATTTCCGAGATCGCACCCTATTCGTCCCAAGCGATCACCGACTTTTATCCCTACAACACCTACATCCACCTCCCCGCCCACCTCGTTTACCAAAAGACCCCGCAACAGGCGGCTCGCGACTCCGGTGGTTTGATCCGCCGGATCGGAGGTCTCTTCCGCTCCAACGGGGGGACCTTCAACGCCCGATACGACAGCGGTGACTTGGTTCAGGGGGGCCGCATCCCGCGGTTCGGCCAGAGCGATGCCGCGGGGATGGGGACGCACTGGGTCGGTGACCTGATCTTCGAAACCGACGTCGAAACGACCCCTGACGCCAAAGAGCTGCTGCTGGAAATCGTCGAAGCCGGTGTCCGGTACCAGTGCCAATTCGACCTGTCGAGTGGCGTCGCCTCGCTGTCGATCGTCGATGGGGAAAAAAGCCTTCCGCTGGGGGAAGGGAAAGTTCGCGAGCCGAAGATCGTCGCCTCGACCGCGGTCACCGCCGGGAGACGATGCCGGCTCCGTTTCACCAACGCGGACGACCAACTGGTCCTGTGGGTCAACGGGCGGATCGCCAAGTTCAACGGCCCCACCGCTTTCGACCACCGCGATTTCCGTAGCGAACAGGAAGACCGCCCGTTTGCCAAACCGGGCGACCCGCTCGACGCCGCCCCGCTGGCGATCGCCGTCCGAGGTGGCGGGGCAACGGTCCGGCAGCTCAAGGTCGATCGCGACAAGTACTACATCGCCGCCGATAACGCCCATAGCGGCCTGATCGATTACGCGGATGAGGGTTGGGCCGGTGGGACGAGCCGCGACAGCGTCAAGCGGATCCAGTTCCAACTCGCTACACCCGAACTTTGGGACGATTTCGCCGGATGGCGGACCCGTCGGACCGTCGCCTTCGAACTCGACCAGGACCAGTTCTTCCCGATGGGGGACAACAGCCCGGAAAGCCAAGACGCCAGGTGCTGGGTCACCACGATCCCGGAAAACCCGATCGATCCCGACGCCTACCTCTGGGCGGACAAGAACTACGTCCCACGCAAGCTGTTGGTCGGCAAGGCGCTGATCGTCTTCTGGCCCCACGCTTGGTCGGAACCATTGCCGATCACCCCCAACTTCAATCGCTTCCGGCTCATCCGCTAAGCATCACCGCGGCAAAGAGGCTTCGATCCCCCGCGAGATCTCATCAAGCTGCTGACGGATGCCGAGGTTCTCGCGATAGAGGCCCGACAGCGTCGATCGCGTGTTGGTCAATTGTTCCTTGACCGTCGCATTGTATTTGTCGATCGCCGAACGTTCGACCTGAATCTGGGCCAGGTCCTTTTCAAGCTTCAACTTCGATTCTTGGTTCGAGGCCAACATCTTAACGGTCGCGGCGATCGCGTCATCCAACACCTTTTGCTCGATTTCGAGCTGCGACTTACGGATCGCAAGCTCTTCGAGCCGCAACCGCAACCTTCTCAGAACGAGCCGATAATCGTTCAGCGGCCGGACGTAATAGTTATCGACCAGCTTCGCGACCCCCCCGTCGATCAATGCCGACGCGGCCTCTTCCTTCAAAATCAACTGGTCCCCAGGGTTGAAAGCGACCGAACCGTCGTCGCCGCCCCGTTGCAGCCGGCTATCAACCGCCTGACCACTGCCATCGAAGAAGCCACCGTCGAGCGCCCCACGCTGCTCGGGGCTGTCGACCGCGATCTTATGCGCCTGGGTGAATTCGATCTTCGTCCAGCGGCTCGGCGGTGGGTCGTCCTGCTGGGCCCTGCCGCCGTCGCGCAGGTATTTTTTCATCGTCGGCTCGGTAATCGATTGCCCCATCAACTGCCGGAGCATGTTATCGTCAGGCCGGCCGAAAATCGCATCATCCGCCGGCTCGCTCCCCGCGGCGATGAAAACGTCATGACTGTCGAGTGGAAGGAGCTCATACAGGCTCCAATTCTGCGCGTTACCGCTCGTGATCGCTTGCAGTTGGGGCCCCTCTAGCCTTCCCGTCGGCTCTAACACGACCTGCGTCGGGCTGCTCGACTTCACCCGAAACTCGCCCAAGTAAAAGGTCGGAACCGCGGTGGGCAACAGCGGTGTCACCGTCTCGGCAAAACCGTAAACGACCAGCCCGACCGGGATCAGCGGCAGCGGTGCCGCGGCGGGTGCCGCGCCCGGTGCCCCGGCAGGAGTCGTCGCCACCCCGGCAGGGGGCGCGGCGGCCGGTGTCCCAGGGGCGGCCGGTGTCCCAGGGGGGACCGGCACGGCAGGGGCGGCCGGTGTGCCAGGCGTTGCCGCCCCAGCAGCGGCGGCCGCAGCCGGATCGTTGGGATTCGCAGCGGCCGCGGCATTCGGGTCGGGCGTCGCGGCGGGATCCTCGGCCGCCATCCCCGGCGGTAATTCGGCAGCCGGGGCGACCCGTTCGAGCGTGATCCCGGCAGGATTATTCGCCTGCATCCGCAGCCCGTCCCAACGACGGCCCGCCTCCAACGCGAATCGATTGAAATTTTCTTGGAGTTGGTCCGCACCACCCCCGGTCGCCGGGTCTCCGTTCTTGAGCGATTCCTGCTCCGATTGCAAACGGGCGAGCTGCGCCTCCAAATCTTCCTTGACCTTGTGCCAAGAGGAACGGCTTTTGAGCACCGCCGCCGTCGGGAGCAAAAAGACGATCGCCAGGATCAGCGACACGATCCCCGCAGTGATGGCATACCAACGTAACAAATCCCTGCTTTTCCACATCAAAAAGCAGTACGCCAACACCAGTAGGATGAAGACGGCTAGCAGGGCGTAGGACATGAGCTTGCCGGGCAAGGGGCGATTGTCGCGGAAAACCGAGGTCGAAACCCTGGGTAGACGAGCGAACCTTTTGAAAGATCGTATTTTGGGGCGGGGGCACCGTCAAGTTTTTACGGAATCCTCCCCATCGGTTGTGGGCGAGACAACCTCAGGACCCTGCCAACCACTACGACCGGAACATCTTACCTATTCGGCACAACAGGCACGACCGGTTTACGAATAACATCCGGGCTTAACGGTTGTATCAAGCGACGCGATTAATCCTTCCGATCCTTATCTCCGAGTCGGGAGGTCTGCAGCAGTTGTCTGCCGGCGGCCCCCACAGCGATGACTTGGCCGAGGATTGGGGCAAAACGCGATGCGAGCGACAGGGCGGAAAAGGCACGGAATCGGACTGGTTACCGAGACAACCGCTCGGAATCGGACCGGCAAACGGCGTTGGCTTCGGGAATTTCTCCGCCGGCCAGCCGCCGTTTCGCTCGGGCTCCTGGCCGCCACCCTGGCGACCTCAACCGGTTGCCACCGCCAGTATTACCGCAAACAGGCGGACATGGAGGCCCACGCGCTGATCGACGAAAAGGTCCAGGATTCGTGCCAACAGCCGGGCAAACCGATCCGGGTCATCCCGGACCAACGGAGCCGAATGTTCAACCCGTTCGACCTCGACTTCCAGCCGATGCCGGTCGACGACCCCGCCTCTCACCAATACATGCACAAGGTCGACGGCCGCCGCGGCTACCCGATGTGGCACGCCGCCGGGACGACGAACGCCACGGAAAACCCACACTGGTGGGAATTCCTGCCGCTCGACGAAAACGGCGTCCTGAAGTTGAACGCCGACACCGCGGTCCAACTCGCATACCTCCATTCCCCCGAATACCAACGGCAGATCGAACAGCTCTACCTGTCGGCCCTCGACGTCAGCAGCGAACGGTTCCGCTTCAGCACCCAATTCTTCGGCGGGATGTCGTCGTTCTTCACCGGCCGCAACAACCAGCGGCTCGATTACAACCCGGTGACAGGGACCTACACCCGTCGAGATGGCAGCTCATCCGACGTCGATTTCGGCCCGTTCGGTGGAAGGAACTTTTGGTTCCAACGGAGCTTCGTGACCGGTGGCGAATTGCTCGTCGGCTTCGCCAACAGCTTCATGTGGCAATTCAGCGGCGAGAACTCCCAGTCGGCCAACCCCGTCATCGATTTCACGTTCGTCCAGCCGCTGCTGCGGGGCGCCGGCCGTGACCGCGTGATGGAACGCTTGACCCTCTCGGAACGCCGTCTGCTGGCGAACATCCGCGCTTTCGAACGTTACCGCCGCAGCTTCTACCTGTCGGTGACGATCGGCCGCGCGACCGAAAGTACGGTCCAACGTTCCGGGGGTGTCTTCGGCGTCGGTCTGGCGGGCTTCACCGGCTTGGGGAGCGGCTTCTCGGGACTCAGCGGCGGTGGTGGCGGCGGCTCGGGCTTCGGCGTCGCGGGCGGGGCAGGGGTCCCCCAAGCCGGCGGCTTCCTCGGGTTGCTCCAAACCAAACTGCAAATCAGCAACCTCGAAGAGAACCTAGCGCGGCTGGAAGAAAACCTCCTGATCCTCGAAGACACCCTCGTCGAATTGCTGACAACCATCCCCGAGGATTCCGAGGCGATCCCGCGTCAACGGCTGCAGATCGCGCAAGCCCGCTCCGCGCTGCTCAACGCCCAAACCCAATTGATCAGCCGCCGCGCCGATTACAACAACGACATCGACCGTTTCGTCCGCGGCCTCGGTCTGCCGCCGTACCTCTGCGTCGAGATCGAAGACCCGATGCTCGATCGCTTCGAACTGATCGACAAAACGCTCCGCGGCCGCCGCGAACAACTGATCGACCTCCGCACCGTCGCCGGCCAAACGAACCTCAAGATGCTCGAACTGGCCAAACGGAAGATCGATCCCGAGACGGGCCTCCCCTCGATGACGATCGAATGGTCACCCAAACTCGCCGAGATCATCGGCGCGCTCAAGGCCTCGCTGGGCCCACTCGCCGATTTCCGCAAACAGGTCGTCGAAACCGACTTGCCTCGCGTCGCCCAGGACCTGGCCCGCCTCAAGGAATCCCAAGACGCCCGCCGGCGCCAATCCCAGTCGCTCCGTCAGACCTACGACCAGAACCGCGGCACGATCTGCAACCTGCTCGACTTCGACGGGGTCAACCAAGAACTCTTCGCGGGTGACAAGATCCAAGGGGTTGTCGAGGACATCGCAGGGGACTATCAAAAGGTCACCCAGCGGTTCAAACGCTACGACCAACTCCTGACAAAACTCGGCCAGGAACTCGATAAGCTCTCCGGCGGCCAGGCCCCTGCCAAAAAGGATGGCGATGACCTCGCCGAAACGATCCGCAACGAGATCATCCTCGCCAGCCAAGACATCCTGACCGACCTCTCCGACGACGTCCTGGCACTGCAACTGATCCAAGCCCGTTGCCGAACCGAAAGCGCGACGCTCCCCGAAATCGACCTGACCCCCGGCGAGGCGTTCCAGATCGCCCAAGCCAACCGCCGCGACTGGGCAAACGCCCGCGCCTCGCTAGTCGATGCCTGGCGGTTGATCGAATTCAACGCCGATGACCTCGAAAGCACCCTCAACGTCGTCTTCTCAGGGGAACTGGGCCACTTCAGCAGCAACCCTTGGAACGAATACAGCAGTAACAGCCAGCTCCGCGCAGGCCTCCGCTGGGACGCGCCACTGACCCGCCTCCAAGAACGGAATACCTACCGCCAATCGCTGATCGATTTCGACCAGGCACGCCGCACCTATTACCAATACGAAGACGGTATCTGGCAATTGCTCCGCGGCCAACTCCGCCAGGTGCTGACGAACCAGATCAACTTCGAACTCGGTCGCCAAGCGGTCGGCATCGCCGCCGAACAGCTCGAACTGAACGAAGACTTGCGACAACTCCGAGACGCCCGCGGCCTCAGCAGCGGCCCCACCGCCGCCGCCGATACGATCAGGGCCCTCTCCGATTTGCTCAACTCCCAAAACACCCTGCTGAACCTCTACGTCAACTACGAGGTGATCCGACGCAGCATCGACTTCGACCTCGATACGATGCAGCTCACCCCCGACGGCCTCTGGGTCGATCCGGGTGCGATCACCCCCGAAACGCTCGGCGGAGGCGATTGGCAAAACGCCAGCCATGTCAACGGTTGCAAGGTCGAGTGCTACCCGGCCGCGGGGCTGCTCCATACCGCCGGGCCGCTCACCGCCGAACCGACCCTCTACGGCGACCCCAACGGGACGATCCTCCCCGCCGAAGAAATGTCGCTCTCGGACCAACCGGGCTTCGCGCCACCGCCAGGGGCAAACCTCGAAACGATCCCTCCCGGCGAATCGGCCCCAATCCCAGAAGGGCCAACACCAGTCAACCCGCAGGATTACTTTCCCCTGCCGCAGCCAGCTCCTCAGGTCCCAGCTCCTCAGGTCCCAGCACCTCAGGTCCCAGCTCCTCAGGTCCCAGCGAACCCGTTGCCGGCGCCGCAGGCCGCCATCCCGCAGCCTCCCAGCGCCGTCCCGCTGATCCGCCAACCGGCCGGGAACTGACACCGAAAAAACGCTTCCCGTCCGCCGCCGCCCAAGGCCCAAAGGTCTCAGCCCAAAGCCCAAAGCCCCAGGGCGAGGCCCGGGGACGCGGCCGACGGATCAGCAAATTTGACTTCCCCAGGTCGCCACCTAGAATCGATTCGCCGTCATTCGCCACTCACTCCCCTCCGCCGGAGCGGCCCGTGAAACTCGCCGAAGCTCTCATCCTCCGCAGCGACTTGCTGAAAAAGCTCCAATCGCTCAAAGACCGCATCCAGCGGTTCGCGGTCGTGCAGGAAGGTGACAAGCCCCACGAAGACCCCAAAGAGATCCTCAAACAGGCCAACGGCGCCGCCGAAGAACTCCGCGACCTCGTCTTCAAAATCGAAACGGGAAACCACACCGGCAAGGTCGCCGACGGCCGCACGATCGCCCGTGCCCTCGCCGATCGCGAGCTCCTGATCAACCAACACGCGCTCGTCGCCGCCGCGATCGAAGGGACCAAGGCCCAACCCGACCGCTACGGCGTCAAAGAGATCAAGTGGGTCGCCACGATCTCGGTCAAAGATTACCAGAAGCGTCTTGACGATTACGCCAAGGCGATCCGCGAAGTGAACGTCTTGATCCAGGAGGCCAACTGGAAATACGAGATCCAATGAGCCACGGGGTGCCGGGCGAACGCGCGATCCCGCCACGGGGGCAGGGGATTGAAATAATACTGGTCCCGCTTGTCATGTGCGGTGGGCAGCACGAAAGGTGATCCAATCAGCCCTTCACACCTCAACGTTGACAACTGACTTAGCAACCCTTCATCACCGCGCGTTGACGGCATCCCGCCTTTTCTTTTTTTCTGGCCTCAATCGTCGAGCGGTTCCGAACCCGGTTCGACCATGATGAACGACAGGATCGACCCGACGAGGCAATAGAGCCCCGCGATCAGGGCCCCGACCAGCGCGATCTTGCCCGGGTCCGGCGGGGTCGCCGCCGAAAAGGTCAGCGTCAGCCAAGCCGCTGCCGTCCCGATGATCCGGCCGCCGATGTTCGCCGCGAAGCTTTCCCCCGTCCCTCGCAAATGCAGCGGGAAGACCCGCGGGATGTAATTCCCCCAGAAGCTGAACTGCGCCACCGTCAACAGCCCGGCGACGAACACGCCGACCTTGATCCACAGCAGCGACCCGTCATCCCCCAGCGACTTCGAGATCCACCAAAACAAAAGCGGCACGTAGATCAACGATGGCCACTGGAAGATCCGTAACACCGCCTTGCGACTGACGATCTGGACGGCGAGCATCGCGAGCAAAAATCGCCCGACGAGCCCCCCGATCTCTTGCCACAACGTCACCCCCGCGACCGCTTCGTCCCGGGCGTTGGCGGCGATCTGCTTCTGTCGCCCCTCCGGAAGCGCCTTGTCGCTCAGCGACGCCACCTTCTGCACCGCCGCCTGACCATCGGCGACCACCTGCTTGTGCCCGCTGAGGATTTGCGGCAACTGCTGGATCGCGCCGAACGCGATCCCATAACTGGCGGCGAACATCAACGTCGTCACGACCGTCGTCTTGATCAATGCGGGGCTGAAGAGCTCCTTGATGCTCGGCCGTCGCAATTCCCCCGCCAACCGCTTCCTTTCCCACGCGGGCGATTCCGGCAAAAACGGCCGGATGATGATCAGCGGCAGCGCCGGGATCACCCCCGAAATCAACGTGTATCGCCACGCCTCGTGCTGACCATGGATCGCCGGCAACCACTCCCCTTGCGCCGCCTTCGCCGCCAGGATGTTCGCCACGCCGACCATCAACCCGCCGACCGACGAAAAGGCCTGCGTGTAACCGAGCACCCGCTCCCGCTGCTTCGGCTCGTCAAACAGTTCCGCCAGCCACGCCACCGCCGCGACGAATTCGACGCAAACGCCGATGAAGACGAGGCATCGAAAGAGCAACAACTGATTGAGCGACGTGCTGAACCCCGCCGCCATCGCCGAGAAGGCATACAGCAAAATGCTCCAGGTGAGGATCCGCCGCCGGCCGAAACGGTCGGTCAAATACCCGCCCAACAGCCCAAAAAACCCCCCCACGATCGCCGGGACGAAAAACAAGGTCCGTGCCCAACTCGTGTACTGGGGCGACCCCGGCGTCAACAGCGGCAACCCGTTTTCACCCACCCCGCCCAGCGCCGCCAAAGCGGGCTTGATGATCAGCGGCAACATCAACAACTCGTAGATGTCAAAGGCAAACCCGATCGAGGCGATGGCACAAATCAGGATGACCGTGTTGCGTGAAATCGACGGACCGGAACCGGTCGATGAGGGGGCATTCATGGCGGGATCAGGGCGGGGGGGAAGAAGACATGAAAGGCGACAGTATAACCACAAGGGGGCATGCCGAGCAGGTCCAGCGGATCAAACACGTCGTCTTGGCCAAACCTCGTCGGCGATCATTCTTCGCAAAAATTAATTCTTCACAAGGATTTCGAAACCTTTCCCGGAGCCTGCTGGTTGAATGCCGTAACCTGTCGCCATCGGGGTCGACGAACCAAGTCCCAGCCGACCCGCGATCAAACTTCCCTTAAGACCTCCCAGCCGCCCTGATCATGACCGATCACGCATTACCGGCGGACCAGCGGCACCCCCACGGCGCAACGCTCCCCAAGGTCGCGATCATCGGCGGCGGGCCCGGCGGCTTGATGACGGCGTACCTCCTCCAAAAAAAAGCCAACCGACCGCTGCGGGTGACGCTCTTCGAACGGGACGACCGGCTGGGGGGCAAAATCCTCACACCCCGCTTCCACGCCGCGCCGGTCCGCTACGAGGCGGGCGCCGCAGAGTTCTACGATTATTCGGAACTCGACGATGACCCGCTCAAAGGTCTGATCGCCGAACTCGGGCTCGACATCACACCGATGGGAGGAAACTCGGTCTCGATGAACGGCCTCTTGATCAGCACGCTCGAAGACCTGCGTCACGAATTATCACCCGAAGCCTTCCGCTCGTTCCTTCGCTTCCACCGCGCCGCGCGCGACGAACTCTCGCCAGCCGAATTCCTCCGTGCCGGCGGCCCGGAGGCCCCGCCGCCCATCTCGCCGCAGCGTCGCTTCGATTCGCTTCTTGACCGACTCGATGCGGCCTCCCGATCGTACGTCGAAACGCTGATCCACAGCGACCTGGCGACCGAACCGCACCAGACAACGATCGAATACGGCCTGCACAACTACCTGATGAACGACCCCGCCTACATGCGGCTCTACGGGATCGATGGCGGCAACGAACAATTGCCCCAGCGACTGGCAAGCCGCCTCCACGCCGACGTGCGGCTCAATCACACCGTCGATGCCGTCGGACCACTCCCGGACGGACGGATGACGATCTGCTCCCGGATCGCGGATCGCCTTCTCGAAGAGACGTTCGACCATGTCGTGATGGCACTCCCCCATGACGCCGTCGGTCGCATCCGCTTTACCTCCGCGTCGCTCCGCCAACGGATGCAGGACCATCACCGGCACCATGACCACCCCGCGCATTACCTCCGCATCACGATCCTGTTCGAAAGCCGCTTCTGGAAACGCGACCTCGTCGATTCCTACTGCATGCTCGATCGCCTCGGCATGTGCTGCCTTTATGACGAATCTTCAAGGACCGTCGAACCACGTCACGGCGTTCTCGGTTGGTTGCTCGGTGGCGAAGCGGCTCGATCGCGATCGACGCTTCCCGACAAAGAGCTGATCGCGCTGGCCCTCGATAGCCTCCCGCCCAAGCTGGCCCACGGAAAACGGCTCGCGATCGAAGGGCGTGTCCACCGCTGGCTCGGCGCCGTCAACGCGATCCCAGGGGGTCCGGTGCCGCTCCCGCTGGACCACCGGCATCACCCCGCCCCGCAGACAGCCCCCAACCTCTGGGTCGTCGGCGATTACCTTTTCGATTCGACGCTCAACGGCCTTTTCGAATCCGCCGATTACGCGACCGATTGGCTGGCGGCTCGCTTGAACGGAGACGCTCGCGGTTAACGCTCGCACCCCAGCCAATGATCAACCCTTCGAGTCTTCTTCACCATTTTCGCGGCACGGATCCGCAAAGCCCGATGGCCATACCAACACCCCCGCACCCGATCGACAAGGCTGACATGGGCAACAAGGCTGATATGGGATCGCCCCACCTCGCCACGCCACCCGCTGTGCCCGACCTTCCGGCCGGGGCGACAATCACCGATTGCGATCTGGAACGCCCGTTCCTCCCTAAAGGAACGTCTGACCAACACCGGTTACGCGTGATCGCGATCGACTCCCAAGGCCACGACTCGGATTGGCTGGCACGCCATTTCGACGCGTCCCAGGGGGCTGAAGCCGGTGATCCGAATGCCTCGAGAAACATCCTGCTAACGTTTCAAGGGGTCCAGATCCTCTGGCGTCGCGACCAGGTCATCATCGACGCCCCGGCCGACCGCGTGGAACGGGTGAGCCTCGCGATCGTCGAGGCGACGAAAAATGAGCTCACCCTCGAATGGCTCGAATCCGAAGTCGACTCGAAATGGGACGACGTGCGATCCGACGCCCCGCTGGCGTTCGAATTCCACGAACGGGCCGTGCCCCGCCGCGAACAACTGTCACAGCGTTTCCAAAGCCTGGTCGAAGCCAGAGTCGCCTACGCGAAACTCGTCCCCCAAATCATCGTCCCCTACGTCCACCCGCCTACACTGAAAAGCCAGATCGGCGAACGACTCCGCGAACGTCTGAGAATGCCTGAGCGGCTCGAGTTGCTCGACCAGAAGCTCGCGGCCCAAGAACGGGTCTACGAACTCTGCAGCCACCGCGTCAGCGAGTTCATGGTCGCCCGAAAAGGCCACCAACTCGAATGGGTGATCATCCTCTTGCTGCTGATGCAGTCGGTGCTGTTGTTGGTCGAATACTTGGGCACGACGAGCGTCTGACGTGCGATACCACTCGATCGACCTGCTCCGTTCGTTCGCCATCGTGGTGATGGTGATCGTCCACTTCACCGAAAACCTCGCCGGCTACACCCCCCTGATCGCCGGGTTGGGGGCCCCCACGTTCCTGTTCCTCACCGGTCTGAGCTACCGCTTGTGGCTTAACGCCAAGCAGGCCCGCGGCGTGACCGAGACGGAGATCGCCAAATCGACGGTCCGACGCGGACTCTTCCTCTTCGGGCTCGGTTTCGCGTTCAACGTCCTGGTCTGGCTCCCCGAAGATACCTTCAATTGGGATGTGCTGACCTTGATCGGTGTCGGGATGATCACGTTGAACCTGGCACGGCAACTCCCGCCTACGATCACGTTCCTGGCCTGCCTAGGGCTGATGTCCCTTACGCCGCTACTGCAATTCGAAGCCGACTGGCAAGCCTATTGGACCCCGGGCTACTTTGACCCCGACCTGACGCTGACGGATGTCGTGTTGGGGTTTTTGGTCGTCGGCTACTTCCCGATCTTTCCCTGGCTCGCTTTCCCGCTCATCGGTTTTCTCTTCGGGACATTTCAGTTTGCTGAAACCCCTGACCCCAAACACGAAGACCGGATCGCGCAGCTCGGATGGCAGGCCGGCCTCACCCTGATGCTCCTTGCCGTCTTTGTCGTCCTCGGCAGCGCGAACAGCTCCGGGGAGACGGCCACATTCTTATCCCAATCCTGGCGGATGTTCCCCCCCGGGATCGCCTACATGCTCGGAACCCTCGGCTTTGTCCTCTTCGCTTTCGGCCTCTCTTTCCTTTTTTTCGATCGCGGCCGCAACGATCGCTTTCAAAGCCTCCATCGTGTCACCGATACGCTCAGCCGGCATTCCCTCAGCGCCTACCTGCTTCATCACATCATCCACCTCTACCCGCTTTGGATCTACGGCTCGCTCTCGGCCGAAGACCCGACAGAGTATTGGCAAAAAGCGATGTCGGTCCCCTGGTCATTGGCCGCCGCGATCGCCTGTCTGCCTCTGATGTACGTTATCTTCCGGCTGATGGACCGCTACCACCGCGGCGGCATCGAAGCCTGGATGCGATGGCTTTGCGATTAACACGCCTGACGACCAAGCCCGCGTCGGTGAACCTATGACCCGATCAATCCCGACGGCCTTCTGACCAAATGACACGATCGGTGACCCGAGCGAAAGGGCCCCAGCCGGCTTCGGCAAGACCTCGCCTCCTCGCGGCGGCACGCTTTCGAAAACGACTCGCCTAACGCCGCACCAGTCGCAGATCAAAAACGATACCCAGCAGCACCGCGAACACCCGTCTGTTCAGACAACTTCTTGCCAAGTCATCGGCGGGTCCGCCGCCGGATCGGACTCAGCCACCCCAACGGGCCGATGCCATCCCCGCGCCGGGCCGATCACCACAGGGTATAGCCGCCGTCGATGACGAGCGTCGCGCCGGTCATGTAGCGGGACGCGTCGCTGGCGAGATAAACGGCCAACGGCCCCAAATCCTCGGGCTTGCCGAAATCGCCCATCGGGATCTGGCCGCGAAAGGTCGAGATCACTTCGGGGTGCAATTGCGACCACCGGACGTTGGGCTCGGTCATGAAGCCGCCCGGACAAATCGCGTTGGCGGTGATCCCGTGCGGCGCCCAATCGGCGGCGACCGCACGGGTGAACTGCACGACCGCCGCCTTGCACGCCTCGTAATGACGACCCGCGATCCCCCGCCCCGCGACCAAAGCGTTGATCGACGCGATGTTGATGATCCGACCCCCACGCCCCCGCGCGATCATCGCCTCGCCCAACACCCGAGTGCAAACGAAGGTGCTCGTCAGGTTCAAATCGACGAGCCGTTGCCAGGTCTCCAGCGGCATCGATTCCGTCGGGATGTTTTCCCGCCGCCCGCCGACGTTGTTGATCAGGATATCGATCGGCCCATGGGACAAAACCGCCTCGCGACAAACCGATTCGCACGCCTCCGGGTCTCCGACGTCGGCGACCAACGCGACCGATTGACGCCCTGCCGCACTGATGTCATCCGCGGTCCGTTGCAAACTCTCCAAGTCGCGGCCGACAAGGATGATGTCGGCCCCCACATCGGCGAGGGCCAGCGCCATCTCACGCCCCAACCCCCGACTACCGCCGGTGATCAACGCCCGCTTACCCTCCAGACGAAACCGATCGAGCACCGACATCGCCGACTCACCCCGTTATCAAAGACTCGTTTCGATCAACCGCAGCGGCCGACCGGTTTGGCGGATCCGGCCAAATGCCTCAGCGGATCCAGTTGTAGATGTATGGGTATCGCCAAAAGATCCCCTGGTTCGCCTTCATCGCCGCGATCAACGGGAAGACGACCCCGACGATCCCCAAGATCGCGACGGCGATGTAAATCAGCCCGAACAGCCCACACGTCATGAAACCGATCGCCGCGAGCGCCAACCAGTAGACCAACATCGAGATGATGAAATTTGCCGCCATCTTGCCGTGCTCGTCGATCATCGGCAGCGTCTCACGTTTCCACTGCCAAATCGCGATCGGCACGATCATCCCGACGACCGGGAACGCCGTCCCCAGCAGAATCGAAAGGTGCAACAGCATCGCCCAGTTGCGAGTTTCTTGATCCATCGAAATGACCATCCGCGAAAAAACGAAAGTTCTGACCCTGCCTATCCTATGCCGCAGGCCTCGCGAATTCCATGCCGCGGCCAAGCCCGCCAACGCCCGCGACCATTTCTATTCAATCGGCGCCCTGTTTTTGAACAATCGAACCGGACGTTGTTGGCGGTACCAAAACGAAGCCGGCCCTACCCGAAACGTACGCCCTGACGATCATTCGGGGACCGCCTCGGGGTAACGATCCAAGATCGCGCGCAGCCTGCTGACCTCTTGCGGAAATTCGCCGGCCACGTTGCGTCGTTCGACCGCTTCGTCTCGATAGTCATAAAGCTCGATCTCCGCCGCCCCCCGATCGTCACTGGGGCGTTTCCACTCGACGAGCCGATAACGCTCGTCGCGAATCCCCCTCCCGATCACCTTGCCGCGGGGAAAGACGTGCGTCGTGTGGTCGCGGACGCGGGCTTGAGGATCTCTCAAGACCGGCACCAAGCTGACCCCATCGATCGGCTGTGGCCCGACCGGTGCCGGGAGGCCGGCGAGCTCGGCGAGCGTCGGAAAAATGTCGACGCTCCCAACAGGTTGCCCCGTCGACGCCCCCGCACCCGTCACACCCGGCGCACGGATCACCAGCGGGATCCGCGTCGCCTGTTCGAAATTCGTGTGCTTGGTCCACATCCCCAAATCGCCCAAATGGAACCCGTGGTCGCCCCACAGCACGACGATCGTCTCCTGATCCAGCCCCAACTCCCGCACCGCATCGAGCACCTTGCCGATCTGGGCATCGACATAACTGACGCTGGCGTAATAGCCATGGATCAGACGGCGGGTCAATTCGCGATCGATCGACGCCCCGTCACGAAAGGCGGCCTGATCCGGTGCCGGAAAATAATTCGCGATCTCACCACCCCGCTTCCCCGCGATCGCGGGCATCCCCTGCGGAAACGTATCGACACTCGGCATCGGCAAATCCGCCGGATCATATAAATCCCAGTACCGCTTCGGGACCGAGAAAGGGAGGTGCGGCCTAGCGAAACCGACGGCGACAAAGAACGGCGTCCCCTCGGCAACGCGTCGCTCCTTCGCCGCTCGCAAACGCCGGATCGCCTCCGCCGCGACGCGACCATCGGCATACGCGTCGTCCGCGACATCCGGCCCTTCGGCCACCGCGCCGCGCGGCAACGCACCGATCCGATCGAGCGACCGGTTGGCGAAATACGCCTCCTCGCGGGTCAACATCCCTCCACCCGTGCTCGTCGGGTCGACATATTCGATCACCTTCTCCGCAAAATGCGGGACAACGAACGACGCCGGATCCCCCTCGTTCCCGTGGCCGATATGAAACACCTTCCCGAGCGATTCGGTTCGCCACCCGTGCTTCGCGAAATGCTGCGGCATCGTTACCGCGTTTGGGATCGCCCGTCGCAACGGCCGAGACAACCCGTACAGCCCGGTCGAGCTCGACAAAGAACCGAGCATCAGCGTGTACCGCGACGGGGCACAAACCGCCTGGTTGCAATAAGCCCGATCGAACCGCATCCCCGAAGCGACGAATCGATCGAGCTGCGGCGTTTGCGCCACCGCATCCCCATAACCTCCGATCGCCGGCTTCAAATCATCCACCAGGATCAACAGCACGTTGGGCCGCTTCGCCACACCCGATTCGGATGCCGCCACACCCGATTCGGATGCCGCCACCGGGGCGGCCGATCCCAGCATCCATAACACAACGGCGACGAACCCCATTCGGTTCGATCGACCACGACGCCTCGATACCGTGCGGGCCAAAGATCGCTCCTCAAAAAAGTAAGCCCAAGTGCCTATCCCCATGCGGCAATCCGCCACGATCCTTGACCGACGGACCCCGCGACGGTTAGTCTAATCTTCCCGCCTGGGCAAAGGGCGCCGGCAAAGCGGAACGCCGGGGCGGCCCGCC
>JBEIRZ010000311.1:0-5519 GCA_040375695.1 Planctomycetaceae bacterium
AACTGACCAATAAGGTTCGGCAAAGCGCCGTTGAGCGTTTCGGGCCGCGCGGTATAGTAAGGCCCCTTCGACGTCCAGGACGAAACGACACCTACCCAACCCCCATCGGATCGCTCGCACTGATGACGAAACACAAGACCACTGGGCAATCGGAATCGACGCCCCCAAAGACCGACCCAAAGACCGACCGCAAGCCGATGATCGAGGCGATCGGGCTGAGTAAATTTTATGGCCCCTTCGCGGCGACACGCGACGTGACCTTTTCGGTCGGCGAGGGCGAATTGGTCGCGTTCCTCGGCCCCAACGGTGCTGGGAAGAGCACCACGATGAAGATGTTGACCGGGTACATTGCCCCGAGCGAGGGGCAGGCCCGGATCGCAGGGCATGACATGATGTCGGACCGGATCGAGGGTAGCAAACGGCTCGGTTACCTCCCCGAAAACGGCCCGCTTTACCCTGACATGACGCCGCTGGCGATGCTCGATTTCTTCGGCGACGCCCGTGGGATGAACGCGGCATACAAGAAAGAGCGGATCGAGGCGGTCGTCGACATTTGCGACCTTTCGACCGTGCTTTATAAGCCGGTCAGCAAGTTATCGAAGGGATTTAAGCAGCGTGTGGGGATGGCCCAGGCGCTGCTGCACGAGCCCGACGTGTTGATCATGGACGAACCGACGGCGGGGCTCGACCCGAACCAGATCCGAGGCGTTCGGGCGACGCTGAAGAAGCTCAGCCAGACGAAGACGATCCTGTTGAGCACGCACATTTTGCAGGAGGTCGAGGCGATGGCCGACCGTGTGGTGATGATCAACGAGGGGCGTTTGGTTTACGACGGCCCGGTGAAGGGGCTCCGCGAGCATGGCCCTGAGCTGGATGACGCCTTCCACAAGTTGACCCGCGGCGTGCACGTCTGACCGCGACCGCAGCGCGTCTTGTGTTTTCCCCGAAGAACTGAACTCGAATTCGATCCGACGGAACATGAACCTCACTCAAATCGCTTCATCCTTCCTGACCCTGCTGCTGTATGACGCCGTCTTCGTGATCGTGCTGCTCTCGCTGGTCGCGGTGTTGAGCAGGAGCAAGTTGGCCGCCTTCGCGGTGATGAAACGGAATTTTATCGGCTATTTCAGCAACCCGACGGGGTATGTCTTCCTGTGCATCTTCGTCTTTCTGACATCGGTCGCGGCCTTTTGGCCGTACCAATTCTTCAACCAGAACCTGGCGACGCTCGACCAGCTCAACCAATGGTTCCCTTTGATCATGCTGGTGTTCATCCCGGCGATCACGATGAGCATCTGGGCTGACGAAAAGCGTCAGGGGACGGACGAACTGCTGCTGACGCTTCCCGCGGACGACTTTGACATCGTCATCGGAAAATACATGGCGGCGGCGTCGATCTTCACCGCGTCGTTGCTCTTTTCGCAGCTCAGCACCTTCATCACGCTGGCGATTTTGACCCAAGGTTCGCTCGATACGGGGCTGCTTTTCACGACCTACCTGGGCTATTGGTTCATCGGGCTGATGATGATCGCCATCGGGATGATCGCATCGTTCCTGACGGGGAATTTGACGGTCGGGTTCATCCTTGGTGCGTTGTTCAACGCGCCGCTCGCCTTCGCGTCGCTCGCCAAGTCGGTCGTACCGGGGCTGGGGTTATCGAGCCTGATCAGTGAATCGGGGATATCGCGGCCGTTCGACGATTTCGGCCGCGGGGTGATCAGCATCTCGGCGGTGGTTTATTTCGTCTTGGCCGCTGCCGTGGCATTGTACGTCTGCATGGTGTTGATCGGGCGTCGTCACTGGACCGGGGGCAAGGATGGCAACACGATGTTCTGGCATTACCTCGCCCGGGTGCTGGCTCTCATCCTGATCACCGGTGGCGCCGTGGTGCTGCTGCGAAATTTCGATTTCTTCCGGCTCGATTCGACGCTCAATGGCACCAGCTCGCTCGCCCCTGCGACCAAGGCGTTGATCCGCGATCTCGACTCGAAACGTCCGATCGTGATCGACGCGTTCATCAGCAACGAAGTGCCCGAGCAGTACGCTCGCACCCGTTACGAATTGATCAACCTTCTGAAGGAATTCCGCAGCGAAGGCTCCAAGCGAGGGCGTGAGATCGAAGTGAACCTTTATGACGGGATCGAGCTGTTCAGCGACGAAGCGGCACTGGCGCAAGAGCGGTTCAATATCGTCCCCGTGAACCGGATGGTTTACGACAAGGGTTCGTACCAACAGAAGCAGGTCATCATGGGGGCCGCGTTCCGCAGCGGCTTGCAATCGCTGACGATCCCCATTTTCGAATACGGCGTCCCGGTCCAATACGAGCTTGTCCGGTCGATCAAGACGGTCGCCAAGGGTGACCGCAAGCGATTGGGGATCGTCGCGACCGAAGCCCGGATGATGGGCGGCGGGATCATGGCGGGGATGGGTTTCCAACAAGTGGAAAAGCACCCGCTGGTCGTCGAGCTGGAAAAGCAATACGAGGTCGAAGCGGTCGATTTGTCGGGTCCGGTGACGCCGGGGCAATACGACGCGTTGGTCGCCGTGCAACCGTCATCGCTCGACCCGGAATCGTTCAACCGTCTGGTCGAAGCCGTGAGGGCGGGTGTGCCGACGGCGATCTTCGAGGACCCGGTGCCGTTGGGACAAAGCTTTGTCCCGGGAACGGGAGACCCCAAGCAAGCGCCAGGCGGGATGTTCGGCGGGGGCGGGCCGCAGCCGAAGGGGAACATCCGACAGCTTTGGGACCTGCTCGAAATTGACGTCCCCGGCGAACCGAACCCGATGGGGCAAGCGCTCTACAATTCCAACGTCGTGTGGCAAACGTGGAACCCCTACCCCAACCTCGATATGAACGCCAACGACTTGTGGCTCTTCGTCGACAGCGACGCCCCCGGTGCCAACGAATCGCTTAGCGAATCGAACCCGATCACTTCCGGGATGCGTCAGGTGTTGGCGCTGTTTGCCGGCGGCGTGAATCCCAAGGCGAGCAGCAAGTTGACGCACACGCCATTGCTCAAGACGAGTGCCATGAGCGGGTTGATGAGCACCGAGGCCGCCCAACGGATCGCCAACCGCCAATCGACTGGTGCCAGAGAACAAGAGGGTACGACCGGATTCACCCCGATCGCGATGGTGATCGAAGGTAAGGCCGCTGCCCCCGCCCCGGCCGAAGGGGAAACGGCACCGGCGACCCCGGCAGGGGACATCAAGGCGGTCTACGTCGCCGACATCGACATGATGTTGCCGGTCTTCTTGCAGCTCCGTGCCGAACCGGATCAGGCTCCTGATTTGCGCTTCCAATTCCAGAACGTCACCTTCCTGCTCAACACGATCGATTACCTCACCGGCGAGCTCGATTATGTCGACGTCCGCAAGCACGAGCCGACCTTCAGCAGCTTGCAAATGATCGCCGACGTGAAGCAGCGGGCGTCGGCCGAGGTTCGCGAAAAGGGGAAGGAGTATCAGGTCAAGTTCGATGAGCTGATCCGTGAGGCCCAAGAGAAGAACGAGGCCGAAATCAAGACGCTCCGTGACGAGGTGACCGAGCTGAACAAGAAGAGCACGGACGGGACGGTCAGCCGGGCCGTGGCGCAGGAAAAGCTCCAGCAGTTCGCGATCAAGCAGGAGGCGTTGCAGCGGTCGCTCGATGTCCGCCGCGTCGCCGCCGAGCGTCAGCGGGACCAGAGCATCCGCGACATCCAACGGCAAGCCGACCAGACCGTGACCCAGATGCAAAACCGGGTCAAGGCGACGGCGGCGATCCTCCCTTGCTTGCCGCCGCTGCTGATCGGGATCATCGTCTTCGCGTCACGTCGGCTCCGCGAACGCGAGAACATTTCCAAGGCGCGGCTCAAGTAGCCGCGACGCAAACGCCCCCGAAGTTTTTCGGGGGCGTGAAGCCATTGGCGATTCGCGGCGGGTTGTCGACCCCCGCGGCGTCATGAAAAACCGTTTAGATAACAACCGCATTCAACCACGCTTTCCCCTCGATTTGGAAGATAGAACCGTGAACGAAGGGACAAAAACCGGAATCTTTTGGGCCGCAGCGCTGACGCTGGTCTCCGCGGCGACCTACGCCTCGTTGCCCGCCAAGCAGGTTAACGAAACCGATTCGTTGATCGGCAACCCGCTCTTCCCCACATTCACCGATCCGCTCGCGGCGAACAACTTGCGGGTCGTCTCCTTCAATGCTGACCAAGGGGAGATCACCCGTTTCGAAGTCGCCAAGGACGCGACTTCAGGCGTCTGGTCGCTCCCTTCGCGAAACAATTATCCCGCCGACGCGTCGGAACAGATGCAGAAGGCGGCCAACGCGTTGGTCGGGCTGAAGGTGCTCGACATCCAGACCGAGAACAAGGAAGACCATGCCAAGTTGGGTGTGGTCGAGCCGAAGCCCGAGACGTTGCAAGTGGGTGACGAAGGGGTGGGGAGGCTTGTCGCGATCCGCGGCGACAAGAACGTGTCGCTCGCCAATTTGATCATCGGCAACGCCAAGGGGGCCGACGGCAAGCAGCGTTATGTCCGTATCCCGGGGCAGGACCCGGTCTATGTCGTTAACCTCGATGACACCGTTTTTTCGTCGCGATTTGATGACTGGATCGAGAAGGATTTGTTGCAGCTCAGCAGCATCGACATCAAGACGATCGCGCTGCAAAGTTACAACGCGGCGTTGGAGCCGACGGGTGCGGTGGCGCTTAACAAAGGTTACGACGCGACATTGACGGTCGATGACACCAACACCTGGCAGGTCAAGGCGCTGAACGTTTATGACGGCCAGCAACAGGCCCAGCCGCGTACGCTAGCGGAGGGCGAAAAGCTCTCCGTATCGAAACTCAACCAGCTCAAGAATTCGTTGGATGAGCTCAAGATTGCCGACGTCGCGTCGAAGCCGAAGGGGATGACGGAAAGTTTGAAAGCCGAGAAGGAGTTGGCGACGGACAACGAGGCGGTCAGGTCGCTGGCGACCCGGGGTTTTTTCCCGCTCTCGTCCGGTGACGTCATTTCCGCCAACGGCGAGCTCGATGTGACGCTCAAAGACGGCGTTCAATACGTCCTGCGATTTGGTAACGTCGAAGGTCTGTCGGAAGAAGAGAAGCCGAAGGAAGGGGAAGAGAACAAGGAGGGTGAGGAGCCCAAGGCCAGCAGCGCGGGGGCGAACCGATACCTGTTGATCACGGCCCAGGTGGACGAGTCGTCGTTCCCGCCTCCGGAATTGAAAGAGGTCCCCAAGACGGTCGAAGAGTTGGAGGCGATGGACAAGGCCGCGGCGGAAAAAGCCGCTGCCGATAATCCGGCGCCCGCTGCCGACGGGGTAACTCCTGAACCTGCTAGCCCGACCGAGGCTACGCCCCCCGCCGACAAGCCTGCTGACGACAAGCCTGCTGACGATAAGCCTGCCGAAGATAAGCCCGCTGACGATAAGCCCGCTGAAGATAAGCCTGCCGACGATAAGCCCGCTGAAGATAAGCCTGCTGAAGATAAACCTGCTGAAGATAAACCTGCTGACGACAAGCCCG
>JBEIRZ010000367.1:0-4520 GCA_040375695.1 Planctomycetaceae bacterium
AGGGCGAAATCGATTTCACCGTCGCCCCGAAAAGGCAATCGGCAGCGAACGTAAGGGGACGTCCTCGGGGTCAAGCGTCGGCAACGGTACGATCGATCAGCCGTCGACGTTCGCCGCGCCGGTGATCTTGTCGCTGTACTGCGCCATCCGGCCCAAAACCTGATCGACCTTGTTCGGGGCCAGGCCGCGCGCCGTCAACGCTTCGAGCATGTGGTTGCAGAATCGCGAAAAATGCTTCCGCTCGATCCCCCGCTGCCGATGGATCTGCGTCAGCTCCGCCCCCGTGTACTGGTTCGGCCCGTCGACCATCGCCGCGATGAACGCCGTCTGCATCTTTTTCAACCGCCGCATGTCGGCCTTGGCGAAGAACGGAGCAAGCCCCGGATCCGCAAGGACGCGGCGATACATCTCGTCCACGACGGCCGCGACCCCGTCGTCGCCGCCGAGCAATTCATAGAGTGATTCGGATTCGTCGGTCATGCCTTGCCCCTTCTGGCCGATCGACACCGATCGGACTGTTTCTAGCTTGACAACCGGGGGATGAAACGTCCAGGCCCGCCGCACAAATCGGCCCACCGACGCCGGCCAAAAAGCCCCCGCCAATACCCCCCCCTCGTTGCTCAGCCCGCCGAGCCCTCGTTGCTCAGCCCGCCGAGCCCTCGTCGATCGCTTCCTTGTCGTGGTTGCTCATCTTGTCCCAAAACCCGAGGAAGAAAATCGCCGTGATCACCGCCGCCATCCCGGCCGGCAACAGCCAGAAACTCTTCCACTGCGCCATCGTCTCCGACAACAGCCCCGCGTCGACGTTCAACTTGTCGACGGAAAACATGTTGAGCAGCGATTGCACGAAACTGGGGGTCGTCTTGGGCCGCGAGTCAGCGATCGCTTTCGTCAAATCCCCATACCCCGTTACCGTCCGCTTGTGCAACAGGTCGGCGACCCAATAGCCGAAGTACATCCCGATCCCTTGGGTGAAAAAGACGAGCATCCCCTGCGCTTGGCCGCGGATGCTCGCGTCGGCCACCTTGTCGGTGTACATGAAGCCGGTGACGAAGAAAAAGTCATAGCAGATCCCGTGCAACGCGATCCCCAAATACAACATCCACGCGACCTGGTTCGGCGCACCTACCGCGAACAACAAGTACCGCAACACCCAGCAAGCCATCCCGATCAGGATCATGTTCTTGACCCCCAACCGGCGGAAGAAGAACGGGATCAAGAGCATGAAAAAGATTTCGGACATCTGCCCGATCGTCATGCTCGATGCCGGCGCCGTGAAGCCGGTGTTGTCGAGGTACATCGCCGTGTTGCCGTAGTAATACGCCAGCGGGATGCAGATCAGCGTCGAACAGGTGATGAAGACGAGGAACGGGAGCTTCCCTAACAGCGAAAAGGCGTCGAACATCAACAGCGACCGAATGTCAAACGGCTTGTCCTTCGCCGGCGGCGGCGTGTGCGGCAACGAAAAGCTGTAGAGCCCCATCACGATCGAGCTCAAACCCCCCAGCCAGAAAATGTTGAAACTCGAACTCCAGCCCAACACCCCGACCAACAACCCCGCCACGATCCAGCCGATCGTCCCCCACACCCGGATCTTCGGAAACTCGTTCTGGTCGCCGATGTTGGTGAACGCGATCGTGTTGCTCAGCCCCAGCGTCGGCATGTAACAGAGCATGTGACCGATGAAGAGCCACACCGTCATCCCGCCGTTACCCGCCGCCGCCGTCTTCGCCGCGAAGCACAACAACACCCCGCCGATCAGGAACAACACCGCCATCACCCGCTCCGACGCGAAAAATCGGTCGGCGATCAAACCCAAAAAGAGCGGTGCCAGGATCGCCGCGATCGGCGCGCTCCCGTACGCCTGCCCGATGATGTCGGCCAACCCGTTGCTCCCAAGCGCCAACCCCAACGTCGCGAACCACGCCCCCCAGACAAAAAACTGCAGGAACATCATCACGCTCAGTCGCTGGGTGACACTACTCATGGCGGGCTCGGGTCAGGAAAGGGAGAAGTCGGCAGGAAAAATGCTCGCAAAATCCTAAACGATCGGGGCCCGCGAATCGAGTGCCGCAGGTCATTCCCCGCGATCTTTCCCCGTGATTCGCCCGACGTTTTTACCCCCCCAAACCGGCCGATCCTCCCGAAGCGACCCCCGTTTTTCCCTGGCCAACCCCGAGGTTTCCCCGGCCAACCCCGAGGCGTCCCGCCGCCGGGCCCCTCCCCCCAACCCCTTTTTCCCCCCTCTAAAGCCTCCCAAGCCCCCTCGCCCCCGCCGAAAGACTTGCCAGGGATTCACCCCGTGGCATACTATCAGGTGTTCCCAGCTTCATGATTCCTCTCCCGGAGGCATACCTTTCTATGGCACTTAAGTTGACTGAGCGGGCTGCTCAGGAAGTTCGTCGTTTCCAGCGTGAACATAATTTCGAAGAAGGGATGGCCCTTCGCATCGGTGTTGCCGGCGGCGGTTGTAGCGGCTTCAACTACACCCTGAATTTCGACGATCAGTACGACGAGAAGTCGGACAGCAAGTTCGATTGCCATGGTGTCGCCGTCGTCGTCGATAAGAAGAGCTCGCTTTACCTCGATGGCACCACCATCGATTGGCACGAGAGTTTGGAGAAGCAAGGTTTCACCTTCGAGAACCCCAACGCCGTCAAGACATGCGGCTGCGGCAGCTCCTTCCAAGCCTAATCGGTAGGGCCCGCCCTACCCAAACGTCGATCGTCCGGCCCTCGCCCTAGCGGGGCCGACAACGCAAATCGCGACCCGAGCCTCCTGATGCCCTCAGGAGGCTCGGGTTTTTTTATTCACTCCTTTCTACCCGCGCCTGCCGCCCCTTCGAGCCTTTCGGGATCGCGCATTTCGGATTTGGCAATCTCCCGCAATCAATCAACATTCCCCGCGCGCCATCCTCCCTTTGCGAGCTTCGCGCCTTTGCGTGAAACCTCCGCGCCCCGGAATTTCCCCAGCCAACGGCCGACCGCTAGCGACCAGCATCCCGCTTGGCGATCGCCGGTTTTCCGCCGGTGCGGCGGTCATAGATCGCCAGCCCACTGAGGGCGTGGTACAGCGCCCCGCATTCCAGGTCGAGCCCCTCGGTCCGTTCCAGCGTCTCGCATAACCAATCGGCCGCCTCGACCATCCAGGCCTCGCGCAGCGCCGCTTCGGGCCCCCCCATCGCGACGAATTCGAAGGCGTGCCCCGTCGTCCCGAGCGCCGCGGCCAGATCGAGCGACCACCCCGGTCGATCAAAATACTTGGACGAAAACGAACCGTCGGCGTTGCGAAACTCACGCACCTGCGACACCGCCAAATCGACCAACCCTTCGGCGTCGCTCCAGGCCCCTTCGATCGGTCGCCCTTCGTCCTTACGGGCTTGAATCGCCGCCGCGATGGCGAACAGCCGATGCGAACCGCCGCAAGCGTTCTCCGGGGCCAACTGCCCGAGCTCCGACGCGAGCAACGATTCGATGCTGTAGCTCTCCCCGTCCCGCGCCACCCACTGATGGTCGGTCGGGCGATGCCGGATCAATGCCATCAACGTCCAGCTATATTCCCGTTCGAAATTCAGCGGCACGTCCCACTCCGCCTGACGCACCCAACCTTCGACCGTTAACGCATCGCCGTTCGGCATCCGGATCGTCTCGCTCGCATCCAGGTCACACGCGGTGGATAGGTATGCCAGCCATTGGTCGCGATGCCCTTGGCCGACCTTCTCGCCCGGCTCGAGCTCCGCGACGATCCCCCGCACCGTCTGCCCGTCGGGCGTCTCGAAGCGGTCGCCACCCCGCAGCGTTAACCCCTTCATCGACCCGCCCCCCATCAGGTACCCCACCGCCCGCTCCGACTTCGCCCCGACCTCGATCGGCAATTCACGTCCCACCGCCAACACCCCGTGCAAAATTTGCCACGCCGCGTTCGTTTCGACCGACAGCCGCCTCCCCTTCGCCGCTGCCAAAGCTTCCGCGACCCGCCCCCGCACCCGCGCGAATTCTTCGGCCGAGACCAGCTCCGTCTCACTTTCTGCCGACCGCTCGCCACCCCTGTCACCCGATTCCGATCGCCGGCTCACCAATTCCGCCGGGGGTGTCCACTCGCCGTCCCCCCCCGCGGGGCAGCCGGAAAACGCCGCTACGAGCGAACCCAAGGCCAGCCACCACGCCAAAATCCCTCGATAACGACGCGTTTCGGCGAAAAAACAGGGTCCTGCGGCCATCGGCGGTCTACTTTCGCTGTCAAAACAGGGGCATGATCGGAATCGCGAATCGACAGTATGATTTTGCGATTGCGATTGTCCAACGACTTGCGGTCTATAATGTGTAATGCGACCCGATTCGGCACATCGCTTGCACGTTAGGGATCGTCAGAGCGGCTGGGGACTGTCAATTTGGTCCGAAGCCGCCGGTCCGTTACTCACCTTTCCTCGAACCTCCCTTGGGGGCTCACGCGACGCAATGACCAGTATGTTGCTCTTTTTGATCGTCCCGATGCTGATCTGTCTCTATGCCCAGATGCGG
>JBEIRZ010000253.1:0-6661 GCA_040375695.1 Planctomycetaceae bacterium
CCAAGAGTGGCCGGCCCGAAATCGCCAATGACCCGATGGGGGTCTACCCAACCGATATCCTGATCCGCATGAAGCCCCCTTCCGAATGGCCCGAACCGATCGCGAAGGTCGACCTGATCACGCAGATGCAAGAGGCGCTAGAAAAATCGGTCCCCAGCAACTCGTACAGCTTCACCCAGCCGATCGAGCTCCGTGTTCAAGAGCTCGTCGCCGGCGTCCGCTCCGATGTCGGGCTGAGCCTTTATGGCGATGACCTCGACGTGCTCAAGGCCGAAGGGGACAAGATCGTGCGGTCGCTCTCCCAAGTCCCCGGTTCGGCCGACGTCCAGGCTCAACAGATCGCCGGCGCGCCCTATTTTCGCATCAAGATCAAACGCGATGCCATCGCCCGTTACGGGATCCATTCCGCCGATGTCTTGAACGCCGTCTCGGTCGTCGGGGGCCAAGTCGTCGGCGAGGTCTTCGAAGGACAACGCCGCTTCCCGCTCCAGGTCCGCCTCGCCCCCGCGTGGCGTGAAGATACGGAAAAGCTCGGCCAATTGAAGATCGACGATCCCCTGGGTCGACAAATCCCGATCGCCCAATTGGCCGATATCGTCAACGAAGAAGGGCCGGCCGAAATCAGCCGCGATTCGATCCGCAGGCGGCTGTTGATCCAGTGCAACGTTCGCGGCCGCGACCTGGCAAGCTTCGTCGCCGATGCACAGGCACGCGTCGCGAGCGACGTCAAATTACCGGCCGGTTATTCGTTGGCTTGGGGTGGCCAATTCCAAAACCTTCAAGAGGCGAACAAGCGTTTGTCGATCGCCGTGCCGGTCGCGATGCTGCTGATCTTTTCGCTCCTCTACATGACGTTCAATTCGGTCAACCTCGCGCTGCTGATCTTTTTGAACGTCCCGATCGCCGCGACCGGCGGGATCTTCGCGCTGGCCCTTCGCGGGTTGCCCTTCTCGATCTCCGCCGGGGTCGGCTTCATCGCCCTCTTCGGGATCGCGGTGATGAACGGCGTCGTCCTCGTCGAACAGATCCGCCACCTCCGCGAGCACGAAAAGGACCAACGCAAGGCGATCGTCCAAGGGGCCAAGGATCGGCTCCGTCCCGTCTTCATGACCGCCACCTGCGGCGCCCTCGGCTTCATCCCCATGGCGATCTCCGGCAGCGCCGGTGCCGAGGTCCAACGCCCCTTGGCGACGGTCGTGATCGGTGGCCTCCTCACCTGCACGATCCTCACCCTGCTCGTCCTCCCTTCGATCTATCGCTGGTTCGAACCACGCGAATCCGAAGCGGGGATCGAACATGGCGACGCGTCGCACGAAGGAGCCGTGCCGGCGTTGACCACGACGGGGACGTGATGTTTTCGAAACCAGAGCTCGATGCGGCGATGACGCGGGTGCGAATGTCGCTCCCCGCGACGCCGCAGTACGCTTGGCCGCAGCTCCGACGACGGCTCGGCTTCGACGTGATCGTCAAACACGAGAACCACCTCCCGACCGGCGCATTCAAAGTCCGCGGCGGCCTCGTCTACCTCGATCGCTTGCGATCCCAACGCCCCGACCTGCGCGGCGTGGTCACCGCGACCCGCGGCAATCACGGCCAAAGCATCGCATATGCCGCCGGGCATAACGGGATAAAGTGCACCGTTCTCGTGCCCCATGGCAATTCAAGGGAAAAAAGCGCATCGATGCGCGATTGGGGTGCGGAGCTGGTCGAGGTCGGTCGCGACTTTGACGAGACCCGCGAACACCTCGCCGAATTCGCATCGCGGCTAAGTTACGAAATCGTCCCCTCGTTCCATCGCGATCTGGTCAACGGCGTGGCGACGTACGCGCTGGAGCTCTTCACAGCCTTTGCCGATCTCCATGCGGTTTATGTCCCGATCGGGTTGGGGTCGGGGATCTGCGGCGTGATCCGGACCCGCGACCTCTTGGGCTTAAAGACCGAAGTGATCGGGGTCGTGTCACAGAAGGCCAATGCTTACGCCCGATCGTTCGCGCAAGGTCGTGTCGTCACGACCGATAGTGCCCTGACCTTTGCCGACGGGATCGCGACGCGGCGGCCGGATGAAGAGGCGCTCGATGTGATCCTCGGTGGGGCGTCGCGGGTGATCGAGGTCTCGGACGAATCGATCGCGGAGGCGATCCGGATCTTTCACGAAGAGACGCACAACCTCGCGGAAGGTGCCGGCGCGGCGGCCCTCGCCGGCTTGGTACAAGAGCGTGCGTTGTGGGGCGGCCGACGATGCGGCGTGATCCTCTGCGGCGGAAACATCGACCGCGATTGGGCCGCGACCGTTCTGGCCGGTGGCGTCCCCGTCCCACGCTGATCGATGAACCTTCCTTGATGGTCACACGAGCGATGGTTGTTAACGATGATCGATCGCGCGGCAGGCAATCAATCTTTGCTGATCCGATAGCCAGGGTGGCTTGAATCAAAGAGGTCGTCACGCCAGCGGGCCCCGATCCCTGGTGATTGGACAAGCGGGATCTGGCCGCCGCGGATTTCGATCGGGCGATCGATCAGCAGCGGGTAGAGCGTCGCGAGGTGGGCCCGGACCGTTTCCTGCATCGCGACCCCGGCGTTGGACGATGCGACATGCAGCCCGGACAGCAGCGTCATCGGGCCGGTGCAATCGTGCATCAGCGTCGCGACGTTGTGGATTTGGGCCAGCTCGGCGATCCGCCGGGTGTTGGAAATCCCGCCGACCCAAGTCGGGTCGATCATGATGTAATCGGCGGCCCCCGCTTCAAGGACTTGGCGGTATTGATCGGCGGTGGTCAACATTTCGCTGACGGCGATCGGGACGGGGCTGTGCAAACGGAAGGCGGCCATCGTTTGGATCGAATCGGGACGCAGGATGTCTTCCAGCCACAGCGGTCGGACTTCCAGCATCGCGTCGGCGATCTGTCGGGCGGCGGCGAGCGAAAAAAAACCGTGGCCATCGAGCATCAATTCGATCTCGTCGCCGACCTTGTCGCGGATGAGCCGGAACGGCCGGAGCCCCTCTTCGATATCGTGTTGGCTCAGGTAATGCCCCCCTTGCCTGCGATAGACGGCATCGAACGACCAGAGCTTCATCCCCTTGTAGCCCAGCGCGATCAGCTCTTCGGCGAGCTCGGCGGGGCGATTCATGCTCGACCAGTTATCCTCCAGCGGCCCGGGTTGGCCGGGGTCGCCATGGCCAGGCCAACCAGAGGCGGCGGGGGTTTTGCGATTGGTCCGTCCATAGAACGGGCCGCCGCAACTGTTGTAGACCGGTACCGAATCGCGGACCGGGCCGCCGAGCAACCGCCAGATCGGTTGCCCCATCATTTGGCCGGCGATGTCCCAGAGCGCCAGATCGATCGCCGACAACGCCCGCAGCTCCGCCCCGACCCCGCCGAAGGCCGTGACCCGTTCGTACAAAAACCGCCAATGGCTTTCGATCGCCAAGGCATCGGCCCCCAAAAGTCGCGGCGCCATGAAGTCATGGATCACGGCGGCCGCGGCGGTGGGGATGTAATACGTTTCGCCATGCCCCACGACGTGAGCCCCCGCGATCGCCTCGGCATCGGTATGGATCCGCAGCGCCAACAGCCCTGGCATCACGTCGTGCGGGATCACCGTCTCGATCGCCGTGATCCGAGGCCCTTGGCGGTAGGCATGCACTTGAGTCGGTCCGGAAGCGCGATCCAGATAATTCGGTTTCATCACGTCGCTGTGGGTTTTATTTAAAACGAAAAACGGAAGTGCGCTCCACCCCCTCGCCATTACCTAAACGCAGGGGCCGAAGCTCCACCAACACGATCGCTATGTTAACCCGCCACCGCCAACGCCACACGGGGCGGCCGGCTTAGCGAAAGTTGATCGGGTACTGGGGCCACGGAATGACACGGAAGTCCACGGAATCGAGCCGCGTCGCGAGGGTCTGGCGCGCGTCGGTTTTAACACGAAGGTCGCGAAGGGCCGGGGATGAGGGGGGAAGCTGACGCGTGTACGAGGTGGGGGCACGCTGCGAACCACTTTACGGAAACACATTGGCCTCGCGGGGACAGGCCGGTACCCACCACATCGTCGGATGGATGCGTCGCATTCCCGATCTTCGGTGACTGTTCTGTCCCATGGGTTCTGGCCTGACTCTATCGTGGCACGGTGGTCCCCACCGTGATTCGTTGACTAACGGCGGGGACCGCCGTCCCACTATTTTTTAAAAGCAATGCCGGGAGGGCGTAGGCACAGCACATCGTTGGTGACGTGCCACTCGTGGTGGTGGCGAGCGGATTTGGGTGTTTGGGTGGGTCGAGGTTGGTGGTTAACGATTGAGGTTGAAGCGCGTGACGGGGGGTGACGGTTGGGGAGTGGGTGGCGGATAATGGAGTTTGGGTAGCGGCTGTGTGTGTGGTCGTTATCGGATCGTGACAGGTGGGGCGGCTCGATCGGGTGTGGAGGGTGAATCGATGACAGACGACGCATCGCTTGGCCATTTCATCGCGCACGCGCGGTCCAAGGGGATGGACTTTGCGACGATCCGCTCATTGTTGTTGTCCGCCGGCTGGAAAGAAAAAGACGTCGTCCGGGCGATGTCCGACGAGACGCTCGATCTGGCCGTTCCTGTCCCACCCGATGTCGGTGGGGCTCGCGACGCCTTCATGCACCTCTTCGCTTTCGTCGCCTTTTACACGACGGTCGTCAGCTTGGTGCTGCTGCTCTTTTCGTTGATCGATTTCGCCTTCCCCGACCCGGCACGGTCGAGGTATGCCAACGAATGGTACATGGCGTCGCTGTTGCGATGGCTGATCGCGCAAGTGATCATCGCTTTCCCGATCTTCTTTTTGCTGTGGCGAAAATTGCTGGGCGAGATCCGGGAGCGGCCCGAGAAGGGATCGTCCCCGATCCGCCGGTGGCTGTCGTACCTGACGCTGTTGGTTGCCGCATCGTCGCTGATGTGCACCGGGATGACCCTGTTGTATTACTTCCTCGATGGCGAATTGCAGCTGCGATTTGTCGCGAAGGTTGCCGCCCTGACGTTGATCGCGACGTTGTCGCTCGTTTATTTCCTGCGGCTGTTGCGGGGTGGCGTTGTTGAGGCCGGGGATGATGGGGGTGTGACGTGGCATCGGCGGTTCGGTGCCGCGGCCACAGCGATCGTCGCCGCCGGGCTGATCTGGGGGATGTCGGTCGTGGGGAGTCCGCTGGATGAACGGGCCCGCAAGATGGACAAACGGCGCATCGACGATCTGCAGGGGATCTTGTATGAGCTCCGTTCGCTCACCGTGGAGGATCGTCCTAAGTCCGGATTGACGCTGGTTCGGCCCTTGCCCAAAACGTTGGCGGAGCTTGTTGCGAAGGCCCGGTACGATCGCCCTTCGATCGTCGATCCGGAGACGGGGGAGCCTTATGAGTATGAGGTTCTCGCCGAGGGAAAAATCCGATTGTGCGCGACCTTTAGCCGGGTCCGCGATGAAGTGACGGAGGTGACATGGAATCACCCCGCCGGAAGGTTTTGTTTCGAAATCGATTTGTTGAGAAAAATACCGTGACGAATCACCAGTACGTCCATCGCGTTGTGAATTTGATGGATCCCCAAGGGGACGTTTTGTTGAACATGACCCATGAGGAGGCGCTCCGCCGCGTCGCCAGCGGTGATGCCGCCGCGGTCGGCGAGATCGACGGCCAGTTCGCGATCTTGGCGCAGGTCGGCAGGAGCGTCCACATGGCCCGTTCGATCGGCCGGCCGATGCGATACTTCCTCGCGAAGCGGGCCGAAGGGCCGTGCCTCTTTGTCGCCGAACGGATGGAACAGCTCCGCGAGGCGCTCGAAGCGGAAGGGTTGGGGGATCAGTTCCACCCGTCTTACACGCGGATGGTGCCGGCCCATTATGTGGTGAAGGTCGAACTGCTCGGTTGCCCCGACCCGAACCCGCAGTACGATCGATTCTTTACCCCGGTGAGAAACCGGCTGTCGACCGACGTCGACCAGATCGGTGCCGCCTACATCGGGCGATTGGCGGAAGAATGCGATCGGTGGCTCGATCGGATCGAGCCGCGCGAGCCGATCGGGGTGATGTTTTCGGGGGGGATCGACAGCGGCGCGGTGCTGTTGGTGTTGAACCATCTGCTGCTCAAGCGAGGTGAGGCACCGACGCGGCTAAAGGCGTTCACGCTGGCGGTCGAGGGGCAAGCTTCCGATGCCGACCAGGCGCACGCGTTCGTTCGCCAAGTCGGGCTGGAGATGCTTTGGGAGCCGCTGGAATGTTCCGCCGATCGGCTCGATTGGCGTGAGGCGGTGCGGGTGATCGAAGATTACAAGCCGCTTGATGTCCAGGCGGCGACGATGATGATCGCGTCGTGCCGCGAGATCCGCGAGCGTTATCCCGATTGGCGGTACCTCGTCGATGGCGATGGGGGGGATGAGAACCTGAAAGATTACCCGATCGAAGAGAACCCGGAGCTGACGATCCGCAGCGTCCTGAACAATTTGATGCTGTATCAGGAAGGTTGGGGGGTGCAGGCGATCAAACATTCGCTCGTTCACACCGGCGGGCAGAGCCGAGGGCATGTCCGCAGTTTCGCCCCGGCGAGCGTTTTCGGCTTTCGCGGCTTCAGCCCCTTCGCGCTGCCGCGGGTGATCGAGATTGCCGAGGGGATCCCCTTCATCGAGCTGACCGATTGGGATCACCAGCGG
>JBEIRZ010000565.1:0-2363 GCA_040375695.1 Planctomycetaceae bacterium
CGCGCGGCAAGACCGTAGCGATGACCAGCACCCACATGCCAGAGCCCACAGCCCGCCGCCAACAACCGGTCCGCCGACGGATCAC
The DNA here is from genome assembly GCA_040375695.1 of Planctomycetaceae bacterium. GTDB lineage: Bacteria > Planctomycetota > Planctomycetia > Pirellulales > Pirellulaceae > UBA6163. Next base: position 86 of record JBEIRZ010000565.1, read on the forward strand.
CTCATTTCCGTGGGCTTCCGTGTTATTCCGTGTTATTCCGTGGCCTCATGGAGCGCAAAGGTTCGACCCACGCCAGACGGCTCAATCCGGGAGCGGTTGGCCTTTCGTTTCGGGGGCGAACCAGATCAGGACCATGCCGATCAGGTAGATCGCCGTCAAGGAACTGCAGGCGACGGCATAACCCCCTTGGATCCCGGCCCAAGTGGTGTAACTGCCGAAATACGGCAGCAAACTGCTCATTTGCAAAGTCCCGATCGCCGCTAGGATCCGGCCGAAGTTGAAAGCGAACCCTTGGCTCGTCGCCCGCAGCCGCGTCGGAAAGAGCTCGGGGAGGTACAGCGGCAACCACCCATAAAACGAAGCGGTGCAAATCCCCGCGATGACGGCGGCGATCAGCAGCGGCACGCCGAAGACGCTGTGGCATTGATATAGCCACAAGACCGAGAGCATCGACAGCACGCACATCATGCAATACGTGTTGCGTCGGCCGAGCTTTTCGCCCAAGCCGGCGGCAAGGAGCGTGCCGATGATCGCGCCGATCGCGGTCGCGATTTGGGTCCATTGCCGGGCGTACTTTTGGATCACGCCTTGATCCTGGATGGCGGGCGGAGCCGGTTGACCTGCGACGTTTTGCTGTGCGGCCGCGGCCTTTTGGGCTTGATCCTTGAGGCTGCCTGCCCACGTCACCGCCCACTGGGTCGTCCCCCAGGTCCCTAGCAGCGCGACGGCGCTGAGTGCCGCTCCGAGGAACATCCGCGAGACGACGGCGCGGCGATCGAGTTCGCTGCCAGCAGAGGCCCCTTCGCGGGCGATCGAGCGTTCGATGTATCGCCAGACCGGGTAGGTGAATCCCGCGGTGGCGATCGCCAACCCGAGCAGCGTCGCGGCGGCGCGGACCAACACCGTCGCTCCCGTCGACCACTCGCTGACGTTCAGCGTCCAGACCCAAAGGATCATCGCGGGGCCGAGGCAACCGGCCAGGACGCCGAGCAAATCCGCGGTCCGCCAACTGTCGGTGCGGCCTTGGCGTTTCTCTTCTTCCCACCGGTCCGATTCGGGGACGAAGATCCTAAAGAGGAACGTCAACACGGCCGGCAGGGTCCCGATCATCATCATCAACCGCCAGCCGTTGTGCGCGGTCAGCATCTCGACGGTCTCCGGCGAGAAGCTCAAGTCGAGCAACAACCCGCGGAGCGATTCGATCAGCGACGCCAAACCCATGCTGACGAAACCGACGATGAGGTAACCGAAATTGGCGGCGGCCCCGATCAGCCCGGCCATCAACGCCCGCGACTTGTTCGGCCAGACCTCCATCACCAACGCCACGCCCAGCGCCCATTCGCCCCCCATCCCGAGCGACGCGAGGAACCGCAGCACGCCGAGCTGGAACGGGGTTTGTGCGAGGCCACAGAGCCCGGTCAGCAGCGCGTAGACCAAGACGCTGAGGCTCATCGCCCGCACGCGGCCGATGCGATCGCCGAGCCATCCGAAGAGGACACCGCCCGCGGCGGCGCCGACGAGGAAGACGGCGATGATCACCCCGAAGGCCTTGCCGACTTGGGCTTCGGTCGGGTTGGAATCGGAGAGGAGGTCGAGCATCGCGTCGCGACCGACCATCGAGAAGAGCCCCATTTCGGCCCCGTCGAACATCCATCCCAACAGCGCCGCGCCCAGCGCCATCCAGCGGCCCCAGGCGTCCGTCGACGATTCGTGATCCGTGGCTTTATCCGTCACTCGATCTGCTCGCGTTGAAGTTAAAAAGGTTGACTGAACGTAAGGGGTCGACCGATCAACGGTCGATCTGCTGGCGGATGAATTCGACGACGGGGGCGGGGTCGTCCAGCCCGTGCGGGTGATGACCGACGCCGGGTTTGCGGATGACGACGACCCGACCGCCGAGTTTCTCGAAGCGCTGCTGCGCGACGAGTGCGTTCTCGTCGAAGGGGACGACATCGTCCGCATCGCCGGCGACATAGATCAGGGCGATCTTGTGATCGGCGAGCGAAGCCAACGTATCGATCGGGTTTCCTTCGAAGGCGACGGCGGCGGCGTCATCGGCGAAATGATAGAGCCGTTTGAGCGTTTCCCAATCGCCGGGGCTCCCTTTCCCTTTGCCTCGGCCGCCGGGCCAGCTTTTGAAATCGAGCACGGGGGCATCGCCATAGATCACGGCGACACGATCGGGATGCTGGGCGGCATAGCGATGGGCGTACAAACCGCCGCGGCTGATCCCGATCAGGACCGCGCGCGACGCGAAGCCGCGGGCGATCAGCGATTC
>JBEIRZ010000647.1:0-1588 GCA_040375695.1 Planctomycetaceae bacterium
GCCAGCAGAAGTGTCCGCGAACAAAGGCGAAGACTTCCAAGACATCAGCTTACATGCTCTCCGCCTCAAACGAAATGTCAATACGAATTGAAACGGGATATTTGTAACCGGGCTCGTCGCCCTAACCTTTACGGGGTTTGCGGGGATGAGGCCAAGTCTTCTCAATCGACGGCACCGCGGTGAACAACCTCCCAGTCGTCGAAATTCGTGATAAAAACCGGCTTTTGGCGGGTAACACCGTCCTAGCGGAGCGCCTTGGCCCGGTTGCGGCGATTCGCCGATTCCTTCACGCGGCTCGGCTCGGCGTTCGCTTCGGGGAGCCTTTTCTGCAGCTCGGTCTTGACCCCCTGGTGCTCGGGGCGACCGGCGAGGTTAGTCCACTCGTAGGGGTCCGAAGCGTGATCGTAGAGCTCTTCGCTGCCATCGGCATACCGGATGTATCGCCACCGGTCGCTGCGGACCGCGTGGTTGCTTCGGCCAAAGGTCGTGATCGCGACGTTGTTCCAGGCAGCCTTCGGGTCGGCCAACAGCGGCCGCAGGTCGTGCCCTTCGACCGATTCGGGACGCCGCAAACCGCACAGGCCGGTCAAGGTGGGATAGATCCCCATGAAGTCGACCGGCGCGTCGCACATCCCGCCTGCTTTCGTCATCCCGGGGACGACCCAGATCAAAGGAGCCCGCGTCGCCTCTTCCCACAGGGCAAATTTGCGCCAATGTTCTTTCTCGCCCAAGTGCCAACCGTGGTCCCCCCACAGGCAGATGATCGTCTCGTCGCGATGCGGCGATTTTTCATAAGCATCCAGCACCCGGCCGACTTGGGCATCGAGGTAACTGATCGCCGCGAGGTACCCCTGCACCGCTTCCTTCCATCGCCCCGACGCCAACACCGCGGCGTGGTCTTGATTCGGTTTGGCCATCTTGACCCCGGCCGCCGGGATGTCGGCCAGGTCGTTCGCTTGGACCGGCGGCAGCTCGATCTGGTCCAAGGGGTGAAGGTCGTAATATTTTTTGGGGACGTTCCAGGGCATGTGAGGCTTGTGGAAACCGAGGACCAACATGAACGGGTCGGCATGCTCCTTGCTGAGTTGTTCGATCCCGAAGTCGGCGATCTGCGTGTCCCCGACAGCGGTGTCATCGCCGTCGAGGATGCCGAAGCGGATCCCGCCGATGCTGCGGTCATCGAGCTTCGCCGCCGTCGGCGTTTCGCGCGGGCCGGTCAATGACCACTGCTCCTTCCAGCCGATCCCGCCGTGCCACAATTTACCCATCCCCATCGTCGCGTAACCGGCTTCTTTGAACCGCGTCACCAGCGAATCTTGTGGCGACAAGACCGCTTCGTAAGGTTGGTCATTTTCATAAATGCCCGACGTCCCGGGTCGCTTGCCGCTGAGCAGCGCCGCACGGGAAGGGTTGCACAGCGGCGCGGCGCAGTGCGCGTTGGAAAAGCTGACCCCCATCGCCGCTAATCGATCGAGGTTCGGCGTTTTGGTTTGGCGGTTGCGTCCCAAATGCCCGACCCAATGATTCAGGTCGTCTACGGCGATGAACAACACGTTCGGCTTGTCGGCACCGCGGGCGATGCCGATCC
>JBEIRZ010000399.1:0-4055 GCA_040375695.1 Planctomycetaceae bacterium
CCGCCGGTTCTGCAGGCTTATCCGCCGGTGCGTCTGCTGGCTTTTCTGCTGGTGCGTCTGCAGGCTTATCCGCGGGCTCGGCAGGCTTTTCTGCTGGTGCGTCAGCAGGCTTATCCGCGGGCTCAGCGGGGGCGGGCTCTTCCGGTGGAAGTTCGGGCATTTTGAAGTCGCCGCCATCAAGCCGCCGCTGATACTCTTGGCGAAGTTGTTCTTCGGAAAAGTTCGGCAATTCCCGCTGGATGAATTCTTCGAGCGATCCGGTCAGGATTTCGAAGTTTGCGGTGTAAGGGCGGCGGAATGCAGGGAGCGACGACTGTTCATCCGGGAATCGATCCTTCCCTTCTTGGTAGACGCGATTGATTTCGGTCGCGGGAGGCTTGTCCGATGTTTGTGCGACGAAATCAGCGACAGGAACGGCGAAGGCGTCGGCTTTTGCTTGGCGATTGAGCCTTAAAAAAAGTTCCCACTGCTGTGCGGGGGTGACGATCGGGCGGTTGTTCACAGCCAGTCCCGACATCGCCTGGCGCTGGAACGCTTCCGACAACAGGTGGGTCCGGACCTGTTCGTAAAGCTGAAATTGGCCCATCTGGTTCCGCGTGGCGTTGGCCAGAACGCCGTTGATTTCGGCGTCGCTCAACCGGCCGTCGGTGTACGCGGCGAGCCAACTTTGGATGGCGGTATCGTCCAGATCGAGGCCTGCTTTTTTCGCCTCGGCGGCGAACATCATCGTCCTGACGCTGGTCGCGTCGCTCGGCTGGCTGTTGATCCCGAGGTTAGCGATCTGCTTCGCCTGTTCGTTGTATTGGAAGTTGGCGACGCGTGGCGTCCCACCCTTGCTGATCGTGATTTCCGCGAGTTGGGCGAGGGATTGCACCATCATGTAGTGGGCGCGGGTAAAATAGCCGACCTTCGCGGCATCAAAATTTGCCCCGTCGTAACTCGCCAATCGGGTCTCGGAACCGGCCATCCCGGCGTTCCGCTGTTGGTACATCGCCACGGATGGCAAGACGACAAATGAGATCAGCGCCAACAGAGTCAGCAGGACCATCAGGGGCTTGAGGTTTCGGCGAAACAGCTCAAAGGGGCTGCTGCTCATGGCGATCCATTCTTGGCTGGAGAGGGTTTGGCAGTCTTGACAAGAGCGAGATTGCTACCAACGCTCTTGACATCCGGTTTCCTTCGGTTGGACCCAAAAGCCTAACCCCGGGCGAATCCGAGGGTCAAGCCGGATTACCACGTATCGCCCCCGGGCGACGCCCGCCGCCCCGATTTTGGGGTACTGATGACCGGTTAGTCATCTCCGTTTTCCCCGTTTCACACCCCAGCTCAATCACGGCGACAGGTCCATGGCGAAATCTACCGGCAAGAGTTTGGTCATCGTCGAATCCCCCGCGAAAGCGAAGACGATTTCCAAGTTTCTCGGGAAAGGATTTCAGGTCGAGGCGAGTATCGGCCACGTCCGAGACCTTCCCAGAAACCGGGCCGACATGCCCGAACAGTACAAACGTGAACCCTGGGCGTACCTGGCGGTGAACGTCGACGAAGATTTTCAGCCGATCTACATCGTCCCCGACGACAAGAAAAAACAGGTCACCAAGCTGAAACAGGCCCTCAAGGAAGCCGACAGCCTCTATCTGGCGACCGACGAGGACCGCGAAGGGGAGGCGATTTCTTGGCACCTGCAAGAATTGCTCAAACCGAAGGTCCCCGTCCATCGGCTCGTCTTTCACGAGATCACCAAGGACGCGATCGAGCACGCGCTCAAGTCCACTCGCCAGATCGACCAGGGGCTGGTCCAGGCCCAGGAAACCCGCCGAATCCTCGATCGGCTCTACGGTTACGACGTCTCCGCGCTGCTCTGGAAGATAGTCGGCGGCGGCCTTTCCGCGGGGCGGGTCCAAAGCGTCGCGGTCCGGCTGATCGTGCAGCGTGAGCGGGAGCGGATCGCCTTCCGCAGCGGCAGCTATTGGGACCTTGAAGCCTCCTTCAAGACCCCCGCGGGCGAGTCGTTCCAGGCGACCCTGGTCGAGGTCGATGGCCGGGCCTTGCCGTCCGGAAAAGATTTCGATTCGTCGACCGGCAAGCTAAAAAATCCCGCCCTTTTGCAGCTCGACGAACCCGCCGCCATCGCCCTCGCCGAGAAGCTTCGCGGGGCCGACTTCCGCGTCACCGACATCGAAGTCAAGCCGTTCGTCCAGCGACCCTTCGCGCCGTTCACCACCAGCACGCTCCAACAGGAGGCCAACCGCAAGCTCGGGTTCACCGCCAAGCGGACGATGCAATCCGCGCAGCGGCTTTATGAAAACGGTTACATCACCTACATGCGAACCGACAGCACGACGCTGAGCCAAGAGGCGATCAACGCCGCCAGGGCGCTGGTCAAGACGGTTTACGGTGACGATTTCTTGTCCCCCGAAGTGCGTGTTTATTCCAAAAAGGTCAAGAACGCCCAGGAAGCCCACGAGGCGATTCGCCCCGCCGGCACGCCCTTCCGGTTGCCCTCGGCCCTCCGCGGCGAACTCGATGGCGACCAGTTCCGACTCTTCGAAATGATTTGGAAGCGGACGATCGCCTGCCAGATGGCCGACGCCCGCAAGCAGCGGGTCACCGTCACGATCCGAGGTGGCGGCGCGACCTTCACAGCCAGCGGCACGAGCATCGAATTCGAAGGTTTTTTGAGGGCTTATGTCGAAGGGAGCGACGACCCGTCCGCCGAATTGGCCGACAAGGAAACGTTCCTCCCGACCGTCCGCCGCGACGACAAGCTCCGCCCCGAAAAGCTCGATCCGAAAGGGCACACCACCCAGCCCCCGGCCAGGTACAGCGAGGCATCGTTGACCCGGGCCCTCGAAGAAAAAGGGATCGGCCGACCGAGCACCTACGCGTCGATCATCGAAACGGTTCAGGCCCGCAATTACGTTTACAAAAAGGGGAACGCCCTCGTCCCGAGCTGGACCGCCTTCCTGGTCATCCGCGTGATGGAGGAGCACTTCAAGGAGCTGGTCGATTACGAATTCACGGCCCAGATGGAGGACTTTCTCGATTCGATCAGCCGCCGCGAGGCCGAGGCGTCGTCGTACCTCCGCGAATTCTATTTCGGTGACCCGACCGCCCGCGACCCGGGCCGCGTCGGGCTCAAACCGCGGCTCGAAGGGGCCTCGATCAAGCCGCTCGAAATGGCAAGGTTTTCGCTCGGCAAACCGGAAACCGGCGATAACCGCGAAGAGGTCTGTGTCCGCGTCGGCAAGTACGGCCCCAGCGTCGAACAGGGTGAACGCCGCGTCAGCGTCCCCGAGGAGCTCGCCCCTGACGAATTGACCCTCGAAGCGGCGCTCGAATTGCTCGCCTCCGGCGACCGACAGAACGAACCGATCGGGCAACATCCCGAAACCGGTCAGCCGATCTACGTCAAGGTCGGACGCTTCGGGCCCTACGTCCAGCTCGGCGAAAACGACGACCCCGAAAAGAAAAATCGCTCGCTGCTCAAGGGGATGGCCCCGGAAGCGTTGACGCTCGACATCGCCTGCAAGCTCTTTTCGCTCCCGCGGATCCTCGGGAATGACCCGGCCAGCGGCGAACCGATCGAGGCCAATGACGGACGTTTCGGGCCGTACATCCGCAGCGGTACCGAGACCCGCTCCCTAACGGCGGGGCTCAGCCCCCTCGACGTGACGCTCGACCAGGCGATCGAACTGCTGAAGCAGCCCAAACAGCGCGGTCGCGGCGCCCCCAAAGAGCCTTTGCGGGTCTTCGAAGCCTCCCCGGTGACCGAAAAACCGGTGCGTCTCCTCGAGGGACGTTTCGGCCCCTACGTCACCGACGGCACGACCAACGCGTCGCTCCCCAAGGGGGTCGACCCCGGGGATTTGACGTTCGAAGCGGCTCTCGAAATGCTAGCCGAACGGGCCGCCAAAGGCCCCACCAAAAAGGTTTCCAAACGGGGCGGGGTCAAGAAGGGGACCAAAGGCGGGGCCAAGAAAAAGTCGGCTGAACCGGTGACCCGAAAAACCGCCGCCCTCGACGCCGCTTCCCCGACCAAGAAAAAGGCGACGAAA
>JBEIRZ010000383.1:0-4316 GCA_040375695.1 Planctomycetaceae bacterium
GCACCCAACCGCTAGGAATGGCGGGTTTAACGAGCGAAACATGCTTCACAGCGTCCCTCGACAGGGTTGGTATCTGGTGACCTTTGCAAAGATTTCGGGCCTGACGCGTCCCCCCGGCCCCTTCCGCTGGGTGATCGCCGCGGCCTTCCTGCTGGCGATCGGATGTGGAGGAGAAAAAGGGCCCCCGCGGCACCCCGTTGCCGGTTCGGTCTTGATCGATGGCAAACCCCAAGCCCGAGTGCTCGTCCAATTAGTCCGCGCCGCTGGCTCCGGCGATGCGGCCCTCGGGAACGACGCCTACCCGTCGGGTTACACCGACGCCGATGGCAAGTTCCTGATCGGCAAGGACGAACCGCAACCCGGGGTCGTCGCCGGCAATTACCAACTGCTGTTCATGTGGATGTCGAGCGGCGATCTCGATGCCTTCGACAAGCTGAATGGCCGTTACGCCGATCGCGCCCGCTCACCACACAAAATCGTTGTCCCGTCCGACGGGTTGCTATCGCTCGAATTCCGTCTGACGACGACCGGCGGCGATCCCAAACGCTAATCGCACACGCTTTCCCATCATTCACGGTCCTGATTCACAGTCATCATTCGCAACAGGGGTTCATCACACCATGGTTTGGTCAAGTCGAATTCGGTCGGGCGTATTGACGAGGTCGCGCGGCTTCACGCTCGTCGAACTTCTTGTCGTGATCGCGATCATCGGCGTGATGGTCGGGTTGTTGCTCCCCGCGGTCCAAGCGGCACGCGAAGCGGCCCGGCGGATGCAGTGCTCGAACCATTTGAAACAGCTCAGCCTGGCGATGCTGAATTACGAATCGGCGACCAAACGTTTCCCGCACAACAACCCCCTCGTCGCCCGGGCCCCCGGCCAGTCGATCATCCAAGGGCCTTGGACCTACGCGATCCTCCCGTACCTCGAACTGCAAGCGATCTATGACGCGTACGACGTGAACCGCGGCTTCGCCGAAGCCCCCAACCGCGCGCTGTTGACCGCGTCGATGCCGATGTTCAAATGCCCCTCGTCCCCCGTCCCCGCGATCGGTAATTTCGCCCCCGTCTCTGCGTCGTTCGCCCCCGACCGCGCCGCGACCAATGCCGCCCGCTTCGAAGCCACCGTTGTCGAATACATCGCCGGCTTCAGCGTCCTCGAACCGCCGATGAACGTCCCCCCCGCGGGCTTCGTTCGCCCCCGCGGCTTCCTCGCCCAGTTCAACACGGCCAACACCATCCAAGCGATCACCGATGGCCTCTCCAACACCGTGATGTTCACCGAATGCTCCGGCGGTCCCACCCGTTTCAACCGACGCCTTCCCGCCGGGGACCAATCGAGCCCCTTCGGCCATTTCAACGGATGGAACCGACTGTTGGCGAACCGGATGAGCAACGATGGGACGACGACCTACGCCGGCAAGTGCCTCGTCAAGTGCACCAACTGGGCCGGCCAAAACGCCTTCTCGTTCCACAGCGGCGTCGCCCAAGTCGCCATGGGCGACGGTTCCGTCCGCCCGCTCAGCGACAGCGTCTCCATGGACATTTTTTATCGAATCTTCGCCGCCCAAGACGGTCTCCCGATCCCGGCTTGGGATTGATGCCCTTTCGAGGTAACCCTATGAACACCCTGCGTCTCTCGATCACCCTCTGCGTGGCCTTGGCCCTGATCGCTTCGCCCCGCCCGTCGCGCGGCGATGCACAGCCGGGTCGCATCTTTCCCACCCACATCCCCGCGACCGATGCCCCTGCCGATGACCAGCGAAATTTCCCCACCTCCTGGTCACCCCAAGACGTTCGCTGGGCCGCCGACGTCGATGGCTACGGACAATCTTCCCCCGCCGTGTGGGGCGATGCCGCGTACCTAACGAGCGTTATCGGTGAGAACAAAGAGACGCTCCAAATCACCTGCATCGATCTGGCGACCGGCAAGGCGCGCTGGGCCTACTCGACCCCTTCCACCTTCCCGACCCAAAGCGGCCCGATGGTCAGCCGTGCCGCCCCCTCTCCCGTCGTCGATGCCGCTGGCCTCTACGCCTTTTTCGAAAGCGGCGACCTGTTGATGCTGGACCACGCCGGCAAACTCGTTTGGAAACGTTCGCTCCAATCCGATCACGGGACCTTCGTCAATAAGTTCGGCTTGTCGGCCACCCCGGCCCAAACCGCCGATCGGCTCTTCGTCTTGCTCGATCACTCCGGCGACTCCTCGCTGGTAGGGATCGACAAGGCTTCGGGCAAAACCGCCTTCGTCTCCGACCGCGGCAAACGTGCCCACAGTTGGTCCTCTCCGGCGATCGTCCGCGTCGGCCAAGAACCGCTCGTCGTCTGCTCCTCGGTCGGTTCGATCGATGCCTATTCCGCCACAGGCAAACTCCTCTGCAGCTACTCCAAAGTCGGCGGCAACAGCGTCGCGACCCCTTACGATTTGGGTGACGGCGAATTCCTTGTCAGCTCGCTGGTCCGCCCCGCCGATGGCCCCTCCGAAAATGCCCTCGTCTCCAACCTGTTGGCAAAGATCGTCAACCGAGGTGACGACTACGCCATCGAAGTCAAATGGGTCGCCGAAGAAGCTCGCGGGTCATTCAGCTCCCCGGTCAAACAAAACGGCTTCGTCTACTTCATCAACCCGCAAGGGATCCTCTTCTGCCTCGACGCCCAGTCCGGCAAACAGCACTACGCCAAACGCACCCCATCCGGCGCCTGCTGGGCAACCCCCTTCCCCGTCGGTGATCGCCTTTACCTGTTTGGCAAAGACGGCACGACCTCGGTGATTCGGGTCGGTGAAACGTTCGACGTCATCTCGGAAGGAAGCCGCGCTTGGCCCGCCGATGCCGATGCCGACGACCAGCCCCCTGCCGCGCGTCCGGGTGCCGGTCCTGCCGCCGGACCCGCTTCCGGGCCGACACTCTACGCCGCCGTCCCCACCTCGGACGGCTTCCTCATCCGCAGGGGCGACCGACTCTACCGCATCGCGCCGCCAAATCCATCGACCCGATAAAACGGCTCACCACGCGACCCCTGCCTCGCGACCGCCCGTGCCGGGCCGCGACCTTTGCCGACGCGATTAAAACTCCGCGGCCACCTTGCGGGCCGCTTCGGTCGCCGCCCCCATCCCTTGGGCGACCTTGTCGGCCGATGCTGTCGTCGGTTCCGCCAGGATCGATCGGATGTCGGTGAACCCGATGAACTTCAGCAGCAGATCCATGTACCCCTTCTGCAGGTCGACCCCCGACGAACCGTCGCTGCCATACGCCCCACCTCGGGCATAGATCACGGCGACCGGTTTCCCCGTTACCAACCCGCTGTAACCCGTCGCGGGGTCGTAACCGAACGTCTGCCCCGGCTGGGTGATGATGTCGATGTAATGCTTCAGCTTGTATGGGACGCCAAAATTCCACATCGGCAAACTGAACAGATACTTGTCGGCACCCTTGAACTCGTCACAAACATCGACGACCCGTTGCCACGCCGCACGCTGGTCGGGGCTAAACCCCTGACCCTGCATCACCTGGTACTTCGCATCGATCGTCGCCCCATCCAGCTCGGGCAATTTCCTATGCCACAAATCGATCGTGACGATCGAATCGCCAGGATGGCTCGCCCGATAGGCTTCGATGAACACCTTCGCGACCTCGATCGATTTCGATCGGTTCTTGCGGGGTGACGATTCGATGTACAACAACTTCGCCATGATCCGGCCTTTCCCTTCTTCAAAATAAATTCCAACCCACCACCCGCGACCCGCAACGTTCCTTCATCCCAGGAACAAACCAATCGTAGTTCCCACACCCGTCCCAGCGCCCCACCACCTTACCCCCTAACCACCGCCACCGAATACCCCACCCACTCCACTTCCCAAACGACCAACCCACCCTCCCACCTTCTTCCAACACTCCCCAACACACCTCCATCCACACCTACTCACACACCTACTCCCACACCACCAAACCTCCATTCCTCCATCCACCCTCACCCACTCCCCACACCCACTCCCCACACCCACTTCCAAACTTCGTGCCCTTCGTTCCTTCGTGGTAAAACCCCCGCGCGCCAAGACCCGCGCCAAGACCCCCGCCAGACCCCCGCCAAACCCCCCTTCCAAAGTGCCGGTTATCCGGTCGCGCCGAACCATTCCCCATCAGCTCATTCCGGTCCTACCGGTTGTGCGTTCCCTCCCCCGCCGTGTCGTGACGCTCAAGCCGGTTAATCCAGATCTCCCTGTCCTGAGGACTCCGCCGATCGCATCGTCCCCCCCACGTTGTGATTTCGCATTTAGCATCAAAACGGATCGCAAAAGGTTTGACAGCACGACGAACATA
>JBEIRZ010000376.1:0-4393 GCA_040375695.1 Planctomycetaceae bacterium
ACGGATCAAGAGCCCGAATCGAGCAACCGCAGCAGATTTTTGATCCGAAGCTCGGTCTCATTCGCCTCATGGGCAAAAGCCCCTTCGAACGGTCGCTCCGCGATCAGGGCACGGGCCTCGGCGATCCTTTGCAAAGCCTCGTCCGATCTCCGCGCCCGGACGAGGAAACCGGCAAGGGTTTCGAGATTCTTGGCGAATCCCAAACGATCATCATCGATGCTTACAAAAGGTTGGTAGGAGCGAAGACGAAAATCGATTACCCAGACGGCATGCCGGATCGCCCCGTCGCGATCGCCCGACTTCTCAAGTTGGTCGGCGAGTACCAGACGATAGGAAATCAGGTTGTTGGCGCAATTCCTGTCGCTCGGCCTTAATTCCAAGGCCCGCTCGCAAATGCGCAACGAGTCATACGCATACGGCAAGCACTCCGAGGGTTTTCCGCCGGCGAGACTCACCCGCTCGATCATCAACCGATTGAGATGACAAACGGTCATCATCAGTTCGCTGTTCGTCGGATCCTCCCTCAAGAGCCGCCGCGATTCGATGATGGCCCGATCGATCAGCTCGAGTGACTTCGGATCGCTCTTCGCGTCGGGGTTCAGTTGGTATTCAAGGAATATGAACCTATTGAACGTCAGCACTTCGGCGTACCCCCACTCGCCTGGGTAGGCCAACCCTCGGAGGTATTCCTCGCACAGTGCGGACCACTCTTCGAAGCATTTTCGCTGCTCTGGCGGCGCTTGATGGAGTGAGATCTTCTGACTCTTGTTACTTGCCAGGAGTGCTTCCAAGGCATCCGCCATCCGGTTGATCCCCGTCCGCCAAGCATTGATCGCTTGCTGGTTGGCGACCTTCGCCTCGGCCAACAACTCTCCCTGGCGCCGTGCCGAAAGGAAGCCGCCGATGGCAAGGAGCAGCAAGGAGCCGCAAATGGCCGCTGCGGAAGAAGCCAGAAAGCGATTTCTGGAGCACCAGCGAACCGATCGGCCGATCCGACCGAGGGGCTTGGCGGAGACGGGGCGGCCGGACAAAAAGGCCTGCAGGTCATCGGCCAATCCGACCGCCGTGGGGTACCGCTGGCCGGGATACTTTTCAAGGCATTTCATGCAGATCGCGACGATATCTGCCGGAAGGTCGTTACGCAGGAGCTTAGGCGAGATCGGGTCGGTCTCGCGGATCAGCCTTAAGGTGACGATGGGGTCGCTTGAGACGAAGGGCGGTTTACCGGTAAGCAATTCATACAGGATCGCACCTAAACCATAGATGTCGGCCGGCGGACCGACCGGGGCCGGATTTCCGACCGACTGCTCGGGCGACATGTACGCGGGCGTCCCTAGGATCTCGCCCGTACGCGTCAGCATCGGCGTCTGCTGGTCGAGGATCCGGGCGATGCCAAAGTCTGTGATCTTGAGTTTGACCTCGGTATCAGGGTAGGAAGCCTTCCGATCGGGGGCTTCGCCGATGAGCATCACGTTCGAAGGCTTAAGGTCCCGGTGAACGACACCTTGACTGTGCGCATAATCGACCGCCAAAGCCATTTCGCGAATCAGCCGCGCGGCAAGATGCGGGTCGATCAACTCTTTTCGCTGCCAACGTTCGACGGTGACACCGTCCAGAAACTCCATCACCAAGACTGGCCGGTCGTCGTGTAACAGCACGTGGGATACGGAAACGATACTGGGGTGTGAAAGCCTTGCCATCGCCTGGGCTTCGACCAACACCCGGCTGAGCGACTGCGGGTCTGCACCGAAAGCTTCCACCACCTTCAGTGCGACGCGTCGTCCTGTGATCTCGTCGCGGGCCTCGAAGACGGTACCCATCCCGCCACGAGCGATCTTACGAACGAACGCGTAATTCGCGATGGAGTTTGGGTACGGTGACGGGATGGGAATCGCGGCGGTCGCCGTCTCTGAATGGGACTCGGGTCGTCGAGGCGATTCGTCTGGCACCGGATTGCTACGGCGCGTGGAGAAATCAGCCGCGCCCAAGAGGTCCTCTTGCCACCATGGCACGACACCCGATTCGACAATCGCGACTGCCGATTCTCGACAAGCCGGGCATGAGTCGAGATGCCGCTCGATCGACTCCGCAAGGGCCTCTTCGATCTCGCAGACGACGAACCGGCGAAGCGTTTCGAGGTCCACGTGTTCGCCTGGGCCGTCGACTGAGGAGGCGGCACTGCCGATCAAGTGTTGGACTCCAACCGTTTTAACTCGCGCATGATCCCACGCTGGACCCGACACTTGGCCATGTAAACCGAAGGGACCGATAGGCCCAATCGCTGTGCCGTTTCGGCCCCCGACAGCCCTTCGAAGGTCAACAGGCGAAAGGCTTCCCAAGTCTTGGGATCGACGCGTCTGCGAGTTTCCGCGATCCCGATCGAGAGTAATTCTTCACGAATCAGCCGTTCCAACCCGTCTTCGAGCGATTCCAAGGAGAGTTGAGAGCGGCGAAACCTTTCTGACACTTCGATGTTCCGCTGGCGGTCAACTCGCCGGATCACTTGGCACCAAGAGTGCCACGCCACGGTTTTGATCCAGGCGCGAAAGCTGCCGACACGCTCCCGCTGAAAATCCGACACGCGAGCCAACACCTTCAAGAAGGTGTCTTGGATCAGGTCTTCGGCGTCCTCGGGCGGGACGTCCCAGCGGTCGCACCAGGCTCGCAAAAAAGCAGAATACCTGACCGTAAATTCTTCCCACGCTTCCTCGTCCCGTTTCGCGATCTGCCGCAACAGGTCCACGGAAGTGTCGGCTAACGCGGGGGCACGGTCTTCGCCTGGGATCATCATCACTACCCAACGATCTCTGAAGGAGGCTTGGGCTCCAATCCCGCAATCGAATCATGCCAACGCGTCGACATTCTTCGCGTGGACCCCTGACCTTTCAACCTTTCAATCTCTCGGTGTGAAAAGCAAAACGTGACCCTCATGACATTGCGTCAAAAATCACATTACCGCCCCAGGGCACCGATGAAAATGTGGCATTTGGACCATTCCACGGCCGTAGTCGGGCTGCCTGAGGCGGGAGCGGGTGGAAGGGGGTGCGGGAAACCTGGGGCCGGGTAAACCGCCCCACGGCCGGCATCAGCGGTCGCCTAGCGTGATCGAAAAAGGAAAACTTGACCGCAGGGGGACGACCAAAAAAGAAACCTTCACCAATCCTGCTGGCTTGGTGAAGGTTCACGTGCGGGTCGTTCGAGTCGATCAGTGGGGACTCGATAAGTTAAAACCGCGAATGGAGGTGAACGGACTTGAACCGATGACCCTCTGCTTGCAAAGGCAACCCGACGCGTTAGAAAATCGCCGTTTTCTTTATAAGGATTTCGACCGTTTCGGCCTAAAACCTTACTTGCGAATGTTAGTGTGTAATTGTGAGAATTGCAAGGGATTTCGGTAGTGCTCGATTCGATGTGTGTAGCAATTAAGCATCTGCTATCCCGTCCGATCGTCGCGGGTTCGCCATATTTTGCGGATGCCTGAAGCGATGGTCACACGGCAATCGTGGGCGAAAAATCAACTTGCTCGGTTTTGAGGAAAAACGCGCGCGGGATCACACGGCAATCGGGGACGGCTATAACCTATTTTTCCGAAGTCCCCTACCTTAACTATCTTAACATGTGCCCTGTGGCGTCCAATTCGGCCTCTGTGGCGTCGTCGCGGTTCGGATGTGTGATTGCTCATCGTGATCGATAGTCGTCGCTTGTGGGTCATCCTGTAATGCTACGCGAAGGTGTTGTACGTGTCCTGATGCTGGCGATTGCTGAACCGACATGATTTCGCGTCGTATGAAACCCAAACATTTGCAATCGGCCCGTTACGCTGCTTGGCGACCTTGATTAACGCTTCGGCAGAATCTGACTTTCTCTCACGATGCAGCAGAATCACCACGTCGCCATCTTTCTCGGCCGAACCAAACTCCCCAATATCGGCCAATGTCGGCTCCACGCCTTCGGCCTTGCGATTGAGTTGAACGAGAGCGATAACCGGTATCGACAATTCCCGCGCCAACAATTTCAACTCTTTGCTGATCTCACTTAGCGATTCCCAACGCGGCTTGCGATTGTCTGCTACGTCCATGAGTTGCAAGTAGTCGACGAAGATTGCGTCCAGCCCGTGAAGCAATCGATGAACCTTGGCGATCGCCTTCAGTTTGGCGACGGTCAATTTCTTGGCCTCCCAAACGTGGTACGTGAGTGACCTGCACTCATCGGCGTAGGCCTGCATCGCTGCTATGTCTGCATCATCGATCCATCCGTTTTGGAGCGTCGCGTTTTCGTAGTCGAACCGATCGCATAGGTCGCGACCTGCTATTTCTTCCCCGCTCATCTCAAGGCTAACGAACAACGCATTTTTCCCTTGAGTGCCGATCTCCTTTGCGATCTGGCAAGCGAA
>JBEIRZ010000549.1:0-2439 GCA_040375695.1 Planctomycetaceae bacterium
CTCCACCTGGTACGACTTCGCCGGATCCCATCGCGGCGGAATGATCTCGGCAGATACGACGATCCCCTCGCCTGGACAGTACACCCCGGCCGGACCTTCCGTGTCGATCGACGCAAGCAAGCGATAGCCGTCGAGCGATTCCGACACCCGCCAGACTTTGCCGGCAAAATAAACCGCGGAGTCCCCGGTCGGGTCAACGGTAGAGCAGCACGGATCGCACGGCGGAGGATCGCAACACCTGGGGGCGTCCGGACACCGCTCTATTTCAATCTCTAACGACCATTCCGGGTCGTCCAGCCCGATCGTCAGGTACGCCAAAAAAAGCGTGCTATCGAGCCAGCATTTTGAAAATACGAGGGTCGCCGCGAACGTCCGGGACGTGACGTCCACCCAGTCGATTAGGCCGCGGTCAAAAACTTTGGTCGCGGCCGGTGACTCGCTGGAATGGCCAAACGCGGCCCCGTAGAAAATCCAGCCGCCAGTGGGTTCGCCGTCAGGGAAGGGGACGCCAAACGCGACGCCAAGCGACTCGCCGTCGCAGATAATTCGCTGGAATTTTCGCGGCATTGTCAGCAAAATCCCGACTTCGACTTCGCCGACGACTTCGGTCCCCGCCAAGTTCCCGTCGTCATCGAACTCTCCCCAATTGACGCGAATGCAGCACGGGGGGCACGACGGCGGGGGCGGGTAGTAACAGCAGCAGTCCGGATCCGTCGTCAGCGAATCGCCATTGACGATCAAGGGCAATCCGCCGACGGTGATAAGGGCGTCGGGCATTACGCTGGGGCGACTATCTTAATCGCGGTGACGCGGACATTCGTCGAGGCCGCGGACGCCTTGAGTTGGATAAGATCGGGGTCGACATAGGGTAAAACCATCGCCGGATCACCAGCGCGAAGCGACCCCATCACGGCGACGAACGCGCTTGAAATTTGTCTCCCGACTTCGACCGTCGCGGTAGTCGACAGATTTTTGATGATCAGCATTCCGGGATCGGTCACCGACCCGGTATCAATCGTCGCTTCGGTCGTTCCCACGACGTTGACGACTTCCGCAGCAATGTCGCTGGTCGAATTGACGGTCGTAGACTCGGGCTGAATCGTCCCGGTCTTGATCGCGCTACTGCTAGTGACCTGGACCTGAAGATTCGTGTTGACAACGACAGCCATTTTTTCCTCTTAATAACCGGGATCGGGTTCGCATTCGGCGAGTTGAATCGTGGCGGGGGAAATGGCAGTATAGCCACAAACAAGAATTGATGCCCTAGTAAATGCCAGGTAGCCAGGTGCCGCGGGGTTGTTTTCCGGGTTCGTGCAAGGCGACTGAACCGCAGCGGGCGATCCTGGATTATCCGGCGGCGACGTGGGGGCCGTCGATTCGCACCCGGACGCGCAGGGCGTTGTCAGCGACCATTGGCTAGTCGCTGGATTCCACGTATAAGTCGCGTAACCTTCGCAGGCCGGGACCGGAGGGACCAGATCGGCATTCGTCACGACGTTCAATTCTGCCAATTCCGGCTCCGTTGTCCCTAGTTCCGGCTCCGATCCACACGGGAACGCTTGTATTTGCTGGCGGACGTAGTTAATCGCACACCCCGTATCGTCATAAGCGACCGAATTTAAAACGTCCATAGCGATCGGGTCGCCGAGCATCGCGGACCGGGTGGCGTGGGCCAAATAGACGTCGGAATGCGGGTCGTAACTGGCGAAAACGTTACACGGTTCGCACGGTTCGCCAAGCGGGTAGACTACGTTTACGGGGTCGCCGCACGATTCGGGATCTTCACCGTGCCAGAAATCGAGGATTTCCGGAGTTGCGCCGGTGTACTCGAAAAGAATAAACCGTGCTTTTCTTCGGGCCGCTTCTCGAATTTCCCACCGGGGCTGAGGATCGGACGAATACCCACAGGACGTTATTTCTTCGCCGTTCCCATCCACCGGCGGCCGGCAGGCGTCGGTCACAAGTTGCAGAATTACCGGCGATCCGCAAACGCCATCGACCCGCCAGGGGTTGTGGAATTGGATTTTTCGGGATTCGTCGATCCCCGGAGGCTCCAAGACATGAGGATATGTTGACCGGACCTTTAGAAATTCGGCCGATCCGGTTCCGTCCAGGCCGGTTAAAGATTCGTCTAGGGTCGCTTCAACTTCCCATCCGTCAAGCGATTGCGTGAACGGGTTGAAAATCCACCCTGGCAGCCCGTCGCCATCCCCCAAGTCCGTCGAACAGTGATAAGCCGCGGCGATTTCGTCACACTCTTTAAGCGGGTGCAAGCAATCGCGGTGCAGTATTTTTATGAGCGTTTCCCGGCGATCGGCTCCAAAATACGGACCGTCGGCGGCGACGATCTGAGCTATCGCCCACCGGTCGGGATCTTCTTCGGCCGTGAGTCGAAAGACCGCCGTATCGGTGGGGTGGACGTAAATCGACGGATCCTGA
>JBEIRZ010000579.1:0-2215 GCA_040375695.1 Planctomycetaceae bacterium
AACCGGCTCGGACTCAATCGGGTCGGACACAGCCGGCTCGGACACAACCGGGTCGGACACAGCCGGGTCGGCACCTTTGACCGAATCGCCTTGACCTTTCTGCGAACGTGACCTCGACCGCTTGTTATCGCGTCCCGGCGGATCGGTCGCACCCAGCGTTCGGCTCGCCTCCACTTCCAACGCCGCTTGCATCCTCCGCACCCGATCGGCCAACGATTCGCTCGATAATCGGTCGCGCATCTTTTCGATAAAGAGCGGAAAGGCCAGCGGTGTGGGTTTGCGGAGCGGCTGCACGACCAATTTCAATCCCGCGATCCGCTCCGCCGTCGCCCGCAAACGGCCGAGCTCGAATTGCAATTCGAAAACCTCGCGACGGGCCTGACGCAACAACAGGTTCTCCGGGTCATACTCGCTAAAGACATCAAAAAACATGTTCGCCGACGCCTGCAAGTGCTTCGCCCGCTTCGGTTGCCCCGGGATCCCGCCATGGATCAACCCCGCGATCCGCGCGATCTCACGAAACTGACGCTTGCACATCTCCGTCGCGTTCACCGTGCTCGCGATCTCTTCTTCCAAGCTTGGCCCCGACCAAATCGCCGCCAACCCCGACCAATTCGTCTCGATCGGATGGCTCGACGAAATGATGAAACCGTAATCGTTCACCGCGATCGAATACGAACTCGGTCGTTGACGGCTCCAGTGATGCGCGAGCACCGCCGCCAAACCTTCATGCACGAGCCGCCCCTCAAAAGGATAAACGCACGCATGGAAAACGCCTCGATCTTCGAACGTCTCGATCAGCAGCTCGTCGATCCTCGGGATAGAGCTCCATGCGGCTTGCACTTCGAGGATCGGACCGATCGCTTCGAGTTCCGGTTCGTGCAGCATCCCACGGCTCGCCTCATCGAGCAATTGACGCACGCCGTCGGCCAATTGTGTCGATAGCGGCATCCGCCCACCCATCCACCTCGGCACCGCGTTCGGGGTCCCCTTCGCCTTGCGGACGTACGCGACCGCCTCGCGGATCTGCACCAATTCGACGAGACGTCCTGCGAGCAAAAAACGATCGCCTCGTTTCAATTTCGAAGCGAACGATTCCTCGACGCTCCCGATCGTCGCCCCCTTGAGGTACTGCACCTTCACCGACACGTCGCTGGTGATCGTCCCGATCGCCATCCGGTGCAACCGCGCGACCCTCGTGTCGGTCACTTCATGCAACCCGTCGCTTACCGCCACGCGGTGAAATTCGGGATAGGCCCGCAGCGAATCGCCACCCTGCACCACGAATTTTAAAGCCCAATCGAGCTCTTCGGGTTCCAGGTCGCGATAGGCGTGCGTGTCGCGAAGCTCCGCCAGCAATTCGTCGCGGGTGTAGGGTTTCGCCAACGCCCTCGTAACGGCGTGTTGGGCAAGACAATCGAGCGGCTTACGAAGCGGCGGTCGCGATTCGATCGCCCCGGCCTTCATCATCCGACGGGCCGCCGCCAATTCGATCAGTTCCAACGCGTGCGTCGGGATGAACGTTAAACGGCTCGTCGCACCCGGCTGATGACCGCTCCGACCCGCCCGCTGCAACAGCCTCGCCGTTCCCTTCGGACTCCCGACCTGCAACACCTGCTCGACCGCCGAATAATCGACCCCCAGATCAAGACTGCTGGTGCAAACGACCGCCTTCAATTTGCCGTCGCGCATCGCGTCTTCGACCCACGTCCTCACGTGATTGTCGAGCGATCCGTGATGCAGCGCGATCAAACCCGCCCAATCGGGCCGGCATCGCAACAACTCCTGATACCAAAGCTCCGTCTGGTTGCGGGTGTTGGTGAAAACGAGCGTCGACGAGGCCCCTTCGATCCGAGCCGCGACCTGCCGCGACATCGTCATCCCCAAATGACCCGCCCACGGAAAACGCTCGATCGTCGGCGGCAACTCCGAATCGAGCACGACTTTCTTTCGGTTGCCACCATGGACGATCTTCGCCGAATCGAGATCACCTGACGAACCGACCAGACACCGCAGCGCCTCGTCGAGATTCCCCAGCGTCGCGCTCACGCCCCATCGCGTCGCCCGCGGCGCGATCGCGCGTAGCCGACCTAACGCCAATTCGGTCTGAATCCCACGCTTCGTGCCGATCAACTCATGCCACTCATCGACGATTATCGTCCGCAGGTTGGCAAAGTGCTCCTTCGATTCGGGGTACGAAAGCAACAACGTCAGG
>JBEIRZ010000279.1:0-6108 GCA_040375695.1 Planctomycetaceae bacterium
CGCTGCGGACGTCGACGACGACGGTCTTTTTCATCGCTTCGGGGTCGGCGAGGAGTTTGGAGAGTTGTTCGACGTTGATTTCGGGCGCTTCGCGACGGGCTTCTTGGGCCTGTGCGGGGCCAAGCGACAGGAGGGCACCGGAAGCGACGAGCAAGAGGAACGCGTGGCGTGACAGCATGGGGAGGAACTCCTGAGGGAAACCGACCGACGCCGCCGACGGGCGTCGTTTACCGAACCGAGCGTAACGCGATAGGGCTTTTGCGATCAAGAGAGCCATCAAAAATCGGGGCTCAGAGGCCGGAGTCGGCGCGGCCGCGGCCGTTGCGGGCTTGGCTGTGGAGCATCGTCGCGACGAGGCTTGTCCAGCCCGTTTGGTGGCTGGCGCCCAGCCCCAGGCCGGTATCGGCGTGGAAGTATTCGTAAAACAGGACGAGGTCGCGCCAGTGGGGGTCTTTCGAATAGCGGGGCTCTTCGCCATGGGCGGGGCGGCGGCCTTGTTGGGACGGTTCGAAGATCGAGATCAGGCGGCGTTCGAGTTCCAGCGCGACTTGGCGGAGCGACATCATTTTCCCGGAGCCGGTCGGGCATTCGACTTGGAACGAATCGCCGTAGAACGTGTGATAACGCTTGAGGGCTTGGATCAGCAAAAAGTTGAGCGGGAACCAGATCGGGCCGCGCCAATTGCTGTTACCGCCGAAGAGGCCGCTGTCGCTTTCGCCGGGGACGTAGCGGACTTCGTTCCGTTGGCCGCCGAAATCGAAGACGAAGGGGGCATCGCGGTGGACCGCGGAGAGGCTGCGGATGCCGAACGGCGACAGGAATTCTTTCTCGTCGAGCATCACCGACAGGAGTTTGCGGAATCGGTCCTGGGAAGGGATCGCGAGGAAGGCCCGGTTGGTGCGACCCGTCTCCTGTTCGTCGACATGTTCCATGTAGGTCATGTGTTTCGACAGGTGGGTCTGGCGATTGGCGAGGAACCAGGCGGTCCGTTTGCGGAACCCGTCAAGTTTGCTGATCACGGCGTCATCGATGATCACGCCGGTCAAGAGCGGGATCAGGCCGACCATCGAGCGGACCCGCATCGGGATCGATCGGTTATCGACGTAAAGGTGGTCGTAATAAAAGCCATCGGCCTCGTCCCATAGGCCGGAGCCGTCGAGCGAATTCATCGCCTCGGCGATCGCGACGTAATGTTCGAAGAACTTGCTCGCCATATCGGCGTAGGCGACGCTATCCTCGGCGAGTTCGAGCGCGATCCGGAGCATCGCGGCGCAGTAGAACGCCATCCACGCGGTGCCATCGGCCTGTTCGAGGTGCCCACCCGGGAGCGGTTTGCTGCGGTCGAAAACGCCGATGTTATCGAGCCCGAGGAAGCCGCCGGCGAAGATGTTTCGGCCTTGGGGGTCTTTGCGGTTGACCCACCAAGTGAAGTTGACCGTCAGCTTTTGGAAGCAGCGGGCGAGGAATTCTTTATCGCGGCCGCCGACGGGACCGGAAGTCTTGTAAACGTGCCAAACGGCCCAGGCGTGGACCGGAGGGTTTACGTCGGACAATTGCCATTCGTAAGCCGGGATTTGGCCGTTGGGGTGCATGTACCATTCGCGAAGGAACAGCAGCAATTGTTCTTTGGCGAAGCCGATATCGAGATGCGCCATCGGGATCATGTGGAAGGCGCTGTCCCAGGCCGCGTACCAGGGGTATTCCCACTTGTCGGGCATCGAGATGATGTCGCGATTGAAGAGGTGTTTCCAATCGGAATTTCGCCCTTTGCGGCGTGCTTCGTCTTCGGCGGGCCAGGCGGGGTCGCCGCTTAGCCACGTGCTGACGACGTAGTGATAGAACTGTTTCGTCCAGAGGAGCCCCGCGTAGGCTTGGCGGATGATTTGGCGGCGATCGGGAGAATGGATCGGCTCGATCCGGTTGTCGTAGTACTCCTGTGCGTCGCGGATGCGGGCTTCGAAGATCGCGTCGAAATCGTTGAAGGCGCGTTCGCGAAAAACTTTGGGGCGCGGTTTGCCACTGGGTGTGCGGGCTTCGGGGGGGAGGACAGTTTCGCGGGTCAAACGCATCCTCAGGACGCGCCTGCCCCCCGCGGGGATGACCATCAGCAGGTAGGCCGCCGCCTTGGTACCGCGCTGCGACGGGTTGATGACATGGGTCGCGCCGCCGACGACGTATTCGTGAAAGGCGTCCTTGAAATAATCGCCGGCCGAAGGTGCCCCGGGGTGGCGGTTGGGGTTCGTCTCGTTGTCGGTAAAGAGCCAGGCCCATTGGTCGTCGCCCGATTGGTCGACGGTGAAGAGGTGTTCGCCGAGGGTGTCGTGTCGGGCGGTGATCACGCCATCGGACAACCGCAGTGACGGGCGGGTGGTGCAGAGTTCGTCGGTGCTCTGCCAGACCCAAACGTTGCGGAACCAGAGTTGTGGCAGGGCATGCAGCACGGCCGGTTGGGGGCCGCGGTTGTCGATCGTCAAGCGGATCAGGATGTCGTCGGGGGATGCCTTGGCGTATTCGGCTTGGATATCGAAGTAGCGATTTTCGTCGAAGACGCCGCTATCGAGGAGTTCCAATTCGGGGGCGTGCCGTCCGCGATGGCGGTTCTCGTGGGTCAAGGGTTCGTAGGGGAACTTCGCTTGCGGGTACTTGTAGAGCGCCTTCATGTAGCTGTGGGTCGGCGTGCTGTCCAGGTAGTAGTAGAGTTCCTTGACGTCTTCGCCGTGGTTCCCTTCGGGGCCGGTGAGGCCGAAGAGGCGTTCCTTGAGGATCGGGTCGCGGCCGTTCCAGAGCGCGAAGGAAAAGCAGAGCCGGCATTCGCGGTCGCAGATCCCCATCAGGCCGTCTTCGCCCCAGCGGTAGGCGCGGCTGCGGGCGTGGTCGTGCGTCAGGTAGGACCAAGGGTTATCGCCGCCGCCACCTTGCGAGTAATCTTCGCGAACGGTGCCCCATTGGCGTTCGGAGAGGTAGGGTCCCCATCGCAGCCAATTTTCGAGCCGCCGCTGGCTGCGGTACAGACGCTCGTCTTCGAGCGTGGGGAACGAAGGGTGCTCTGGGGTCCGATCGGGGTTGGGGTGCGCGGTCATTCAGGCGTGTGTAAGAGGAAAGGGCAAGTAATGGGCCCGAATCGTTCCGCCGTCCGATTCATCAAGCAGGATTCTAACCGATCGCGACGCGAAAGACGAACCCGCGGCGTGGAAGAAGAGTTTTTAATCGCGAATCGATCATCGAGAAAAAGCTACACACGAAGTTTTGATCACGGATCTGATCGAGCTGTTTCGCGCGGCGGCTTATTATACAGATTATTATAAGATGAAAATCTTATTTGTAGAGCCGTTAAGTATGAGATTCTTATGCGTCGAGAATTCGCGTATGAGATTCTGTACGAGATTTTTATGTGTCGCGAATCTAACTATAAGATTTCGAGTTGCGGTGCGGCGATGGATGATGTGTTTCACGCATCGCCGCGAAGTCGATAGGGTTTTGGATCACTTCTCGTCGAGGATATCGACGGCGACGAAGCGTTCGCCTTCGAGCATCGAAAGGCTTGCGCCGCCACCGGTGCTGACGTGGCTGACGCGGTCGGCGAAGCCGAGCTGTTCGATGGCTGCGGCGCTATCCCCGCCGCCGATGATGCTGGTCGAGTCGCTGTCGGCGACGGCTTGGGCGACGCGGCGTGTCCCTTCGTCGAAGGGAGGCATTTCGAAGACGCCCATCGGGCCGTTCCAGACGACGGTCTTGGCCGACAGGATCGTCTTGGCGAAGAGTTCGGCGGAGGCGGGGCCGATGTCGAAACCTTCCCAGCCGTCGGGGATTTCGCCCGCTTTGACGACCTGTTTGTTGCAGCTCCCTTTGAAGGCATCGCCGCAGTGGGTATCGACCGGCAACATCAGCTTATCGCCACCCTTGCGGAGCAGTTCTTTGGCGAGTTCGACCTTGTCCGGTTCGACGAGGCTGCCGCCGACCTTGCCACCTTGGGCGAGCGAAAAGGTGTAGGCCATCGCGCCGCCGATGATCACCTTGTCGCAGATCCCGAGGAGGTTTTCGATGACCAGGATCTTGTCGCTGACTTTGGCCCCGCCGAGGATCGCGACGAAGGGGCGGACGGGAGAGCTGATGGCGTCGCTGAGGTAGGCGATCTCTTTGCCGACGAGGTGTCCGACGACGCGTGGCTTGCCGGCCATCGCTTGGGGGACGGCGACCATCGAGGCGTCGGTGCGGTGGCAGGTGCCGAAGGCGTCGTTGCAATAGATGTCGGCCAGCGCGGCGAGTTTCGCGGCGAAGGCGGTGTCACCCTTCTGTTCGCCCGGGTGGAAGCGGACGTTTTCGAGGACGAGGACCTCGCCCGCATTCAGCTTCGAAGCGTGGGCGTGGGCGTCATCGCCGATGGTGTCCTTGGCGAAATGGACGGGGGTGCCGAGCAATTCGCCGAGCCGTTTGGCGGTTGGGGCGAGCGAATATTTCGAATCGTTCCCTTCCCCTTTGGGGCGACCGAGGTGGCTCATCAGGATCAACTTGCCGCCGCGATCGATGACGCTGTGGATGCTCGGCAGTGCCATCCGGATCCGGCGGTCGTCGGTGATCACGCCGTGGTCGTCCAGCGGGACGTTGAAGTCGACTCGCATCAGCACGGTTTTGCCGGCAACGGCGACGTCATCGATCGTTTTCTTGGCCATCGGTTCTGCTCGAGCGTTTAAAGTGGGCGTCAGGGGTTTGTTCGAAAGGGCGCTATTTCACCACCGGCGATTTGGCTGTCCGGTTGTCTTGGTTACGCGAGTGTCGATTATCACGACCGCCGGAAATGTGTCGAGGGTATGACCGGGCCGGCCGGGTCGCGCTCGCCGGGCGGCGATGTGGCGCCGGCCGGCTGGGGGGATGTCGCTTCCCGCGGGTGGCTTCAAGCGGTACGATTTCGGGCATGAGCGAGGTTTTTGAAGGAAATCGGCTGGAGAGCGGCGTGCTGCAACGGGTGCGGCGATGGCGAGATGCCATCCCGGCGCTGGTGCTGGTCGAGTCGTTGCGCGTCGCGGGGTCGCCGATCCATGTGGGGTTGGCGTGGTTGACGCTGGCGGTCCAAGAGCTCGTTTTTTTCGTCCTTTCCCGGGCGTCGCGGGGGTTCGATGCGGACGCGGGACATGGCGGTGATGGTGGTCAGGAATCGCAGGACGCGAGTGTGTTCGACGGCAAGGGGGTCGACATCGCGATGATGGACGTTCCGGTTGGGGACATGCGGACGGCTGAGGTGTGGGTGACGGACGTTTCGAAATTGAGTGGTAATGCTGGGATCGGCGGGATATCGAGTTGGCCGTTTAGCGAAGTGACCGACCAGATCGTGGAGTTGGGGCCGTGGTGGGGGTTGCTCGCGGTATTGATCCTGGCGTTGGTGTGGGTCGTCCCGGTGTCGTTGGCGGCGCGGGCGGGGGCTTGTTATGCCGCCGGGAGGCCGCAGGCGTTCTTGAATCATTTCGGCGTGATCCGTGGGCGGGTCGTGACGCTCTTGGGCGTGGTCCTTTCTCCGCTGCTGATGGTCGGCGCGATCGGGGTGGTGTTGGGGTTGATCGGCAAGGTGGCGGCGTGGATCGCCGATTTGCCGATCGGGCCGATCCCGGTCTTGATGTTGGCCGTTCTGGCGGTGCCGTTTGCGATCGTCGCGGGGGTGATCTTTGCGGGGGCGTGGGTCGCGGTGCCCTTGGGTTTGGCGGGGGCAGCGATCGAAAAGCAAGAAGATTTTTTTGATGCGTTATCGCGCGGTTACGAGTACCTGTTGCGCCGCCCGGTGCATTTGGTGATTTACGGCGGCGTCTGTTGGTTGCTCGTCAAGCTGATGCTCTTTGCCGGCGAGATGCTTGTTGGGTCGGCGTCGGCGGTGGTCGACGCATCGGTCGGGTGGGGGAGCCGATTCCCGGAATTCGCGTCGCTGGTCGAGGGGATACTGTCGCGATTGCCGTTGGCGTTTGGCGTCACCGCCGCGTGGGGATTGATCGGGGGGCTTTACCTGTTGATGCGACAGGCCGCCAATGATCAAGAGATCGAAGACATCCCGGTCTCGCCGATCGACATGCGGCCGACCGAGCTCCCGACGCTACGTCCGGAGTCGGTGAACGCGACGATATC
>JBEIRZ010000515.1:0-2765 GCA_040375695.1 Planctomycetaceae bacterium
CGGCTTTGACGACTGGGTTTCGGGATCGAATTTTTTTGACCTCGACCCGCTTATGCGCCGCGCGGGGCAGGTGGAAGAGGCGACGGGGGATTCGTCCGAGATCGCGGGTGCACACGCGATCGAATTCATCGATCGACATCGCGGGGGCGATCAGCCGATCTTCGCGGTGATCTGGTTCGGGTCGCCGCACAGCCCCTTCAAATCGCTCGACGCCGACAAGGCGGCATTCGGCGATCTCGATGACGCCTCGGCGAACCATTATGGCGAGCTGGTCGCGATGGATCGCAGCATCGGGACGTTGCGAAGGGGGCTTCGCGAGATGGGGATCGCCGACAACACGCTGCTCGTCTTTTGCAGCGACAACGGCGGGTTGCCGAACATTTCGCCGGGGACTGTTGGGGACTTGCGTGGGTTTAAAGGGAGCCTTTATGAAGGGGGGATACGCGTCCCCGGGATCATCGAATGGCCGATGGTGATCAAGCCCCGCGTTACCGACTTTCCCGCGTGTGTGATGGACCTGTTCCCCACGATTCGAGCGATCGTCGGGTTCACTGACGAGGCGATGGTCAAGCCGATCGATGGGATCAGTTTGAAGCCGCTTTTTGAACAACCGCTTGAGGAGCGTGGGGCGCCGATCGGTTTTCGGCATCATTCGAAACGGGCCTTGGTCGATGATCGGTACAAGCTGGTCACCGAGGGGGTACGATCGGACCGGTTTCAGCTTTATGACTTGATCGATGACCCGCAGGAATCGCGTGACTTGAGCGGTGAGTTGCCTGAGGTTTATGCCCGGATGCGAAGCCAATTGTTGGAATGGGACCGCGGGGTCGATGCGAGTTTCGCAGGGAAAGATTACCCCGAAGGACGCGTCGCGCCACCCGATTTGCCGTCGGTCGATTGGTCGACGGCACCCGATTACCAGCCGTATCTGGGCGAGTGGGGCAAGCGCTGGGAGTATCAAGGGTATTTGAACCGCCGTGGTGCCCGGCCGGGGGCGGGGGGCCAGCCGCGGCGAAATAACGCGCAGCCGGAGCGAGACGGCGCGCGGCGTGGCGGTGTCGAAAACGAGGGGGGCGAGTGATGGGGCTGCGCGTGATCGGATGCGTCTTGTTGGCCTTTTGTCATCAGGCATTGGCGGCCGAAGTGAAGCGGCCGAATGTATTGTTCATCATGGCGGACGACCAAGGGAGCGTTGACCTGGGGTGCTATGGTGCCACCGATTTGGTAACGCCGCACACCGATGCGTTGGCGAAGCGAGGGGTGCGGTTCACGCAGTTTTATTCGGCGGCGCCGGTCTGTTCGCCATCGCGGGCGGGGATGTTGACGGGGCGTTGGCCGGTGCGGGCCGGGGTGCCGGGGAATTGCGCTTCGCAGCAAGGGGGCAAAGGAGCGTTGCCGCCCAATGAGGTGACGATGGCCGAAATGTTTCGCGACGCGGGGTACGCGACGGCCCAGATCGGCAAGTGGCATTTGGGTTACACCCCGGAAACGTCGCCTCGGGCACAAGGCTTCGACCACAGCTTCGGCCACATGGGCGGTTGCATCGATAATTATTCGCACTTTTTTTACTGGGGCGGGCCCAACGTCCATGATTTGTGGCGGAACGGGGTCGAGGCGTTTCATGACGGCGAGTTTTTTCCGGAGCTGATGGCCCGCGAGGCGATCGGGTTCATCGATCGGAATCGCGATCGCCCGTTTTTTATCTATTACGCGCTCAACACGCCGCATTACCCGTACCAGGGTGACGCCAAGTGGCTCGAACATTTTAAAGGGCTCCCTTACCCGCGCAGCCTTTATGCCGCGTTCCTCGCCGCCCAGGACGAACGGTTGGGAAAAGTCTTGGCCCACTTGGAAGCGAGCGGGCTTAGCGACGAAACGATCGTCGTCTTTCAAAGCGACAACGGCCATTCGACGGAAGAGCGTGCCCATGGTGGCGGCGGGAGTTCCGGTCGATACCGCGGGGCGAAATTTAGCCTCTTTGAAGGGGGCATCCGATTGCCCGCGATCATCGCTTGGCCGGGGCAGATCCCGCAGGATCAATCACGCGACCATGTGACGCACGCTTGCGATTGGTTACCGACGCTTGCCGAATTGACCGGCGTTCGATTGCCGTCGAGGGAGCTCGATGGACGGAGCGTCGTCGCGGTGCTGCGCGATGGTGAGGTCGCATCGCCTCATGAGCAGGAAGCGTTGCATTGGCAGGTGGGGGAAGGGGCGATGGCCGATTGGGCGGTGCGATTGGGGGATTGGAAATTGATCGGTCGGTCACGGGACACGGGGGCGGGAGACGTGAAAGGGAAAGTGGTCGAGAATTTTCTCGTCGATTTGCGAAGCGATCCCGCGGAGCAGATGAACCTTGCGGAAGCGGAGCCCGAGACCGTCCAGCGCCTGCGGCAGTTGCATGAGGAAGGGCTGCGTTAGCGGTTGTTGCGATGGGCTGCGCTGTCGCGAGCGATCGCGTTGGCCACTCCGGAACGCTCCGAACCGATCGAAGGTTGAAGAAGAGAACAAAGCTTGATGAACCGTCCGTGGATCTATCCGATCGGCACTCAGGTCGTTGCGCAAAAGGACGTGATGGCGGCGAACGACCGGATCGCGCATCCGGCGGGTGCGGTGGGGGACATGGTGGTGGCGAGGGCGGCGGAGAGGGCGGAGGCGAGGGCGGCGGTGGCGAGGGCGGTGGGCTCGGAGGTGGCGGACGTGGTGGTGGCGATGGAGGCGGCGGCAAGGGAGGCGGCGAGGGCGGTGGTGGCAAGGGAGGCGGC
>JBEIRZ010000206.1:0-7807 GCA_040375695.1 Planctomycetaceae bacterium
CGCACCCGATTTTGCGGGGAATTCAATCCGGCGTAAGGGCAAACTCATGCGACCCGCTCGGCGGTCGAATCCCGAATCTCGGGTACGACCCCGAGCTTGGCAACCGATCGCAAAAGCGGGCTTGCAAGTGACACCGGACGGCTCGCGCCGTGCCGCTAACGTAGTGCGGTTGCAAGTGACACCGGACGGCTCGCGCCGTGCCGCTACGATTGGCGGATTTTAATTGCGGTTTGCCGATCCCGGAGGGAGCGTAGTAGCAATTCGGTCGAGGGTGGAGAGAAGTCGACCGGCGGCGAGGGGCGAAGGGGCTTGGGCGTTTGTCAGCGGAGGCCGATCGACATCCAGCCGTCGCGGGCGTCGATTAGCGCGGGTTGGAAGACTCGGCCGCGAAGGTTCTCGGCCTGGACCGTTGAAGGGACCGCGATCGGTCGGTCCAACAGCGTCTCCGGGAATCGTCCCGAAAAACTCTTTTCGATCGCGCGACGCAGCGCGATCTGCTGCACCGTGCGACGCGTCCCGGGGAATTCGACATCGACCTTGTCCGATCGGACCAGCAACATCTGGCCGTTGTCCATCCGCGCCGGGGTGTACTCCGTCGTGATCTCGACCGGCCGTTTCAATTCGCGCTCACCCTGTTTGAATCGCGTGCCGCGGATCCCGACGCGAACCTTCTGGTCACGCAGCTCGAAGACGACCGGGCGAAAGTTCGAAAAATCGATCTCGAAGTTCTCGTCATCGTCCTTGTTGTTGTCGCGATCGCCCGAGGCGGTGCTGTCGGCAGAAGTGGGCTTGTTCACCTTGGCGGGCATCGGCCTGCCGGCTTGGGCTAACAATTGATCGATCTCTTTCCCGGTCAGGGTGCGGCCGGCGAGGATCCGGGTCGCGACGTTGTCGACGAGCGATTCGTGCAGTTGGAGCGTCGCCAGCGGGCGGGGCGATGCGGCGACGTGGGAGACGACCGAGATTTGGTTGCCGTACTGGTCGTAATGGATCGTCGGCGCGACCGATGCGGTGAAGAGGGGGGTGCTGCGGAGCGAGTCGGGGGCGGGGGGCGGGTTGCAAGCGGCGAGCTGAGTCGCTTCGCGCAGGGTCGCTTCGAGGAAGACGCTGTTTGAGTTCGACCCGATTTGACGCGTCGGTTCGCTGAGGTGAAAACGTTTGAGCATCATCCGGCCTTGGGCGAGACGATTGTCAAAGTTCGCGAGTTGGCCGCGCGAGGTCGCGACCTGGGACGTTTGGTTGTCGAACTCGCGCGAGATTTGGGACCGGAGCCGCTCGCTAGCGATCGCTTCGGCTTGGGGTTGTTGCTGCGCGGCGCGGTTGCGGGCGATGCGGCGGACGATCCGCAGCGGGTGTTGGATCGAGGTGATCGTGCTGTCGACGGCGGCCGAAGCGGATGTCGGCGAGAGCCGAACGCCCCGTTCGTCGATCCAGACGCTGCGTTGGGCATTCACCTGGCCGCGGGAGACGGTCGGGAGGCGGACGCCGCGGTTGTGGCCGACGGTGTTGCTGTTGAAAAAGCCGTTCATCACGACCTGCAGTTGGACGCTGCCGCGGCTGGGGAGGAGCTTGCCGGTGACGTTCCCCTGGAGACGACCGGTCCCGACGACGGTGGTGCCGAGGATGCAATCGCGGACGGGGCGGTTCTGGTCGACCGCGCGGGCGACGGCCTGTTCGATCACTTGGCCATCGACCGTGACCACGAGGTTCGGCTGGGAGAAGGCCGATCGGAATTGGCTGACGAGCGACGGGAATTGGTCCGAGTGTTCGAGGAGGTGCACGATCGCGGAGATCGCGGCGGCGTCCTGGGGCGCGGGGATCGGGTCGAGGTCGCGGAGGCGTTTTTGAAGGGCCTCGGCTTCTTGGCGGACGAGGGCGACGGA
The DNA here is from genome assembly GCA_040375695.1 of Planctomycetaceae bacterium. Classification (GTDB taxonomy): domain Bacteria; phylum Planctomycetota; class Planctomycetia; order Pirellulales; family Pirellulaceae; genus UBA6163. Next base: position 1,884 of record JBEIRZ010000206.1, read on the forward strand.
GCCCTTTTCGTCCTCGAAGCGGAGTGCCCCGAGCAGTTCTTCGGTCTGATCGCGAAGCCGGGCCAGGGCTGGGAGTTCGAGCCCGGTGTGGCGGCCGATCAGGCGGCCGCGGACCCGGCGAGCGGCTTCTTCGATCACTTTGCGATCGGCGCCGTCACGGATCGCCTTGGCGAGCCGTTCGGTCTGCAGGAAGTTCATCCAGTTGGCGAAGTTTTCGCCGCTGGTGCGAGGGGCGAAGTGGTTCGCCACGCCGTCGATCGCTTCGAGCGTCTTGGAAGCTTCGACCTTGGCCGACGGAAACGGCTTGGCCGTCGATGGGTCGCGGGTATCGAGCGATCGGGTTGCCGATTCGCTCGCCGACAGCAGCGAACCGATCCGCTCGGGCGAAAGTTGGGCCGAGGCGGGGGTGGCGGTCACGATCCCACCGATCGCGACGCCGAAGGCAACCAGCCGGCCCCAACCGGAAAACATCAGGGAGGCGATACGCAACATGTGGGCTCTGCGCAAGACGGAGAAGAAATAAGGATCGCGGATATTGTAGCGATCCGATTCCGTACCGCGAGAACCCCTGCGGACCGGGCCGTTTTCGGGTGACCGGGCCGTTTTTAAGGGATCGGGCTCAGTTCGGCGGATTGATCGTCGGTGTGGCCGGGGCCGGGAGATCGACCTGGGGCAAGCCAGGTTCTGGGGGTGCGGGCGCGGCTTTGGGTTCGGCGAGGAGCCCCCTTAAGTCAGCAGGTGTCGGGTTTGGGGGGACGAGTTCGGCTTGGGTGCCCGGATCTTTCGCGTCGGCGTCGGCTTTCGATTCGTCGGCTTCGGGGGTGTCGGCCTTCGGCTCGAGCGCATCCTTCGCGGCGTCGGCGTCCTTGGCGGGGTCGGCGGTTTCGTCGGAGGGTGACGGCTCCTCGTCATCCAGCACGTTGCGGCGGTTCGGGTCGTCGGCGGGCGGGTTGGGGTTGCGGCGGGGGCCTTGGCCGAGGACTTCCCATGGCTTGGGATAGACGTAGTAGTCCTCGTGGCGGGGCGTGTGTTTCTTTTCGTAGCGACCTGCGCGATACGATTTTTCCCAGGCCATCGCCTCTTGGCTCGACGGTTCGATCCAGTAGGCGATCTTGCCGGCGTAGTAGCTCGGTCGGTTGTAGCGGGCGCGGTAGGAGAGGGGGAGTCGGTTTCCCAGCGGGGGGATCAGGTCGAAATTGGGCCGCACGGGGACGTTTCGCCAGTAGGGGAACTGGGCCGAGGCGTTTTGGGTGGGGAGAGCCAAGTGCCAGCAACCGGCCGCCAGCAGGGCCATCACGATTTGGGGTCTCATCGCTCGATCATCCTTGAAGCGGCAGGCATCTACGCCGCCGCCCGACCTCGGGCGGGATTGCGAGGGGTCGGGCCGGAGACGTTGATGGGCGGGACCGCGTCCGCCCGGTTTACCCCGTGGTGAGCCGCCATCCGTGGCGAGCGAAACATCGGAGCGGAAGGAGTTATCGGTGCGACCGATTCATCGGGAACAGGCGGTTTGCCGAAGATTCCGTCGGATGGTGATTTGCGGGCGGAGCGATTGGAAAAACCGCGGGAACCGCTCGAACCCGGGGAAACGGACGAAGCGGACGAACCGTCGGAACCGATCCATCCGCGCAAAGCCGATCAACCGATCAAATCGATTCGGCCGTTATGCGCCGCACGAGTTCGGGGATGGCGGCTTCGAGCATATCGAGGACCTCTTCGAACCCCTCGGGGCCGCCGTAATAGGGGTCGGGGACATCTTCGGGCCAGGAATCGTCAAGGAATTCGCTGAGCAGCAAGACCCGGGTGGCGGGCTGGGGGGCGAGGCGTTGGAGGTGGTCGAGGTTATCGCGGTCCATCGCGACGACCCAATCGAAGCGATCGGGGGCGAGGTCTTCGCGGGTGACTTGGCGGGCGATGGACGTCAGGTCGTAGCCGCGGGCCTGTCCGGCGGCCCGCATGCGGGGGTCAGCCGGGTTGCCGATTTGAAAATGGTGCGTGCCGGCCGAATCGACCTTGATCGCTAAGCCCGATCGGTCGATCGCTTGTTGCAAGACCGCTTCGGCGGCCGGCGAGCGGCAGATATTTCCCATGCAGACGAAAAGGACTCGGTAAGGCATCGACGTTGTGATCCCAAATCGGGGGTTGGAGGGGCTTGGGGAGCGTGTGCGTGGGGGGTGGGCTGGCGGGGCGGACGTTTGAGGCCAGTAAGGGTGAGGCCAGGACATTTGAGGTCAGGAGATGGGACGGGGGGAGAGGGCGATGGCGAAGGCGGTGGCGTGGGTCCGGCAGCTAGCCAGGGTCAGGCGGACTTCGGTGACCCCCATGCGGTCGGCCCAAGCGGAGGCGCGGCCATGGAGCCGCACGTGGGGTTCCCTGCCGGGTTCGCCGGGGATTTCGATCTGGTCCCAACGGACGCCGTTACCGCGGCCGCAGATCGCTTTGACGACCGCTTCTTTGGCGGCCCAGCGGGCGGCGTAGTGCTGGATCGGGGAGCTCCTTTGGCTGCAAAAATCGACCTCCCCGGGGGTGTAGACCCGTTCCAGGAAGAGTTCGCCGTGGCGTTCGATCATTTTGGCGATCCGGACGCATTCGATGATTTCGGTGCCGATGCCAACGACATTCATGACGGGGTCAACCCACAGGCTTGTTTGGCCCGGCCGACGACCGAGGCGGCGACCTGGCGGGCGCGGTCGGAGCCGTGGGCGAGGCATTGGTGGACGTAGTCGAGGTTTTTTTCCAGGTCGAAGCGGCGGGCGCGGGCATCGGCGAAAAAGGCCTCGCTGGCGTCGGCGACCCCCTTTTTGACTTCGCCGTAACCGAAGCCGCCGCGGCGGTACATCGCCGCCATCGATTCGGTCTCCGCGGGTCCGACGAAGAGGCGATAGAGCTGGAAGAGGTGGTCGTCGTCCGGCTCCTTCGGCTGGTCGACCGGGCGGCTATCGGTGACGATCCGCATGATCTGTTTGCGGATCGCTTTGACGTCGCCGAACAGCGGCAGGGTATTGTCGTAGCTTTTGCTCATTTTTTGGCCATCGGTCCCGGGGACCTTGGCGCCGTGGGCGAGCGTTTTGGCGTTGGGCAAGACGAAGGTTTCGCCGAATTGGTGGTTAAAGGTCCCGGCGATGTCGCGGCAGACCTCGATGTGTTGGACTTGGTCCTGGCCGACGGGGACGAGCTGCGAATCGTAAGCGAGGATGTCGGCGGCCATCAGCACGGGGTAGGTGAAGAGCCCGGCATCGGCGGTGACGCCGCGGGCTTTTTTCTCTTTGTAGGCGTGGCACCGTTCGAGCAGCCCCATCGGCGTGCCCGTCATCAGCAGCCACGTCAGCTCGGTCACTTCGGGGACGGTCGATTGGATGAAGAGGGTCGCTTTTTTGGGGTCCAGGCCGAGGGCGAGGAGATCGAGGGCGGCATCGAGGGTGTTTTGGCGGAGCGTTTTGGCGTCGCGGATCGTCGTCAGGGCGTGCAGGTCGGCGATGAAATAAAAGCCGTCATGGGCCTGCTGGAGGTCGATGTACTGGGCGATCGCGCCGAAGTAATTGCCCCAGTGGGGGCGACCGGTCGGCTGGATGCCGGAGAGGACACGCATGGGAATCGGTATCGGTTCTGAGGAAGGGGAGAACGCTGGAGTAGACGTTATTCTGCCGGAAAAATCGCTATCGAACACTCCCGGCACACGATCGGGCGATTTTTCCTGAGGTAGCGGTGATGATTTTTGTTGGTCCGGCTGCCGCGGCACGATTAAGATGATGTGTTTCGGCCGATCCTCGGTTCGGGGTCGTGGTCCGCCTGCGGGTCACGCCATTTTTGCCCCCTCCGTTTGCCCAGTCGCTTTGCCCAGTCGCTTTGCCATGATCACTCGCCCGCTCACTTTGTTCGTTCTGACCTTGGCTTCCCTGGACTTGGCGGTCCTGAACTTGGGGATCACGGCATCGGTACCTGCCGCGGCGAGGGATTTTTTGTCGCCCAGCGAAGCCGAACGGCTGGGGATGGTCGAGGCTTGGCACCGTCAGGTCGCGGCGATCGGGGGTGCCGAATCGGTCGTCGACATTCAGGTTTGGGTCAACAAGAGCATCCAGTACGAGACGATCGAAGTGATCCGAAAAGTCGCGGCCCCCGCCGCGGCCGGCAATCCCGCCGCGGCGCAGGCCCCCCAGGCACCAGCCCCCCAAGCGCAGGTGCTCGAGCGGATCCCCACCAACCGCCGGGGGCTCGACGGCCGGGCGATCGGCAAGGCGGAGGCGGAGCGGTTGGCGAAGCTGAGCGTTTTGCAGCTCCAGCGGCGCGGGATCGAGGCCGAAGTTCGGTCCGTCAAGGTCGACCAGATTCGGCTCCATGTCCTGACCGCCGACGGCGGTGTCGCCGCTTACGACGGTGAAACGGGGGAGCAGCTTTGGGCCGTCCGGATCGGCGATCCGGCTCTGGGTTACGGAACGATGGGGGTCAACGACCGATTCGTCTCGTTCTTCAACGGAACCAACCTCGAGCAGGTCGTGGCGATGGATGGCGAGGTCCTGGATGACTTGGGGCTTCCGGTGCGGACCCCCGCGGGGCGACCGATGAAAAGCCATCACGTCCGCCGAATCCCGGTCCACGGCGTGGTGAATGTCGGGACGAAGGCGCTGATCCCGCTGAACAAGATGGGGATCGAAACGCACACGTTGGGCGAGATCATCGACGACCCCGATTTCGAAATGTTTGCCGGCCGGGCGTTGGGCAAGCCGGTCGGCTATCCGAATTCGCGTCGGATCATGTGGCCGACGAGTGAAGGGTTTGTCTACGCGATGGAAGTCGGAGACCGGCCCAAGTCGCTCTTCCGCTTGGCGGTCGACGGCCGGTGCGAAGGGGGCGTTGCCGCGGCGAGTGACGACCGCTTCTTCTTCGGCTCGACCGGCGGCCGGGTTTATGCCGTCAAGGCGACCAACCGCGGCGAAGTCCTTTGGAACCAAAGCGTTGGCGAACCCTTTTATCGACCGCCATTCGTCAGCGGCGAACGGGTTTGGATCAGCAGCTCGTTCGGGCATCTCTTCTGCTTGAACGCCCAGACCGGCGACCAGCTTTGGGCCCAACCGGTGAATGACATCGACCAGATCTTTGCCCATGCCGGGAATCGGATCATCGGCCGTGACCGCGAGAGCCAATTGGTGGTGCTCGACGCCGACACGGGCGAGACAGTGATGCGGGCATGCGATTTTCCCGTCCGCCGCTTCGTCACCAACGCCGACACCGACCGGGTCTACCTGATCGGCGAGGGGGGGATGGTCCAATGCCTCCGTCCGATCGGCTCTGAGTTCCCCGTCTTCCATCGACAGATCACCGCCGAGCCGGTGGCAGAAACGAAAGCGAAAAGTGCGAAGAAGGCGGGCGAAGAGCCGCCGGCAGCGAACAAGCCTGCCGCCGACCCGTTCGGTGGCGCAGGGGCCAACGAGGCGGCCGACCCGTTCGGCAACGCGCCGGCGGGTGGCGCGGCGCCGCCGGCCGCTGACGACCCGTTCGGCGCCGGGGCCGGCAACGAACCCATGGCCGACCCGTTCGGCAATGGCGGCGCTTGACCGGCCGCTGTCGACGGTCAGCGGTTCGTCGCAAAAGGCGAATCGCCTTGGCTAGCCCGACGCGGTTCGCTAAGCAGCTGCTTTCTTTCTTTTCTGCTCGGGCGTTTTCTGCCAGAGCGTTTTCTGCTCGGGCGTTTTCTGCCCGTCATTTCCTTGGCCCGGGTTTTCGACGCCTGCTTGTTGTTCGTGTCGATCCGGCGAGCGGCTCCCGGGCGAAAGAATCCGAGGGGGTGAACGCTTCGAAATCGAGGCCGCGGCATCGACATGGGTGGGGTGTCAACTGCGGTGACTTTGCGGCTGCTGTCGGTTCTGCCCGTCAGCCCCTTCTGGTTGGCCCGGGGCATTCGGTTTTGACGATGAGAGTTGAAAGGA
>JBEIRZ010000370.1:0-4465 GCA_040375695.1 Planctomycetaceae bacterium
ATCGATGAACTCGCCGATCGCTGGGAAGAGCTCGATCCGACGATGCCGACGATCACCGTCTGTCATTCGGGCAAACGGGCCCATGTCGCCGCTTGCTGGTTGCGAGGAAAAGCCTTTTCGGATGTCCGCAACCTGACGGGCGGGATGTCAATCCGTTCGCTCGATCAGCCTTAGCCGCCGCGGCGCCTCTCGGCAGACCCGCGCCGCCGTTCACGAGTGATCGGGCATGTGACCGACCACACTGCGACAACCGATTCTCATCTATATTGATTCGCGAACCGTCCGACGGACGGCCCACCCCGCCCCTTGTCGTTGACCGATCATGGCCACCGAATACCCCAACACGAATGACCGTGCCGCACCCTCGCTAGCGCGTGTCGCGTGGTTTGCCGTCGCGCTGCTGTGGCCCGTCGCGCTGCTGAATTACATGGACCGCCAGATGCTCGCGGCGATGAAACAATCGGTGATGGCCGATATCCCCGACATCGCCAGTGACAGCAATTGGGGCTTCATGCTCGGGCAATTCAAATGGGTCTACGCGTTCCTGAGCCCCTTGGGCGGTTACATCGCCGACCGTTTCAGCCGTCGTTTCACGATCTGTGCAAGCCTCCTGGTCTGGTCGCTGGTGACCTGGAGCACCGGACACGTCACGACCTATGAAGGGCTCTTGCGGACACGAACGCTGATGGGGATTAGCGAGGCCTTTTACATCCCTGCGGCATTGGCGTTGATCGCCGATTTTCACGCCTCGGGGACGCGTTCCCGGGCCGTCGGGATCCATCAAATGGCGATCTATTGCGGGATCATCATCGGCGGATTCAGCGGCTATGTCGCGGACGCCCCGAGCCTCGGTTGGCGGTTCGCCTTCGACGCCGCCGGCCTGGCGGGCGTCCTCTACTCGCTGCCGTTATTGCTGCTGCTCCGTGACGCCCCGCGAAGCGAAGCCTTCGGGCAACCCGGCCGCGCCTTCTCCCTCTCAACCATGTTCCGCGAACTGATCACCAACCGGTCGTTCATCTTCCTCGTCTTGTGTTTCACCCTTCCCGCGCTGGCCGGTTGGGTCGTCAAGGATTGGATGCCGGCGATTTTGAAGGACAAATTCCCGACGATCGGCCAAGGGAAAGCGGGCGTTTCGGCGACCCTCTACGTCAACATCGCCTCCCTGTTAGGGGCGTTCGCCGGCGGTTGGCTCGCCGATCGCTGGATGCGGGGCAACCACCGCGGGCGGATCTACGTCAGCGCCCTGGGGATGTCGCTCCTGATCCCCGCACTCTTCGGGGTCGGCAACTCACAAACCCTGTTGGTCGCGATCCTCTTCCTGGCACTGTTCGGGCTCGGCTGGGGTTTCTTCGATTGCAACAATATGCCGATCCTCTCCCAGATCGTCCGCCCCGAACTGAGGGCGACCGGTTACGGGATCATGAACTTGGTCAGCATCAGTTGCGGCGGCCTCGCCGATTGGGGCTTCGGGATCCTCCGCGATCGCCAAGTGCCGCTGAACCAGATCTTCGGTGCTTTTTCGAGCCTCGCGATGCTCTCGGTGATCCTGGTCCTCCTGATCCGACCCCGCGGGGACCTGATCGAAGAACGCGCCGGATGATCGACTCGCCCCGATCGGGCTCAGGCGAGGATATCGGTCAACACCCGCCCTTCATCCGTCGGCCCGATCAATCGCTGATCGAGCCCCTGATAACTGAAATGAAACTTGTAAGGGTCCAGCCCGAGCGTGTGCAGCAGCGTCGCCTGAAGGTCACGAATCCCGACCGGCTTTTCGACCGGGTAATAACCGAACTCATCGGTTTGCCCATAAGCGACACCCCCACGAATCCCGCCCCCGGCCATCCAGACCGAATAAGCATAGGGGTGATGGTCGCGGCCGACGAAACCCTTCTCCAGCTTCGTGCGGACGTTGTTTTGCATCATCGGCGTCCTGCCGAATTCACCACCCCAAACGACCAACGTCTCGTCGAGCATCCCGCGCTGCTCGAGATCGACCAATAACCCCGACACGGCACGGTCGATCTGCTGGCACTTGATCGGCAACGTCTCGTCAATGCTCTCCCCGGGTGATGAGCCATGGTGGTCCCAACCCCAATCGTAGAGCTGGACGAACCGGACGCCGCTTTCGACCAACCGCCGGGCCAACAGGCAATTGTTGGCGAAGGTCGGGTCGTCGCCACGATACAGCACCCGCGGGTCGTCGGCGCTCTCGGCCGGCGAAACGTAACCCGGCTTCGCGCCATACAGATCAAGGATGTGCTGGGGCTCGCGCGATATATCCATCACCTCGGGGACCGCGGTCTGCATCCGAAAGGCCAGCTCATACTGCGCGATCCGCGTCGATGTCTCGGGGTCACCACTTCGCTTCGCCCCTTCGGCGTTGATCTGGGCGATCGTGTCGAGCATCCGACGTCGCAAGTCACGATCGATCCCCGAGGGGTCGGTCAAAAACAGGACCGGGTCCCCCTTGGCACGGCACTGAACCCCTTGATAGACCCCGGACAGGAAACCGGAACCCCAAAGCGATTTACCCGCATCCGGCGTTTTACCCCCAGACAACAAAACGACAAAACCGGGTAGGTTCTCGTTTTCGCTCCCTAACCCATAGGTGACCCACGACCCGATCGACGGATTGCCCAATCTCGCCGAACCGGTGTTGATGAAGAGCTGCGCCGGCGCATGATTGAACTGGTCGGTGTTGACCGTGCGGATCACGCACGTCTTGTCGATCACCTTCGACAGATGCGGCAACAACTCGCTGACCCATTGCCCACTCTCACCGTGTCGCGAGAACTTGAACTGACCCGCCAGGACCTTGGGCACCCCTTTGATGAAGGCGAAACGTTTCCCCTCCAGAAACGACGCCGGTGCGTCCTGCAGGTGCAGCTTCTCGAGCTCGGGTTTGTAATCGAATAGCTCCAACTGCGACGGCGATCCGGCCATGTGCAAATAAATCACGCGCTTCGCCTTCGCCGCCATCATCGGCGATTTGGGCGCCAGCGGGTTCACAGCCCCACCAGTCGATCCGCTAGCCGATTCGCCGGCCAATCCCGCATCGCCGCAAAGACCGGCAAGTGCGATCGCGCCCAAACCGAGCCCCGATGATGACAAAAAGTGACGACGCGTCTGCTGGCGGATCCGCTCGAGCTGCGGCGTCAACGCAGGAACTTGCGAGGGGGCTTGCGCGGAGACGTTCAATTGCTGATTTGTGCGAGGCATGGGGATCAATTCCGGGTGAGCGTTTCGTCAAGGTTCAGGATCGCGCTGGCGACGAGGATCCACGCCGCGAATTCGTTCGCATCGACCTTCGCTTGTTCGACGGCGGCCAATTCACCGCGCGACGATGCGATCCACTGGTTCGCCAATTCCGGTCGCCCTTGAAAATGGGCGGTCGCGTCGCGATGGAGCTGCAACAGCGGCTGCAACTCGCCGTCTTCGACAGGTCGCACGATCGCCAATCGCAAACCGCGTCGGGCCCGAGCCACCGGGTCGGTCGAAGGGGTCTCCAAAAGCATCCTGCGGGCCAAACCGCCCGCCGCTTCTAAAAAGACGGGATCGTTGAGCGTGATCAGCGCTTGCAGCGGGGTGTTGGTCCTCACCCTGCGGATCAAACAAACCTCGCCGCTGCCGCCATCAAGCGTCGTGAAGGCAGGGTAGGGGGTGGTCCGCTTCAGGTAGGTGTAAAGCCCACGACGGAACCGATCCTCCCCCTCGGCATTGACCCACTGCTCGCCGTTGTAAGTCGATCGCCACAATCCCTCGGGTTGCGGCGGCATCACCGGTGGGCCTCCCATCTTTTCCGACAACAGACCGCCGACGGCAAGCGACTGGTCACGCAGCACCTCGCCGCTCAATCGGTAGCGAGGCCCGCGCGATAGCCACTGATTGGCCGGGTCGCTGCGAAGCGTCTCCGCGTCGACCGCGACCTGCTGCCGATAGGTCTCACTCATCACGATCAACTTCAACAGCCCCTTCAACGACCACCCGCCGTCTCGGTACTCGGCGGCGAGCAGATCGAGCAATTCGGGATGGGTCGGGGCGGAACCGAGCAACCCAAAGTCCTCTTCGGTCTCGACCAACCCCTGGCCAAAGACCCGCGCCCAAATCCGGTTGGCCCACACCCTGGGGGTCAACACGTTGTCGGTACTCACGAGCCACCGCGCGACACCCAAACGGTCCATGGGCGCGGAATCGGGTAGCGGATGAAAGGCCGACAACACCGCCGGTCGCACCTCGTCTCGCTGGTCGAGGAAATTCCCGCGATGATGCAACTTGCTGATTCGCCGTTTCTCTGGCTCCAGCTCCTTCAATACGGGGACCTGAGCGATCGACGCGTTGAAGTCACTGAGCTTCTTTTCGGCAGCCGCGATCTCGTCCCGCAGCGGCTTCGTTTGGGGCGAATCTGCGTCAGGCTTGAGCCCCTTGGGGTCATCGTCGCTCACAGCGATCCGAAACCTCGCCAGCG
>JBEIRZ010000300.1:0-5586 GCA_040375695.1 Planctomycetaceae bacterium
CCGACCGTAGATTCGAACGCTCCCGTTCGACCCGTTCCCCGGCGGTACGGATCGCCTTATCGATGGCCTGAGCCTTCGATGCGTACTTCGCGCGGATCTTTTCGGTCTCGCGATCCCTTAATTCACGCAGGTCCTGTGTGAAGTGAACCCTGGCCTCTCCTTCCGACATCCCGGCCGGGGCGAACTTCCCGAGCGCCGGTGCCTTGTAAATCATCATTGAATGATGGCGGTAGAGATACTCCTTGAATTGCGAATCGAGTCCCTTGTAGGACGCCGCCGACAACAGTTCGGTCGCGACCTCGGCGAAGGCAAACCCATCCCTGGGAGACTGGTCCAGGGCCCAACCCTCGACCTCGGCCCCCTCTTCCCAACCGGACTTCGGGAGGCCTCGGGAACAATCGAGCAAACAGTGATAGTCAACCCAACGATCGACATCGCCGGCAGCCCTGACGTAATGCAACGAGCCGGCCCCGAGGATCGCCGGACGATAGACGAGCCGGAATCCCGCCAGTGGCCTGCCAGATGGTTCCAAAAACCGCTCGGTCACCGCCGCCGGGATCACGGGACGTTTCGGCGCCCCGACGGCAGACACCGCAGGGGAGGGGAGGGGATCCTGCCGGAAGTCAATGGCGATGGGTCGTTCCGACTGCGCCGTGGCCGGCGGAACAACACCACCCGCCATCGGTGAACCGACAGCACCGACCCGTTTGCGATCGGCCATCAGACGTGTGATCTGCGCGCGTGCCAGCGGACCGGCGAGGAACGACAATGCCCAACGCGTTTGAAAGACGACCGGCGAGTCCTCGTGAACGTTGTTCATTAGAAAAACGCGTTTACCCAGCGCCGACAACATCAGTTCCATGCTCTTGCGATCGAACGCCGCCCCGTTTTGAACCGACGCCCCTTCCAGACCGTCCAACACCCGTGCCTTGTCGCGCTCCGTCTGCAACCTGCCGATGAACCAGGTGCCGATATTCGACAAACCTTTGTAATCCAGGTCGACCGGGTTTTGGGTCGCCAGCGTGATCCCAAGCCCAAACGCGCGGGCCTGCTTGAGCAGCGTCAACATCGGTGGCTTGCTCGGCGGGTTACTGACGGGCGGAAAATATCCCGCGATCTCATCCATGTAAAACAGCGCCCGCAACGAACCGGTGCCGCTTTGGGTACGTACCCAAGCGAGCAACTCGTTGAGCAGGATCGTCAAGAAAAACATCCGCTCCGTGTCATTCAGATGGGCGATCGATAAGATCGACACCCGCGGCTTGCCCTCTGGGGTGTGCAGCAACCGCTCGATCGATAGGGCTTCACCCTCCAACCAGCTCGCGAACGCCGGCGAGGCGAGCAGGTTATTGAGCTGCATCGACATCTTCGCCCGTTCGGCGATCGGCATGAAGGTTTCCAAATCCATGACGCCGATCCGCTGCATCGGGGGACGCTGGATCAACCCGATCAGGTCGGCCAAGGACAAATGCTTCCCTTCCCGCCAGCCGTGGTCCAGCAAGGACGAGATCAGGATGTGTTCGCGAGACAGCAGCGGGTCGGCATTGATCCCCATCAAGGTCAACAGCCCCGACGCAGCCCCCATCACCCGTTCACGCATCGCGTCGGTGTCGGCCAGGACCTCCGGTGGTGGCGAATCGAAGCTCTTGAGGACCGTCAACGGCAAGCCGGCGTTGCTTCCAGGGGTGTAGATCGCGATGTCGACGCTGTCGCGAAATCGCCGGATCCGATCGGGCGATTGGCCCCACGAAGCCAACCCTTTTTTCCAGGTCGCGGCGGTCGACTCCGCCAACTCATCCAGCGAAACGCCCTTGCGGGTCGCCTCACCAGGCTCCAGCCAAGGCTTGAAATCCTCAGGCCGCAACTCCGGAAACGCCAACATCAGGTTCGCCAAGTCACCCTTGGGATCGACACAAATGACGGGAATCCCGTCGATCGCCGCTTCCTCCAACAACGACAGGCACAAACCGGTCTTTCCACTTCCGGTCATCCCGACGCACATCGCGTGCGTGCAAAGGTCCTTGGCGTCATACATCAGCAGCTCGTCCAAAGCCCGCTGCTCGGCGAGGTCGTAGCGACGACCCAAATAAAAAGACGCCAGCTTTTCGTATTGCTCGACGTTGGGCACAACTGGCGTTGAACTCATTTTGACCTTCGATCCGATTGAATTGACCACCCCGCCGATCGACCTCGCCCGAAGCAGCCTCGGGGCCGAAAACATGGTCCGATCGACGGCAACCACCACGGACAATCACCCCCTCACCGCCACGGCAAAGGGCGAGCCATACCTTGACGAAGCCTTAATCCGGCCAACGGCCTTCGACGATGGGCCGCGTAACGAGTCGAGACGGATCGATCGTCACATGCTTGATCCGCTGACGCTTCCACGTGTAGGTGATCTCGACCCGACCGTCTGCCGCTTCAATAACCGCGGGATAACTGTATTCGCCAGGCTCACTTTCCAGCACCACCGCCCCCTCCCAATTCTCGCCGTCCCGCGACACGGCGACATTCAACGGGGAACGCCCTTTGGAAGTGTGGTTGTAGACGAGCACATGACGGCCATCACGCAACGTAACGGCATCCGTCCCCGAATTGCTGTTGGGCAGATCGAGCAACCCCATCTTCCCCCACGTCTCACCCTGGTCGGCCGAACGGATCGTGAAGAGCCTTCCCTGCCGAGTCCGTCCGAGCGCCTGCAAGCCCCCATCGGCATGGGTCAAGATGCTCGGCTGAATCGCGGCCAACTCCAAGCCGTCATTCAGCGGTTCGGTCCGCGACCAAGTGAAACCACGGTCTCCGGTCCGTTCGAAATGAACCGTCCACCGGCTCGGCTTTTCGTCCGTCTCGTAACTCGTGGGGCATAGCCAGTCACCCGACTTCAATCGAACGGGCTTGTTCTTGATCGGCCCCAAAATCCCGTCAGGCAAGCGGTGCGGTCGGCTCCAGGTGATCCCGCCATCGACCGATTCGGTCCGCATCCCCCACCAAGTCGAAGGGCTAGGTCCGACCTTATAGAACAATACCAATGGCCCCTCGGGGTCCTGAAACAAGACCGGATTCCAACACGGCCAACGGAGCTTCGTGTGTTGGACACCGTTGGCAACCTCCACCGGTGCAGACCACCCTTGGCCACCTTCCCCTTTGCCGTCGTAACGCGCGACCCAAATCCCAACGTCAGGCGCCTTCTCGTGTTGCCCGCCGAACCAGGCCGCTACCAGCCCCGATGGTGTCGACACGATCGTCGAAGCGTGACATTCGGGGAACGGGGCCGACTCGTAAATGAATCTCGACGCGATCACCGCGGACGACGGGTCGCGCTCTTGAGCCACCACCGCAGAAGCGCAATGCCCAAGCCATGCGAAACAACCCACCACCCCCGCCATGACCCCGATCGGGAACAGGGGAGGGCGACCGCCGGACAAAAGAGAGGTGGTCAATCGCATCGGAATCGGCTCCTTCGGCTCAATCGGCTTACGGGGAAGCGGCAGGGGTCAATCGACCACCGATCAACTCTGCCAAATCAGAAAGATCGTACGCGGTTAACCCGGAATGAACTAGGCTGGAGTAGCGGTTTTCCGACTCCGGGGCGCTGATGATATCGGCCCAACTTCGTAGGCCCCCACGGAGCTCGACCGATTCGAAAAGACCGGGCTCGACCGCGGCGGCATGCAAAACCGGAGTGACCAATTCGCCGCTGGCAACGACCCGCACCCGGTCCGTCCCCTCGCGACCGGCGAACCACCTCGCGGCGACAATCGCATCTTCGGCTCGGATCCCGACGAGCGACTTACCTAGCAAATAGGCCAACACCGCATTGCCGCCATTGGCCCCGAACCGCTGGTGATACCACTTCCCCTCGGGCTTCGTCTCGCCGATGCCCCGCAGATCGATCGCCAGCACCGTTTCCCCCGCCGCGACCCGCCGACGCAATTCCCCGTCCGAGCCCAACGTCGATTTTTTTCCCTCTTCCAACATCAAGCAGGTTAAACCCGACGCCCCGCTATTCTCTCTTGATTTCTTTTGCGACCGCGCGACCAAGGCGGGCAACCAGATGTCTGCTCCGATCCGTAGCGACAAACGCTCTACCGACACCCCATCGATCTCCACAGCACCCTCCGCCTCAACGACAGGTTCCGGGAGCTCTGCCAACTTGCGGATGCCCGCGACCCGTCTCACTTCGTCACGAAGCGATTCGGGAGAAGGCCCCGCCTCCGATCGCTCGGCAGCCAATCGCTTTGCCTCCTGCCGGACCTGTTCGAATGCGGAGATCGCCCCGGGCAACCGCAGCACCTGCCCTTCAGGGGTGACATTCATCTCGTCCGCCTTCATCGGGACGATCGGCGGTTCGACCAAGTCGCCTAATCGTCCCGCCAAATGCTCGACCATGAATCGGACGCTCGCCCGGCGGAGGGTCGGGTGCCATCCATGCGTCGCATCGACTTCGACCAACTCGATGTTCCGCCCCGCGTCCAAGCGATGGAACAAACGTTTCGCGTCACGATAGGCACCCCACGTGCCAGTGATGTCGAAAAAATCTTTCGTCGCACAGTTGATCATCGTCGGCTTGGGCGCCCGCATCATCAAGTAATCGGCATGATCCATTCCCACGGCGATCTGACCGTAAATATTCTGTTCGGCGTCTTGCGGACCGATCGTCTCGAGCAACCGTCTGAAGCTGGTGATGTAACAACTCGGTGCCGCCGCGACGACCCGGTCATCAAGGGCCATCAAATAGCTGGTCTGGGTCCCCCCGCCGCTGTTCCCCATGCAGCCGATCTTGTCGCCACGAATGTCGCCCCGCGTTTGCAGGTAATCGATCGCGGCGATCGCATCACCGATCATCCAACGGGCCGTATTCCAACCGACAAGGATGGCGCTGGTGCCGAGCACGGTGTGTTCGTTGGTCGGGCCTTCGATCGTTGGCTTGCCATCCTCATCCAGCAGTTGCATCCGTTCCCCTTGGCCGACCGGATCGATGACCATCGCCGCCAACCCGTTCAGGGCCGTTAGCGCCGCGCCGGTTTGGTAACCTTCTTGCAGCTTCCCTTCAGTGGCATGGCCACAGACGATCACCACCGCTGGCCAAGGGGGTGGAAACTTGACCGGATCCGGAAGGAACAAACCTGCGGTGACGTAAAACTTCGGGGCGCTCTCGAACAGGACCTTCTCGACGGTGTACCCCTCGCGAAGGGCACGGCCGGTGACCTGTGGGTTCAGCGGCGCAGGTGCGGGTAACCCTCCGATCCGGTCGATGAATTCCTCTCGCAATCGCTTCTGATACTCAGCGATCTGGCTCGGCTCGATGCGGGCCTCGTAGTCGCGCCGCCATCGATCGAAGTGAGCGGCCGCCTCCTGATGGAGCGAGTCGCGGACCATGGTCGAAGGTTTCGACCCGCCCACCAACGTGGCCGGCAAGACGTTTGATGATTCGGGACTTGCAGCCTCCTGCCCCCAGCAGCGCGGGGCGACAAACAGCGAGGTGAAGAGAACGCAAGTCCGCATCCAAGATCGATTCATCGACGGCCTCATCTGTCGGCGTATGGAGGAAAAGAAGGACGGGGGAAAGGGCAACGATGCACCCGG
>JBEIRZ010000436.1:0-3696 GCA_040375695.1 Planctomycetaceae bacterium
GAATTGTCTTAGGACAGAGTTTATAAACGATCCGGTGGGGACGATCCGGTGGGGACAGAGCTAATTTTCGGTGCGGTTCAAAGCAACGGTCCGGTGGGGACAGAACAAAGATCCGGTGGGGAAACGGTTCGGTGGGGCAGAACAAAGATCCGGTGGGGGTCAGAGTGGTTCGAGCGTCACGCGGGTGAAGCGGTAGCGACAATCGTAAGCACCAAGGAAGGGCTCGCGACCGCCCGGTGTCTTCCAGTAATCGCCCAGCGATAGACTGGCGGTCGGCCCCTGCCAATCGATCCGGTCGCGGCCATCGACGGTGGCTCGGACTGTGGTTTGGTCGTTGCGACGCCTGACGGTGATGACGATTTGCGAGGGGCGATTTTTGACGAACACCGCCCCCTCGGTTCGCGTGTCGTTCGCCTCGACATTTTTGCCGTCGATGTTTTCGATCGCCGAAAGCGTCCTGTTCCCTAAGGCATACCCCAACAGCACTACGAACCGCCGATCGCCGCTGGCCTGTCCCAAGATCAGCCCGTTCGGTTCATCGAGCGGCTCGGCGATGACGGTCAGCCGATAGGCATCCGGGAGTTCGTGTGGCAATTCGATCCGTGCGCCATAGGCCTTAGTACCGGTCCCCCATCGGCGTCGCCACGACGGAGCTGGGCCGTCGATGATCGCGAGACCATCGGTTCGGGGATAACCTCGATCCGCAACTCGGATTGCCCTTGGAATTCCCGCTCGTGAAAACGGCTCAACCGATCCGCATAGTACTCGACGCGTTCTCGCCAATCGAGCAGTGCGGTGCGGTCGCTGGGGACGAAATAGACGATCGTCGCGTCGATGCGATCGATCGGGTGTTTGCCGTCCCAAGTCATCATTTGGGCGGCCGCATGATAAGGCGTCGCGCAGGCGAGGGCGATTGCCGCCGCGATGCCGATGATGATCGTGAGCACGGCAGAGAAACGGTTGCTGGCAAAGGTCACGGCGGAGGGCCCCGGTCGAAACAGAAAGGGAAGAAATGCGAGCAAAACCGTCTATAGCGATCATTCCGAGCGGGCGAAGCGCGTCGAATTGGCGGGACCTGAAAGCGGCACCATTCGCACTTGCCGCCGCCTGGGTGTGAGGCGTAAAGTTGAGGCGAGACGACGGGGTTGGACCAACCGTCGCAGCGCCCATTCGCTAGGATGCAGTCATGCCGCGCGCTTCTGAAAAAGAGTTACCGCCGAGCACCCTCCAGACGATGCTCGATCTCGGTTTGATTTTCGCCCCGGCCCCGGTTCGCAAGGTCGCATCGACCCGCTGGGGATCGAAGCTCGTATTGATCGCGCTGGCGGCACTGTTGGCCAAAGGGATCTTGTCGATCCAGTGGGTCGACGGCAAGCCGCAATTCAGTTTCGACCGGCAAAAGGCGGCCGAAGTGAAGCAGGAATTGACCCAGGACCTGAAAGAAAAGAGCAGAGAATGGGCGGCGCAAAATGGCGTCCAGTTCCCGGCTTCGGGCGGAACGAATGCGACCCCTTGGCCCCAGCAGGGTGCCGGTCAACCCTCAGGCCAAACCGCCCAAGGTTACTATTACCCGCCTCAGCAAGGTCAGCCCTACGCGGGACAACCGTACGGCGGTCAAGCGGCACCTGCCTACCCGCAGCAGCCGTCCTATCCGGGGTACCAACAACCCGCCCCCGGCGGTTATCCCGGATACAACCAACCCTATCAGCAACCCCAGCCGGCCTACCCACAGACGGGCCGACCTGCCACCCCGTCCCGCCAGCCGAATCAACCCGGTTACGGCCGCTATTGAAAGCCATCGGGTTGGATAACGCTTGCGATCGCCACTTCGCACACGGATAGCTCCGCGGGTCGCACGGTCGTCCGCATCGCGGAACCCGACCTGATCGGTTTCGCGACCGTTCAGGCCAATTCGGCGACCGTTCAGGTCAATTATGCGATCGTTCAGGCCAATTCGGCGACCGTTCAGGCCAACTCGGAGATCGCCGCGGTGCTGTCTTCGACGAGGTAATGGGGCCGTCCGGTCGGGTCGGGGACGGTTGTTGTCGCGGCGTTGATACCGAGGTTGTGATACAGCGTCGCGAAGACTTCTTTGAAGGTCACCGGCCTTTGGACCGCTTCCCCGCCGTCGCGATCGGTCGCCCCGATCACCTGACCGGTCCGCATCCCGCCGCCGGCCAATAAGGCGCACGAGACGTTCGGCCAATGGTCCCGGCCGGCGTCTTTGTTGATCCGCGGGGTCCTCCCGAATTCGCCCCACGCGATGACGGTGGTGTCTTCGAGCATCCCTCGGCTGTCGAGGTCTTCGATCAACGCGCTGAGCGCCTGATCGAAGTCGGGGAAGTTCTCTTTGGCGATCCGGAAGTTGCTGCCGTGCCAATCCCAAAAGGAATAGCTGATCGTCACCACGCGACAACCCGCTTCGACGAGCCGCCGGGCGAGCAGGAACTGTTCGTTCAGTCGCGGCGCGGCATCCCCTTGTTCCTTGTCGGTCCCTTTCCCGTAGCGTTCGCGCACGGCCGCGTCTTCGCGTGAAAGGTCGAGGGCTTCGAGCAGCTTGCTGGAGGTGAGCAGATCAAAGGCACGGGTCTGGAACGAATCGATCCCTGACATCGCACCGCTCCGATCGATCTCGCGTCGGAAGTGATCGATGCTCGATAGCAGTCTGCGACGGTCTTGCAACCGTTGGGCGGTGATCCCCTGCAGCACCATATCGCCCTTGATCTCGCCCAGCGGCATGAACGGCGTGTGGCCGAATCCGAGGAAGCTCGACTTGCCAAAGTTGTACGGCGAGTGCCGCATCTTGGGCGACAGGTTGACGTAAGCCGGCAGCGCCGGATCGATCGCCCCTTGTAGCTTCGAAATCACCGAACCGAATTCGGGCCAACCTCCCGGGGGATTCCGTTCATTGAGCCGACCCGTCATGCATTGGAACGATTCGTGACGATCCTTCGCACCGACCATCGAGCGGATGATCGCGTATTTGTCAGCAAGCTTTGCCAACCGCGGCAGGTGTTCGCAGATCTGGATCCCGGGGACGTTGGTTGAGACCGGGCGGAATTCGCCACGAATTTCCGACGGCGCGTCCATCTTGATGTCGTACATGTCTTGGTGCGGCGGGCCGCCCGGCATGTAGACCATGATCACCGCCTTGTTCGAACCGCGAATCCCGTTGGCGGCCTCCGCGCGAAGGAGCTGCGGCATCGACAGCCCGCCCATCGCCAAACCGCCGATCTTGATGAAATTTCTACGCGAGAGGCCGTCACAAAAAACGCCAGCGGATTGAGCTTGGCCGTAGATCGTCAACATCCGAATTACGCTCGACGGGGGTAGTCAGGTGGGAACTCACAGGGGGGGCAGCGTCTGCGACGGCAGCGTCGATTCGCCAAACATTCGATCGGCAGCGAGACTCCGCTCCGATCAGCCGCAGGCATTCCGTCGTTACCAGAACGACAGCACCTCCCATCATAATCGATCGGGGCAAGAGGGTGGGGGGGACGGTTTTTTCAAGTTTCAAGCCGTTGTTGGCTAGCTTTTCGATACCCGTTGCACGGATGTTGCTTTGGGGCCCACACCCCAAAGAGGGATTACGCCGGGCTTGAAATTGCCGTTTGGTTGTTTCCTAACACGAAATCGTGGCGCTAATTCAAGATTTTGAGGAAAATGTAAATGTTTAGCGTTTTTTCCGGGTTTGTC
>JBEIRZ010000473.1:0-3194 GCA_040375695.1 Planctomycetaceae bacterium
GGGGTTCTTGGTTTTGAACTCCCCTTTTTCAGGGGGCATGATCATCACGTGCAAGCCTTGTCGTGCCCGAGTCAGGGCGACATAGAGCAGGCAGAGCGATTCCGTCATCAGCCCCGCGGCATGGTCCCCAAAAGCCTTTTGCCAGACGCGTGGCAGGAAGTGCCAATTGTCATTCCCGGTGTACCGCAACATCGCGTCGGGTTTCGAGCAGGGGTCAGACTTCATCGCGATCGTCTGGCGTGATTGGCGGATTAGCAGCCCGTCCAATTCGGGGAGGACGACGGCATCGAATTCCAGCCCCTTGGCTTGGTGCACCGTCATCACGCGGACCTGGGCCGGCCTCGGCTTTTCGATCCGTTCGACCCGGACCCGTGCGACGAAATCGCGGAGGCGGGCCTGTCGGTTAAGTTCATGGTTTTGGGCCAACGCCACCAATTGTCTCAGCCGCCCGCGATCTTGCACGTCGCAGGCCGGCGCGACACGATCGGCGATTTCGATCACGGCCCCGGCGATCCCTTCGTTCTCGACCAACCGGCGGATCTGCCTCGCCGCCGCTTGGCGCTGTTGATCATCGCGGGCGACCGTCTGCGGGTCGAGCCGCAGCCATGGGGCGAGTGGCGAATGGGCGACGTGGAATGACCACCGCCCGTCCCCCGGGTGTTCGGCCATCATCAGCGTCGACAGGACGAGATCGACCGCGACCGAATCGGTGAGCGGGTTTCCCCCTTCCTGGCTGACGTCGACCGATAGTTTTCGCAGCAGGTGAATCAACCACGCGACCGACCTGTTCGTTCGCGTCAAGATCCCGATCGATTTTCCTGATGCCTCGTCGGCCAGCGCCGCGACCCGCCGCGCGACATCGCCGAAATGCGTCGCTTGGCGTGTGGCCTGATCATCTTCCGGACCGGTCGCGCGCCGGGTCGTCCGCAGGATCACGTGTCCATGAAGTCGCTGTTGCTGCGCCTGGTGCGGCGGAAAATTCTCCGCGAAATGCCGGATCGCGAACGATTCGTAGGCCTCACGATCGTGCGGCGCGTCGGTGGGGTCTGCCGCCTCGCTTAACATCGGGTGCCGCGTCAAGTTTTTAAAGATCGCATTGACGGCATCGATCACGACGGGGCTGCTGCGGAAGCTAACGTTTTGCTGCAATTGCTTGACGCCCGGGATCTGGGCCTCGACCGCATCGAAGATCCCCGCCACGCCACCCCGCCAACCGTAAATCGCTTGCTTCGTATCGCCGACGCAGAAGAAGCTGCCGGTGTCCCGCGTCGAAGATTCGGCCGCGGCCAAGGCTAGCGGTTTGAGCACCGACCATTGTGAAGGGGACGTGTCCTGGAACTCGTCGAGCAAGACGTTTTCGAGCATCCCGTCCAAGCGAAGCCCGGTCCGCTGGGGGGTCACGACCGAAAAGACCTCGGACAAGCGATACGCGACGTCGTCGAAGGCGTAAGCCCGCATCCCCCGTTTCATCTCCATCAGGTGTGATTCGTACGCGGCGATCACCTCACCCGTCGCTTCGGTTTGGGCGCGGAGCAGCCCGAGGAAATGGGTGCGGCAGGCGTCGGCGATCACCGACAACGCCGCGAGGCCCTCGGGGGGAACGGGTTTGCGATAATAGATCACCTCACCCTTTCCGCCAGCCAAATGAACTTGGCCGATCAGGGTGCGACCTGCGGCCTCGTCCCAATTCTGTCCAACGACGAGATCGGCGATCTTCACGAGCTGTTGATCGGCGCTCTTGTGCCCCATCTTGGTCGCACGTAACGTTTCGGCCGCCTCGGCGATCTGCTCGGGATCGGGGCCTTTGGGGACTTGCAGTTTCTTCCAGGCTTCGAGGGGACAGGCCCGGGATTCGGCATAGCCGTCGTTGACCACCGCCAACATTTCGCGTCGCACCGAACGCCGGCTTTCCCCTTTGCCGAGCATCGCCAACAGCGCCGTGACGCGTTCGCGCTCCATCCCGCCGAGCATTTCGTCGATCGCGCGTTCGCGGATCCAGGCCTCTTCCACCTCATCGGTCAATCGCCAACCCGGGGGCAGGCCGAGCTCATACCCGAAGGTCCGCGCCAATTGTGAAAAGAGGCTGTCGAGCGTCAGGATCCGGAGCCGGTGGACGTCGCGGATCAACCGGTGGACCAACCCCAACGCATCGTCTCGGGTTAGCCCGGCGATCTTCGTCTGGTCGCGCAGCGCCGCGAGCTCTTGGCCCGTGGTATCGTTGGCCGCTTTGGCCAAGGAGACGAGGACCCGCGTCAGGATT
Organism: Planctomycetaceae bacterium; assembly: GCA_040375695.1. Classification (GTDB taxonomy): domain Bacteria; phylum Planctomycetota; class Planctomycetia; order Pirellulales; family Pirellulaceae; genus UBA6163. Next base: position 2,261 of record JBEIRZ010000473.1, read on the forward strand.
TCGCCGGCGGCTTTGCGCGTGAAGGTGGTGGCGAGGATCGATTCGAGCGGGCTGCCGGCGGCCAACAGCGCCATCAATCGGCCGGTCAATTGATAAGTCTTGCCGGTCCCGGCCGAGGCCCGAATCAACAGTGGGTCGCGAAGCCCAATCTCCTTGGGCCCTTCTTCGATCACCGCACCTTCGATCACCGCCCCGCGTTTCCCCATCCCTGCTCCTCGATTAACCACCCCGCTTCGAAACCGAAACCGACGCCCTTTGACGACCCATGTTACTTTTCCACGATCAGGATCAGGAAGCGTCCTTTCCTATCGGCCGAATCCGCAAAGAGTAAGACGGGAGCGTCGGGTTTGGTGAGGACCGTGGAGTTGAATTGGGTGCGCTCTATTTTTGGTGGCGCGTCCGCGGGTGCTTCGCCTTCGATGCGAGACGATTCGTAATCGATTTCGACCCGGATCTCTTCGCCAACCGCTTCGGCGCGAACCCTCAGGATCGTCCCGAAATCGTTGATGGTGTAACTGCGGGCTGTCCCTTGGGGGGTGTTGGTCGTACCGGTCACGATCGGCACCCGCTTGCCAAATTTCGCGATCGCGTCGAAACCATCGATGACCGAAACGCGGACCATTTCCATCAGCTCGATCTTTTTTTCCTTGCGGGCCGTCTCTAACCAAGCCAGCAGTTCCTTGTCGTCCAGTTCGGCAGGCGGCCCTTCTTGGGTTTTGGCCTCGGCGACCTGAACGAAATAAGTCGCGGCCGGGCGTCGTTCCCGTTTCGGTTCGACATCTCGGTTCCCACGTCCCAATTCCTGTCCGGCGGCCGGATTCGCGTTCGCGACCTGACAAATCGCTAGTCCCAACATCAAGCACAACATCGAACGCATCGAACAAGCCTCGTCTGGGAAACGGTGCGAACCCCCGAATTCCCGATTGGACGACCC
>JBEIRZ010000331.1:0-5138 GCA_040375695.1 Planctomycetaceae bacterium
AAACAGTTGCCGATCGGCAAGCTACATCAACTAAAATTTAGTGTCCCAAGTCTTTTTAAGGAACAACACCGCATCGCCGCATGCCTCAGCAGTCTGGACGATCTGATCATGGCGGAGGGGCAAAAGCTTGAAGTGCTGAAGACGCACAAACGGGGATTGATGCAGCAACTCTTTCCGTCGGTGGTGGAGGCATGAGTGACGTATCTGCCGACGCCTCAACATCCGAAGCTCACTTGCCCCACCCGTATTTCGTGGATGAGACGGGCGACGGCGTGATCTTTGATGGCAAGGGACGCGTCCTCGTCGGTACCGGGAAAGTGCAGGACCACTTTACCCTCGGGATGGTGGAGTGCTTGTCATTGGACGAACTGACGACGGACCTGGCCAACCTGCGCGCCCAGCTCGTGGCGGATCCGTATTTCAAAGGCGTCCCCTCCATGCGGTCAGCAGCCAAAAAGACAGCGCTCTATTTCCACGCCAAGGATGATCTTCCCGAAGTGCGGCGGGAGGTTTTCAAGGTGCTGGAACGTCACGACTTTTCCTTTTACGCCATCGTCCGCACCATGTCCGCCGTGGCCCGACGTGTTAAAGAGCGCAACGAAAGGGACCCGACTTACCGATACCGCCCCACCGAGTTGTATGACAGCGCGGTGCGGCGTCTCTTTGACAAGAAGCTGCACACCCGGCCCGCGTTCGATGTGGTGTTTGCCAGCCGTGGCAAAGCCCGTACCCAGGCACTTCGGGAACACCTGCTGAAAGCGCAGGCCGCATCACGCAAAGCCGCCGGAACCTTCCCGGACGCGGCCATTCATGTCCGAGCCATGCCTTCCCAACAACACGCTGGGCTACAGTTAGCGGACTATTGCCTTTGGGCGCTGCAAAGGGTCTTCACCAAAGGGGAAGACCGCTTTTTGTCGCTGATCTGGACTAAGGTCGGGCTGATCGTGGATGCCGATGACATCTCGGAAAAGCCATACGGGACCTATCACACCCGGAAACGGCCACCGCTGGACGCACTGAAAATGAAAAGTCGGAAGGTAGAGGATTGAACGGCGAACCGACAATCACACGGCATGGAGCCGAATTTCACCTTCCGACCACCTGATTTTACCAACAACCGCCAGAACTGCAAATCCAAGCTTCACGACGTTTCATTCCATGACTGACACCAACCAAAAGCAGCTCGGTAATTCGTCCGACAAAATCAACGTAGCCTTGGATCGCCCTCCAGGCATCTCTGCAGCTCCTGCAGATCAGAGCAACAACACGAGACCAACCCCGTCAGGTTATTAATGATTTGGTGACGCAGGACACGAGGGAGTGAACAAACGATCTGATTCTGCTAAAATGCCGGGAAGTCAACTCACATTTGAGGCCTCCGGGATGAATCGGAAGCAGCGACCAAATGAAAAGGCACCGCTAGTCAGGGCTGTGAACGCCTGTGAGTTCATTCTTTGTCTTGCTGTTTTGAATAACAAGATGGGTCGACCTGAGCGGCGGGATTGTTGGCTTGCCTACCGCTTGCGTGATACCGGAAAAATGAATGGTTTGGAAAATTCCTTCCCATTGGCAACCGACGTTGTTGCTCGAAGTCGCGCTTTCCGTTGATACGAGCACGGGGGCAACCGAAGTAAATACCGATGCGGGTCGCGCGTTCATCAAGCCTATGGGTAATCGTCAGGGGCCGCATGTTCTGGCAACCGATTGGGTCGGAACACACTTGGCGAATTGGTTTGGGTTGAGCACGTTTGAGATCGCGATTTTGAGGCTGACCGACGGAGATGTTTTTCCTCTACCCAGAAATCACAGGTCACAGCCAGGACCGGCGTTTGCCGCGAAATTTCTCGAAGGCGAAGCTTGGGGACAATCGGGAAAACACTTGGGAAAGGTTGTCAATCTGCATGATATTTCACGACTGGTCGTATTCGACACATGGACTTTGAACTGCGACCGCTACCACTATGACCTCAAAGTCCGGAAACCGAACCCCGACAATATTTACTTGGCTAGCGAAGGTGTTCCGCGGGGTAAACAAAGCATGATCGCAATGGATCACGGTCTCTGTTTCATTCGTTCCGGCGAGGATTTATCGCCAAAGCTTTCGAATCTAAACAAAGTTCGGGATACCAACATCTATGGGCTGTTTCCCGAATTTCGACGCCGTTTGCGTCAAGATATAATCGAAATGAGCCTCGCCCGGCTAAAAGAGTTGGACGTTTCGACGGTAGAGGAAATTGTCAATTCGGTCCCCAAGGAATGGGATGTGTCGCAGGGTGCGAGATCTGCGTGGATAGAATTGATTTGTCGGCGGGCCGATTTTGTGGCGGACAGTTTTGAACAGAGCCTTGAGAAAGTTTGCCCGTGGTTTGATGCATCGGGGGATCATTCATGATGACAAGAGGTTTTTACAGCGTTATCCAATTCTGCCCCGATCGCTTTCGGCTGGAGGCGATTAACGTTGGGTTGGTTTTAATGTGCGCCGAACCTTTTCGATTCGACGTAAGATTGTCAAAAGATTTGAAGCGCGCCGTAAGATTTTTCGGCGTCAAATCTACCGACCTCAAGCGTGCCATGCTGGGACTGGAGAGTCGGATTGATTCCCTTAAAGAGTCCCTTCGTTCAGTCGACGAATTTGCTGCGTTTGCCGCAACGCGGGCTAATGATCTGCGCTTGACCGAACCACGGCTTACGAAAATAAGGGATTTTAACGAAGACTTTCAGCGACTTTTCGTAGATCTGGTAGATACGCAGCCCAAGGGCCAAGTAACCAAAGACGCGACCGCCGAAGTTTTGCCCCCAAGCCTAAGTGATGCACTCGCGTCGCTTCAACGACAGGACAAAGTCTGGCGACCCGGAGAGATTTTGGTTCCGGTCTATCGGCGGAAAATCGATGTTCCCTACGCCTATAGAAACGGCGTCGTCAATTTAATTAAACCTCACGTTTTTCCAGAAACCCACCGAGCGGAATCGCAAGCGGCAGAGCTGGCCATTAACGGTGACCTGATACAGCGATACTCTGACGATGAGCAGAAAAAGTTGATCGTCCTGTCAACACATGAGACCCCCAAACAGGCTCGCGAAATTGACGAGCATGTGCAACCACTCTTCAGAGAGTACAAGGTGCGGCTAGTTCGCGCCGCTGAGATTGATGATTACGCAAACGAAATCCGTGAATCAACGCATTGAACGCATATGACAGAAGCCAATCAGAAGCAGCTCGGCAACACGCTCTGGAAGATCGCCGATGATCTTCGCGGGGCGATGAACGCCGATGATTTTCGCGATTACATGCTGTCGTTTTTGTTTTTGCGCTACCTGTCGGATAACTACGAGGCGGCGGCCAAACGGGAATTGGGACGCGATTACCCGAAGGAAAATGAGGACGATCGCCAGGTGCCGCTGGCCGTGTGGTACGCGGAAAATCCGAAGGACGTCGCCGAATTCGAAAAGCAGATGCGGCGGAAGGTCCATTACGTCATCCAGCCGCCGCACCTGTGGCGGAGCATCGCCAACATGGCGCGGACCCAAAACAACGAGCTGCTCAAGACGCTTCAGGAGGGGTTCAAGTACATCGAAAACGAGTCGTTCGAAAGCACCTTTCAGGGGCTCTTTTCGGAAATCAATCTCGGTTCCGATAAGTTGGGACGCACCTATGCCGACCGCAACGCGAAGCTGTGCACCATCATCCAAAAGATCGCCGAGGGGTTGGCCGAATTTTCGACCGATGTCGATGCGCTCGGGGACGCGTACGAATATCTGATCGGCCAATTCGCCGCCGGGTCAGGGAAGAAGGCGGGCGAGTTTTATACCCCCCAGCAGATCTCGGACATTCTGTCGGCGATCGTGACGCTCGATAGCCAAGAACCGAGCACCGGGGCGCGAAAACGGCTCGAAAGCGTGATGGATTTTGCCTGCGGCTCGGGCTCGTTGCTGCTCAACGTCCGCAAGCGGATGAAGGAGAAGGGGGGAACTATCGGCAAGATCTATGGCCAGGAAAAAAACATCACGACGTATAACTTGGCCCGCATGAACATGCTGTTGCACGGGGTGAAGGATAGCGAGTTCGAGATTTATCACGGCGATACGCTGTTGAACGAATGGGACCGGATGTGCGAATTGAACCCGGCCAAAAAGCCGACGTTCGACGCGATCGTCGCCAATCCGCCGTTCAGTTACCGGTGGGATCCCAGCGAAAGCATGGCCGATGACGTGCGGTTCAAAAGCCACGGCGTCGCGCCGAAGTCGGCGGCGGATTTTGCCTTTTTGTTGCACGGCTTTCATTTCCTGAAAGACGAAGGGGTGATGGCGATCATCCTGCCGCACGGGGTGCTGTTCCGCGGCGGGGCCGAAGAACGGATCCGCACGAAGCTGCTTCGGGATGGCCATGTCGACACGGTGATCGGCTTGCCGGCGACTTTGTTTTATTCGACCGGGATCCCGGTTTGCATCTTGGTGCTGAAGCGATGCAAAAAGCCTAGCGACGTGTTGTTCATCAATGCGGCCGAGCATTTTGAAAAGGGGAAACGGCAAAACGTGCTGCGGCCGGAGCATATCGCCAAAATCGTCGAGACGTATCGGGATCGCAAGGACGAGGCCCGTTATTCGCGTCGGGTGGGGATGGACGAGATCGAGAAGAACGATTTCAACCTCAACATTTCGCGTTACATCAGCACCGCGGTGGGGGAAGAAGAAATCAACTTGGGAGCGACGCACCAGCAACTGGTCGAGATCGAAGCGACGATCCGAGCCGCCACGGCGAAGCACAATCAATTCTTAAAGGAATTGGGTTTGCCGAAATTACCGGGGACTTGATGCAAGGGGTTAAGTGGGGTATTGGCCCTGGCTAATTGGCGCGAGGGGGTTTCTCGCAAAGACGCCAAGACGCTAAGGAGGATTGGCGCGCGTCGGGTTCACCACGAAGAACACCGAGAGCACGAAGGGTTGTGGAGTTGTTAGGTGACGGGTGTCAGGTTGGCTGGTGGTTTCATGGGTCGCACGGACCGGAGTGATTTATAGGGACACACCCGGGATTCGGGTTTGGGGTTCGAGGTTTGGGTTTTGGGGTTTGGGGTTTGGGGTTTATGAATCCGAGGTTCGCGTTACTTCGTTATCATCTCGTTGAGTTGGGCTTTGCGGCG
>JBEIRZ010000062.1:0-18863 GCA_040375695.1 Planctomycetaceae bacterium
CACCCCACCAAGCAGCGACCCGCTAACAAAGGGGTCAGGCCTCTTTGTCGCGCAAAGAGGCCTGACCCCTTTGTGGAGGCGTTGATGAACCGCGAGGCGAAATCGTCGAGCGGCCGACCGATTCCCCTTCGGATCCATTGGCAAAATAACATCGCCCGACCGCGACGGTGAGGCCCCTTGCGATCCCGCTAGCAATGCCGGCCTGAACAGAGCCGACCTGAGCACAGCCGGCCCGGCGATCCGCTATCATGCCAATCGGTCCTCCCCTCCCGATCCGGTTTGACCCACCTTCCCGCCCCCACATCGTGGTGACGCTCGCCATGCCCCAACCGATCCGCACGCTCGTTCTTCTGGCACTTACCCTGGGCCTGCCCCTGGGCCTTCCCCTGGGCCTGCCCCTTGGCTTATCGACTCAGCCATCCTCGGCAGAACCGCCGGTGACGCTCCGGCCGACCGATCGCCCGATCCCCGAGTCGATCGCCGGCTATTTCGTCGATCCTGAATCCCACCTGACCCCCGCCAATGAATACCGATCGCCGCTCCTGCTGGACGACGGCTCGCCGGTAAAAACCGCCGCCGACTGGGCCCGCCGCCGCGGCGAGATCCGCCAAGCCTGGAACGCGCTGCTCGGCACCTGGCCCGAACCGATCGCCGACCCGCGGCTCGAAGTGATCGATTCGATGCCGCGCGAAAATTTCACCCAACATCGCGTCCGACTTCGCTGGGTCCCCAACGAAACGACGCAAGGCTATCTGTTGATCCCGACCGCCCCCGCTCCCGAAAAACGGCCGGCGGTGATCAGCGTCTATTACGAACCCGAAACGGCGATCGGGATGGCGGGCGAGCTCCGCGATTTCGCTTACCAACTCGCCAAGCGTGGCTTCGTCACGTTATCGCTCGGGACGACCGAAGCGACCAAAGCCGAGACGTATGGGCTGTATCACCCGAGCCTCGAAGCGGCCAAGGTCGAACCCCTCTCGATGCTGGCCTATGCCGCCAGCACCGCCCGCCGCGCGTTGGCGGCGCGCCCCGAAGTCGACCCTACACAGATCGGCATCGTCGGGCACTCGTTCGGTGGCAAGTGGGCCCTCTTCGCTTCGTGCCTCGACGAAGGATTCGCATGCGCGGCATGGTCCGACCCCGGGATCATGTTCCAAAACGACCGGTCGAGCATCAATTACTGGGAACCGTGGTACCTCGGTTATCACCCAAAACCGTGGCGAAAACGGGGGCTGATCACCCCCGATAACCCCGCCCAGGGGGCCTACCCCAAGTTGATGGAACAGGGCCGCAACCTGCACGAGCTGCATGCCCTGATGGCACCTCGCCCGTTCCTCGTCTCCGGGGGCTCTGAAGACCCCGAGAGCCGCTGGGGCGCGCTGGCCCATACCATCGCCGTCAACCGGTTGCTCGGTTTCGAGAACCGCGTCGCCATGACGAACCGACCCGACCACTCGCCAAACGCCGAGTCGAACGAGGTGATCTACCGCTTCTTCGAACATTTCCTCCCCCCGCCTCGCTAACCCTCAAGCCAAAAACGGGCGGCCAAAAACGGATAGGCCAAAAGGCGGGGCTTCAACGGAGGGGCTTAAGCGGGGCTAGGATTGACAGATCTCCCCCCAGGCGTAGACTTTTCAGACCTTTCAAGGTTGGGCGGAGTAGCTCAGTTGGTTAGAGCACCGGCTTCATAAGCCGGTTGTCACCGGTTCAAGTCCGGTCTCCGCTATTTGCAACGACGTGCAACAATCGCCGTGATTGACGGCCTCAGCGAACCGCGATGCTGGGTTTTGATCACGCCGCCGCCGTTGGCTCCCAGGGTGACGCGCTGTAACGAAAAACTCGCCCCTTGAGGCGGGCCTCTGCACCGAATCTGGTGAACGACCAATTCAACCGCGATCCGGTTCGTTATGGCTTGAAGGGTGGCTTACCTGCAGCATGCGAACGTCCATAATCATGGATCGATTCGAGCCGACCCTTCCCCCCGCGATCCGCGACGGAGCCCCCCTGTGATTCGACTTCAACCCCTGGCCACGCTGATCGCTTTGCTTGCCTGTTGCCTGACGGCGTCTTCCACCTTTAGCTCGATTCGTGCCGAAGAGCGGATCCGCATTTCAGAAAAACTCCCCCAGACAACCCCGTGGGACTTGGCACGGCTCAGCCAAGCCCCCAAGTTCGAATGGCTCGATCAAAATGCACCCGATCACGCCTCACCCGACCAGACTTCAACGGTCCGCTCGTTGCTCTTCGAAGGTGAGCCCTACGCGGGGAAACCGACGCAGGTTTTCGCCTACTATGCCGACCCCCATACGGTCGCTGACAAAAGCGAAAGCGTCGCCAAAGGGCCTTGGCCGGCCGTGGTGCTGGTCCATGGCGGTGGCGGGACCGCGTTTCGCGAATGGGCCGAATTGTGGGCCAAACGGGGCTATGCCGCGATCGCGATGGACTTGGCCGGGTCGCGCCCGACCGAGGGGACAAACGCCCACGCCGCCGAAAATCGCTCACGTCTTCCCCAAGGCGGCCCGGGCCAAGGGGATGAAGAGAAGTTCGGGAGCATCGACAAACCGCCGACCGAACAATGGCCCTACCACGCGGTGGCCAGCGTGATCAGAGCCCATTCGCTGATCCGCAGCTTCGATCACGTCGATCGCGACAAGACCGCCGTCACCGGGATCAGTTGGGGCGGCTACCTGACCTGCATCGTCGCCAGCGTTGATTCTCGATTCAGCGCCGCCGTTCCGGTCTATGGCTGTGGCTTCCTTCACGAAAACAGCGTGTGGCTCGATCGCTTCCAAAAGATGTCCGAACCCCAGCGCCAGCGGTGGGTCGCCCTGTGGGACCCATCCAGCTACCTGCCGGCCTGCAGCGTGCCGATCTTTTTCGTGAACGGCACCAACGACTTCGCCTACCCGCTCGACAGCTACATGAAGAGCTTTTCGACGGTACCCGGCGACAAACAGATCCGCGTGACCGTCAACATGCCGCACGGCCATCCTGCCGGGTGGGCCCCTGCGGAAATCGGCCTATTCATCGACGACCATTGCCGCGACGGGGTTCCGCTGGCGTCCGTCTCGACACCCGAAAGCTCCGCCGATCGGATCACCGCGACGGTCAAATCCGATCTCCCGATCGTCGCCGCGACCTTGCACCATACCTCCGACGAAGGCCCGATCAACCAACGCAAATGGGTCGACGAACCGCTGAGGGTCGACGCGTCGCGGATCGGCGGCAAGGCCCCGCCCGAATCGGCGACGGCCTGGTTCGTGACCGCCAGCGACAACCGCGACGCGATCGTCAGCAGCCCCGTCGTGATCCGCGACTCGGCCAAGTGAATCGCCGGCAACTCACGACACACGTCAGCTCATCCCCGCCTCTTCGAACGTTCGATCGAGAGGCTCACCAAGATGCAGCTTCCGTCATCAATGACGTTCAGTCCGGCCGCGCGGGCCTCGGCGCTCGCCTGATCATCCTCCGCCCCCGGTTGCATCCAGACATTTTTCACCCCCGCGGCGATCGCCTGCCGCACCACCTCGCGTGTCACGTGGGGCGGGGTGACGACCGATAGCGATTCGGGGACCTCTGGCAAATCGGCGATCGCGGCGTACGCCCGCACCCCCTCGACCTCCGGGGCCGTCGGGTTGAGCGGAAAGACCTTCCGTCGCGATTCGATCAAAGCCTTCAAAACTCGGTTGCCATATTTCGACGGGTCGCGCGACGCACCCGCCACGGCGAACGCCCCCGCACTCAGAAATGTTTCGATCGCATTCATCAAAGATCAAGAACTCCTTCCAGGGTCAGACCGGTCCGATCTCGGCAACGCCTGAGCTGGCTTTCGCAAACGCACGAGTACCCTTCCACAACCTTACGAGTACCCTTGCGCAATCGCGTAAGGGTTTCGAAGTCGAGTGGTCAGCCCTTATGTTCAATTTTCAGCAAAATATTGAATAAAACCTGCGATTCGCAAGGGTGTTGATAATCGAACCTGCAAAGTCCTGCGCGACGTCTTCGCCCGTGAACCCTCATCCGCCCGTGTAACGAAACGTGGCGATGACCTCGTCACCGCGGAGCAAATCGAGCCGGTTCCCCTCGACGTGAAACGCATCGACCGAAGCGAGCCCTGCGGAAAACTCACGCTCGAGCATGACCAATTCGGGCGGCCCCGCCATTTTCGTCGATGACAATTGACCCAACAGCACCCCTTGGGTTCCCAAGAGCGCGTACGACCCGCTGATCCGGTTCACACCGCCGAACACCGAGACCTTGCCACCTTCGAACTTGATCGTCGGCGGCTGGTTTCGATCGATCGATTTGCCGTTGAGCCTGATCAGCGTCCATTCTTTGCCAGCCGCCTGATTCACCTCGGCCATGTCGCAGACGTGCGCCCGCCAGCGATAGGTCATCGCGGCCCCCTTCGCCGCGACAACCGGCTTGTCGTCGCGCTGCGGCGCGGGGTAGATCGTGACCCCCTCCTTGATCGTCTCGACCACCTTGATCTGTTTGATCGACATCGGGTCGACCTTGAGCGGGTCCTTGTCAAGGATCACGAAGTCGGCCAATTTCCCCGTCTCCAACGTCCCCTTCGCATCGGCCTCGTCGTATTGCTCCGCCGCCCATTGGGTCATGCACTTGAGCCCCTCGTAGGGGGTTAACCGCTGATCTTCGCCGATCGCCTTGCCCGATCGCGAGATGCGGTTCACCCCCGACCAGAGCATCATCATTTGGTCGAGTGGTGCGACGACGAAATCGGTGTGATTGGTCGGCCTCAATCCCGCATCGATCGCTTCCCGCATCGGGCTGATCGACATTGCCTGCGTTGCCCCACGGTTGGCGATATGGGCATCGGCGAAGTAATACGTATGGAGCGTGTAAAACGACGGCCGAATCTTGTAACGGACGTGCTTGGCGATTTGGTCCTTGCGGATGAACTGGGCATGGATCGTCGTGACGTTCCAGGGGCGGCTGTAATCGCCCCCGCGGGCCTTTTCGTAAGCGGCGAGGAACGAATCGATCGCCGCGTCGCCGTTGCAATGCAAGTTCAGTGGGACGTTCAAGTCGTAGACCTTCTTGACCATCCGATCGACAAGGTCTTGGGGAAAGGTGAGCTCCCCGCTCCAATCCTTTTCACCCCCGGGCCCGCCGGTTAAGTACGGGGTGGTGAAAAATGCCGTTCGCCCCTGCGGCGAACCGTCGATCGTGATTTTCACCCCGCCGATTTTGAGCCGATTTTGGTACTTACCCCACAAGTTCACGGGGTATTGGGCCAACACCCGATCGACATCGGTGATGAAAGGAAATGCGATCACGTCGATCAGGTTTCCGCCCGCGTCGCTGACCCGTTTCATCGACTGCAATTGCGGCCAATGCGTCGCCCCCTCGTGGGCCGTCGTGATCCCCGCTTCCGCATACAGCAACTGACCGGCCCGCGACCACTCGATTTCCTGCTGGGACGTGATCGGCTCCGACTTTTCAAAGACCGGCAAGAACGCCGTCTCCATGATCAGCCCCCACGGCTCCTCGGTCCCGGGCTTGCGAACGATCACGCCCCCGGGCGGCGTCTTCGTTTGGGGACCGATCCCGTACTTCTTCATCGCCAGGGTGTTCAAGACACAGCCGTGCATCGAAACATGATCGACCCGGACCGGGTGATCAGGAAACGCTTCGTCGAGATCGTCACGATTCAGAAGCCGTCCGTCGGGCATGACCGTGTCGTCATACCCATACCCCATGACCAATTCCCCTTTGGCGATCTTCCGCTGGGCGGCATATTCCTTCAGCTCCCTCAGGAGGCTCGGCACATCCTTCCCCGGCCCCGACGGCGGCGCATAAAGCTTGCACTGGTTCGCCACCATCAGCGAATTGATGTAATGGCTGTGGGCGTCGATGAAGCCGGGAAGCAGCGTCTTACCCTCCAGATCGACCAGCCTCGTCTCGGGGCCCATGGTACGAATCGCCGCGTCCTTCTCGCCGACAAAAACGATCTTCCCGTCCTTGACCGCGAGGGCCTCGACATATGTCGGGGTCGCCCCTGCCATCGTCAAGATCGAGCCGTTATGGAAGATGGCATCCGGCTGCTGGGCGACCAGAGACGTCCCGCAAACCGACCAATAAGCGGCGAACACCACGGCCGCAATCACACGATTCATCAACGATTCCTCGAAGCATCATGAAAAAGAAAAACGCATCGTCAACCAACCCGATCACCGATCACCGCAATCACTGACCCATCGGGCGTTGAACGGATAGCCCATCAACCACTCTGCCAGGTCCGCGCCAAACCATCAACGCAGCACCGCATCTTTACGGTCACATCGTTGGTCGCCTCAACGACCTCGCGATCGAAAAACGAGACCGAATCGGCTGTTGCTCAAGCTTAAACGATCCGAGCGTTCACCGACGCGGCCGTCGCACGCTACCGCTGCAACTCGGCACCCCACCGCTGCAACTCGGCAACCGGGCCGCTGGCATCTCACCCCTAGCCCGCAACACAAAAACCGATTGACACCCGTGCGCATATCTGTTCACATGTGCCGTTAATGTGGTTTTGTAACCTTATCCGAAGTTGTGGTCAAGAATCGCGGCCGGCCGTTGATCACCGCCACTGCAAACCACCCAAACGTCACCTTCGCCCCGATAAACCCAGCGAGACGCTATGAAGATCGGTATCAATCCCACCGTCGATTTCGCCTGCAAGCGACTGCTGGGCAGCCCCAATCATCCGGCGATCACCTTGCACTTTCTCAACGCCGTACTCCGTTTGCCGACGCCCATCCGCGAGGTCCAGATCCTCAACCCCACGATCGAAAAGGAGTTTCAAAGCGACAAGTGGGCGTTGCTGGACATCCTGGCGACGGACGAGTCGGGGCGGATGATCAATATCGAAATCCAGCGGACTCGGCCGTTGGGGCTCCGGAGACGCCTCACCTATTACGCCGCCTGCTTGCTGTCGGGGCAACTCAATAGCGGCCACCGATACGAAAATCTGCGTCCCTCGATCGGGATCTGCTTGCTCGACGCGATCGAATTCCGCGACGTGGCTGACCTGCGTCACGAGTTTCGTCTCAGATCCGATACCGGCATCGAACTGACCGACTGTTTACAGGTTCACCTTTTTGAGTTGCCAAAGTACACCCCGCCTAGCGATAATCGGGTGGTCAGTGACCCGATCGAACAATGGCTTTACTTTTTCGCCTCGGCCGAAGGGTCAACGCCGGATGAACTGACCGCCCGACTTGCCGATCCCGTTTTCGCCGAAGCGACCGGAGTGCTTGAAATGATCTCGAAAGATCCCTTAGAACGCGTGCTCTACGAATTCAGGCTAAAGGCCGAACGCGACGAGATCGCCAGGAGAGAACAGGCAATTCGAGATGGGCAAGAACAGGGGCTCGCCGAAGGCCTCGCAGAAGGCCTCGCAGAAGGCCTCGCAGAAGGTCGCCAGAAAGGGCTAGCAGAAGGGCTAGCAGAAGGGCTCGCAGAAGGTCGCCAGAAAGGGCTCGCAGAAGGCCGTGACGAGGGCGAACTTGTCGGCCGGGTGAAGGTCCTGCAAAGCTTGAGCGGCATCACCCCGGCGACTTCCGAAGAACTGCTCCGGCTTGGAAAACCGGCCTTGATGGCGATGGAGCAGGAGCTTCAAGCCCGTTTGCGAGATCGGCTTCGCTGACGTACGAATCCCCCTTTCGCTTTGGCACCCCTGACCATCCGACCGTTAGCGTCAATCTTGCCGACTCGCGCCAAACATTCTCAGCGGTAAACGAGCGGTCTGGGCCAATTCGGCATCACGCTCGATACCGCAACCGACCCACGATCCCACCGACGATCGGGGTCGGTCCCACCGACGATCGGGGTCGGTTCCACCGACGATCGGGCTCGGTCCCACCGACAATCGGGCTCGATCCCATCGCGCGAGGTCCGTGATGGGACTAAAAAACCAACCACTCGGGACGGAACAGCAACATCAGGCCAAGCGCCAAGACCACCGATCCGCTGACGAGTTTCAACCATCGCCCCTCATGCTCCTGCAGCTTCCTCTTTCCCAGTGTGAGCACCACCGCGGCGACCATCAGCGAGTCATCGAACATGTAGGCTAGGATGTAAAGTCCGAGGTAGGCGTAATTGACCCAGGCGGGATAATTTCGCAGCGATAAGACTTGGCTGTAAAGCGCGGGAAGGCCCGCGGTGCAGAGCAATTCGATGAGGTTGACGAGGATCGCCAAGACCGCCGCCCCGAGGATCGCAGTGCCGAACGTTTCAGCCATCACGATCCGACGGACCCTGTCGTAAATGCCCGGCTTGGCCGACTCCGGGATCGACAAACTGATCCCCCTGTGTAGGGCGAAAAAATCTTTGATATGCACAACCCCGACGACGATCGCTACCATCGCTAATCCGACTTGGACCCATCTTACAAGCCCGACCCACATCAAGACATTCAACCAGGCCGCCATGAACAGGAAATAAGCGATCCCGCTAATCAAAACGAACGTCCCGGCGACGAGCAGAATCTTCCAGCGGTCTCGCAAGTTCACCAGCACCGATAGCAGAAAAAGCAACACCCACATCGCGCACGGATTGAACCCGTCGATCAAGCCGATCGCTATCGTGAACAACGGCATCCCCAGTCGGCCTGCACTGACCCGACCCAACCACGGGATATCGATCGCCTCAGGATCCGATTCGGGCAGCGCCGATCCGCCACCGTCCGAAATACCATCCGGGAGCGGCAGCTCAATCGGCAAACCCTCGCCCCCCAAATCACCCGTCGGAAGATCACCCGTCGGAAGGTCACCCGTCACTTCCGCACCGGCAGCCAGATCACCGCTCGTCGCGGCCTCGTCGAAAGCATCCGCCGCTGACAACACCGCCGCGGCCGATGCCCAAAACATCCCTGGGCCGGGGCTCCCTCGCACCGCCACTGCCCGCAACGCTTGACCAAACCCGACGGAAAAACCGATTGCCCCCAACGACCGCATCATCGGAGAAAATCTCATCGCCCCCGATCCGCTCGGGGGCTGTGCCGGCGGGTTCGCGATCGCCGGTTGCTGCGGGCAACTGACCGTCCACTTCTTGAGGATCGAGTCGATCCGATTCAGCGTGTTGAGGCCGTCAAAACCGATGACCAAGTTCCGACAAAGCCAAAAACCCGGGAAACTGATGGCACCCTTTTTCTGCTCCCGGGCTAAGTCGTTGAACCGCACCCGCGCCGACGGGTCGATGGCCGCATCCGCTTCCGCAAAGATCAGGCCGGGATACTTCTGTCGCAAACCTGGCAACCGCGATTTGGCCTCCGCGCAATGCGGACACCCAGTACGTACGAACATTTCGACCGTCAACAACGAACGGACGCGACGTTCCCACAACTCCGCGGCGACATGCCCCGAGAACGTCTGGTTCAGTCCGTAAAGGGTAGGGGCCGGGTTCGGGCCCAGCCCATAAACCTTCGCGATCGCTTCCAGCCGCTTCGCGCCATCCTCCTGGCGGGCGATGTCGTAAACCTTCAATGTCACCCCAGCCATTTTCTCGATCGCCGCGCGTACCGCGGCCTGACACGCCGCAGCCTCGGGATGAGCCCCATCGACATACAACTCGATCGCGACACACCGCCGCTGGCTCACGGCAGCATCGGGCTGGGTCGCCGCGACGATCGCCGGTATCGGCAACGGGAGCACCAAGAACAACGAAAACAGCCCAAGCTTGGCCAACCCGACTCGCGGCCTAAAGAACCTCCATCGAAACCGATCCGACATGCTGTCACGAAACATCTGTCATCACCCAGTTTGTAAAAAGGAGGTGCAGCCATCACCCCTGACGGGGGTCAGCGACCGAGCAGGCGAAATCCAACCGCGCGGCGACCTTCCCCCCCAACATCACCTTGCCGGTCAAAAAAAAGGCCGAACCGACATGGTCGTTCAAAGTCACGTCTACCTCGATCGTATCACCCGGCCGGATCATTTTCTTGAACTTCACCCCATCCATGCGGGTCGCCACCGGGACGAGCCCCTCCCCACCGGGGGCAAGTTTGCTCAGTAAAATGGCCCCCGCCTGCAAACAACATTCGCACTGAATCACCCCCGGGACGATCGGATTATCCGGGAAGTGCCCTTGCACAAAAAATTCGTCCGGCGAAAACGTCTTTTTACAAACGATCCGTTTTTCATCGACAGAAACGATTTCGTCCAACAACCGCATCGGCAATCGGTGTGGAATCGCGGCTTCGATTTCTCGTACGGTCATTGTGCGGGTTCTCCGAGGACTTGGCGGGGCGTCTTTCGGTGCATAGCAGACCGTTTCATCCGCAACCGTCAACCGGCCAACCCCGCGTTGCGAAACCGATCCCCTTTGTCACTCCCAAGAGACCTGCCTGATGACCACCTATTTTGCCACCGGCTCCGCGACGACGGAATTGACCGGCGACGATTTTCGTGAAGCCCTGGCGAACGTTTTCCGGCAAATCGGCCCCCGCCAAAAAGTCCTCCTCCTGCCGCCGGACATGTCGCGTCTTCCAAGCCGCGCCGGTGAACTGACGGTCCTGAGCCGCGAATTGCTGGGCGATGCCGTCACCGACATCATGCCGGCGCTGGGTACCCACACGGCAATGACACCCGCCCAGCTCGATTTCATGTTCCCCGACGTCCCCCACGACCTGTTTCGCGTCCACCGCTGGCGCGACGATGTCGTGACCATCGGCCACGTCCCTGCCGACTATGTCGCCGAAGTCACCGAAGGGATCTGGCAAAAGGACTGGCCCGCCCAAGTCAACCGACTCCTCGTCGAAGGGCAACACGACCTGATCTTTTCGATCGGCCAAGTCGTCCCTCACGAAGTTATCGGGATGGCGAATTACAACAAAAACGTCTTCGTCGGCACCGGTGGCGTCCGAGGGATCAACGAAAGCCACTTCTTGAGCGCAGCCTACGGCATGGAACGCACCATGGGCCGCGCCGATACCCCCTTGCGCCGCATCCTGAACTACGCCCAAGACCACTTCTGCCGCCAGATGCCGCTGCTCTACGCGCTGACCGTCGTCGAACAGGTCGACGGCGGCGAACTCAAAACCCGCGGCCTCTTCATCGGCGATGATCACGCCACCTTCGAACGGGCAGCCGAATTGGCCTACCAAGTCAATTTCATCCACCTCGAACATGCCCCACGACACGTCGTCGCTTATCTCGACCCTTCGGAATTCAAAAGCACTTGGCTGGGCAACAAGGCGATCTACCGCTCCCGCATGGCGATCGCCGACCATGGCAAGCTGACGATCCTGGCACCCGCGGTGAAAGAGTTCGGCGAAGACCCCCAAATCGATCAACTGATCCGCCGCTATGGCTACCGACCTGGGGCCGAAGTCCTGGAATTGGTCCGAACACGCGACGACCTCGCCGCCAACCTCTCCGCCGCCGCCCACCTGATCCACGGCAGCAGCGAAAATCGGTTCGAAGTCGTCTACGCGACCGGCGGGTTGACCCGACAAGAGATCGAATCGGCAGGCTACACGTTTGGCGATATCGCTTCGCTGTCGAAACGCTATGACGTCAATCGCCTCGCCGACGGCTGGAACCGCGACACCGACGGCAGCGAATTTTACTTCATCCGCAACCCGGCCCTCGGCCTGTGGGAAGCCGACCGCACCAGGGTCGCAAACGCCCGTTGACCCGGTCGGCATCGTCCATGGGCTGGGCTGTTCTCGCCACCCAGGCCCTGCGAATGGTACCTTTGGCCAAATCCGGCATCGTATCGCTCGCCAAATCGATCCCCTAAAAACGTGTTTTGGCGATAAATACTTTTTATAGATCGCCAAATCTCGACGTTCCCGTCCCGGAGTTCGTTCGGCAAACCGGGGCTTCAACCGGCGGAACTGATCCGCCAGGGGCTCGACGAGGCGTTTCGAATCGCGGCCAAACTCGATGGGTACCGACGCGACCACAATCTGCCTTACGACCGGGATGCCAGAGCCCGGGATGCCAGAGCCCGGGATGCCAGAGCCCGGGATGCCAGCGGCGAAGTCAAACGTTTCACTTCGCCGCGAACAGGTCGTTCAAGACCACTTGGTTGGTAACCAGTTCTTCCGAATATCGGTTCGGCTTGACCCCTTCAGGGGTGATCATCGTGAGGAACAATGTCTGCTTGCGTCCGGAACGCTCGCGGAAGACGCGGAGTTTTCGCCGGAGTTCCTCCGCATACCCTTTGGTGATCACGTACGGACCGGACGAGTATTTGATTTCGCAGAGGTTGATGCATCCGTCGGCGCGGTCGAGCAGCAGATCGATTTGTGCCCCCTCGTCATCAGAGCCCGGCATCGCGGCGTAACGCCACGATGCCAATTGGGCCTGGACATCAGCGATCCCGATCGCGGAGCGGATGGCGCTAGCGTGTTTGAAGCACAAGGATTCGAACGCATACCCGCACCAGGATTCGTAACGTCTTCCGGAGGACTCCCTAAGCCAGGATTTGGAAGAATTCTTCGAACGCATCCAGTGCCAATAAAATGCCGACAACTCATCGGAGAGCCGCCACACGCTCCCCTTGCTCTTTTTATCGAGGGCGACGGTTTCGGCGATAAACCCGGACAAGGCCAATTCCTCGATCGCCTTGGTGACGCCGCCGCCACTCGTCAGCCGTGCTTTGGCGATCAGTTGATCACGAACCATACCGGTACGGGTGGTGGCCAACGTTCTGACGATCGCTTCGTGGACCTCGTATGCTTCGAACAGGGCCGCGTACAAATTATCGTATTCGCCGCGCAGCAGCCCCTCGGTTCGAAAACACTCGGCATCGATGCACTGCGCCGCCGACTGGCCGGGGCGAATTAAATTCAAGTAATGCGGGATGCCTCCGAAGGCCATGTAAGCCAAGACCGTCTGCCGCTGGTCCCATCGCACCTTTCGGTAGTGCAGGTACTGCCGGACTTCGCCGAGATGAAATGGTTCGAGCCGCATGCGGCGGGTCAAACGGTTGTGCAACCCGCCGCGGGCGTTGACGACGTTGCGAATCATCCAGGCGGCCGCTGATCCACAGACGACGATCGCGACGTCGCGTCGACGGCTGGCGTAATCGTTCCAGAAATGTTCAAAGGCCGCCACAAAACCGCCCTTGCGTGTCGCCAACCACGGAAACTCGTCGAAAAACAAGACACGCTTGCCCCGGCGGGGACCGGGCTGGTCGAGGCAATGTCGCAAGAGCTCGAAGGCTTCGAGCCAGCTTCGCGGTTGTATCAGCGGGAGTGCCGGATTGCTTCGGCGAAGCGCCGTGTGGAA
The DNA here is from genome assembly GCA_040375695.1 of Planctomycetaceae bacterium. Lineage (GTDB taxonomy): Bacteria > Planctomycetota > Planctomycetia > Pirellulales > Pirellulaceae > UBA6163. The sequence continues at coordinate 13,245 of JBEIRZ010000062.1, forward strand.
GTTAGCCAACTGAACCGCCAGGCCCTGGTCGTGGATGCCGGTCACTTCGAACACCAGATTCCGTTTCAGGTGTTCGCGGACCAAGTAGGTCTTGCCGACGCGACGACGGCCATAGATCGCGATCAGCTCGGGGTCTTTCGATGCCAGCGCGGTATCCAACAGCCGCTTCTCTGCGGCACGTCCGATGACTTGTTCGGCCTCGGTCATGGGCTGGTGCCCCCGCCAATAAGGGTCTGAGAAAATTTTATTTGGCTAATTATAAAATGCATATCTCGCCAAATCGATACCCGAAACCAGCGTTTTGGCGATCTATCATTTCCAAATTTCGCCAAATCTTTTCGTTCGCAGACCGACCACGCCACGTCAACCCGAACGGTCACGCGACCGGAACGACGGCGGCTGATCCTGAAAAAGTCATCGCCTCGGCATTTCGTGACCGCATGCCAAGCCGTCGCGACACGGAAAGTCCGGTCGTTGGCGAGCAAAGCGTCGCCCTGGGTGGGACTCAGACGCAGGCCCGGATCCCGGCCGGTGACGGCTTATCTCGCCAGGCTGATGCGTCAGCTCCGATCCCGATCGACGCGGCTCACGTTTGGCCCGGGTCGGTCGAGCTTTCGTTGCTGTTGAAGCTGACGGCTAGACGAGGTCCTGTTTACGCTTCGTCCGCCGGCGGTTCTTCGCACAGTCGCCGCAGAGCCCGTCGATGATCAGCCGGTGGCCGGTGACGCGAAAGCCGTGTTCGGCCGCGACCTTGTCGCGCAGTTCCACCAGCGCCTCGCTTTGGAACTCGACCAGCTTGCGACAGCTCGTGCAATACAGATGGTCGTGCTGGGGGTAGCCGTAGTCATGTTCGAAGACCGTGCGGCCATCGAGCTGAAAGGAGTTCAATAGCCCCGCGTCGACGAACTCCTTTAGCGTCCGATAGACCGTCGCCGGGCTGACGTACCCAGGATGCCCCTTCCGCGGCATGTTCTCCATCAACATGTCGGCATCGAAATGCTCGTGACGGCTAAAGACGACATCGACCAGCATCCGACGCTGCTCGGTCTGGCGCAGCCCACGGCTTTGAAGGTATTCCTCGAAACGCTCCAGCGGCGTCATCGAGACCGAGACGCTGCCGAGCGACGGCTGAACAAGGGTCACAGCATCCTCGACGAAAGGGAAAGGGTTGCGGCACGAAACCGCTCAGCCACCATTCTAACCGCTCGACCGCGAATCGAAAAACGGGCCGTGCCAGAGTTCCGAACGGGAATCGTTCGAGTCCCCCAACCCCCGTCTCGGCGGCCGAGCCCCCGATTTGGCGGTCGAGGTCGCGATTTGGCAGTCGCGCCCCCGTCTTGGCGGCCGAACTCGGGGGGCTACACCGGTTGAGGGGGTGTTACGACCGCGGAGAGCCTGATTTTCTGGCTCGACCCGATCGAGGCTCAAGGGCCGCGAAAAAACGCGTCATCCCGATCGATGAGCGATTCGCCGCTCGATCCTGCGTCGGGGGGGCCTCGGGAGCAAGAAGCGTAGCGACCGCTATTGATCGGCCGTGCTATCCGGGCGTCCCGTAGCGGCGAAGACTTTCCCGACGTCGTTGCCGCTAAAAAAAGAACTTTCGAGAAGGGTCATTCCGCCCTTGTCGCGGGGCGGAGAAAAAACATAGAGAAAGGTCCGCGTTGATGTGCGGCCTTTCATCGGATCGGCAAACTGCCGATCAGGCGAAGTGCTCGATGAGACGATCGATCGCGGCATCGAGTTTGGAGGGGGTTTCGTACGTACCCCTCGAAATTTGATGGCGTAGTTCCGCGACTCGATCGAAACGTATCTCGCCGCCACCTGCGATCGTGGTTGATGCTTCCAACCGAGACGCGGTCGGGGAAGGGTCAACCTGATCGGCCGGCGCGAGTCGGGACGACTTGGTCGGCTTCACCTTCGTGGCTGCCTTCAATCGCTCTTTGCCACCCAGGGTCTGGGTGGTCGAAATGCGGAATGGGCCGTAAATCTGCATCGTGTCAATGCTCCCGGGAATCAAGAAAACAGTGCCGTATTATCCCCTGAATTGCGATCGGAGTCGAACACAATTCGGGGATCCGGTAATTGCTAGCGCATTTGCGGACCGGAATGACCTTCCCGACGACAAACTGTCGTCAAGCGATCAAACCCGCTCCGCCTAGGTCCACGCGCCGCAATCCTTGTCCCAGGACGCAATCCGTAACCGAAAGAGACTTCGCCAGCGCTAAGCTCGGAGTTGGCATTCTTATCGTCTGCCCCATCCCGGGCAAATCAACCTTTTCAAAACGAAGTCAACAGGCCTATCTGGGTAAAACTTTCGGGTCAGAAAGAAGTTCCGGGTCAATTAACCCTGAACCATACAGAGGTCAGGTTGATCGCCGCAAGGCAAGTTTTTTACCCAGCGAAACGCCTGAAAAGCGACACAATTGCGGCCCTTCCCAGCCCCACCGTTTCTCCCGATGACCGCTTTTCAGCAAGCGGTCGAGAATTTAAACTGATGGGACTTAGCGGGTGTAACTCAGTTGGCAGAGTGATACCTTCCCAAGGTATATGTCGAGGGTTCGAATCCCTTCACCCGCTCTTGGTTTTGTCGCTTTTTCTCACTCGGGCACGCCGTTCTCTTGAAGCCCGCCGGTAATCGGACTCTTCGGTTCTCTGTGACTCTTCGGACCCGCCGCTGGGTGATCCAGGCAACCGAGTTTTCCGGTTGGCGAAAATGGTCACTCCCGATTTCGCGACGAGCCGTCATTTGATAGCAGCGCCGGATCATTTGGCCCAGCAGCGAATTCTTTTCGATCAAGGATGACGATGGTCCGCTACGGACACTTTGGCAAAGACCAAATCGACGGGAATGCCCGCCGCGACCGACCGGCGTTTTGAAAAATGCGGTCCCGATCGAGATCGCGATTACGCGACGACTCGGATCAGCCACCCACAGCGTACGATCAAGTAGACCGCAGCGGTTTCGCTTAGGATGATCGGCGACTCATCCGACGCGATCGCACGACGGCCTCGATTTTTACTGCCCGTGACTCCTCGCCAATCGGGGCCGGCTCTCGAGCGGGGAAACGCGACTCAATCCTTCGACCACTGACAGGAAATGGCATGCGTGATTTATCACAACCGAATCGGCCGGCGTTGCGACTGGCCCTTTTGGCTTCGCTGTGGTTGACGCTGGGGTGCGTTGTGGCGCGCGGGGCTGACCCGAAACCGCTTCGCGTTTTTATTTTGGCGGGCCAATCGAACATGGAGGGTCATGCGAAGGTCGAGACGTTCGATTACATCGGCGACGACCCGGCAACGGCACCGCTACTCCGCCAGATGCGCTCCGAGGCTGGCAAGCCTCGGGTCTGCGACGGCGTCTGGATTTCGTACTTCACCGGCAGCGGCGACCAGAATGGCGAAGGGCACGGCAAATTGACGGCCGGGTATGGTTCGCGGCGGGTACCGACCGAGGACAATGGCAAGATCGGTCCGGAATTCACGTTTGGGATCGCGATGGATGCCGCCTTCGAGGAGCCGGTGTTGATCATCAAGACGGCGTGGGGAGGCAAGAGCTTGCACACCGATTTCCGCCCGCCTAGCGCTGGCCCTTATCGCTTCAACGAGAAACAGCTCTCGAATTTTGCCAAGCAGGGGAAAAACATCAGCGAGATCGAGGCGGAGAAGCTGCGTGAGACGGGGCGTTATTACGAACTGATGATCGCGCACGTGAAACGGGTCTTGAGCGACATCCCACGGGTTTGCCCGGCCTATGACCCGCAGCAAGGTTTTGAGCTTTCGGGTTTCGTCTGGCTGCAAGGGTGGAATGACCTCGTCGATTCGGGGACGTATCCCGATCGGACCCAGCCGGGCGGGTATGACGCTTACAGCGAGGTCTTAACGCATTTCATCCGCGACGTGAGGCGTGACCTGGATGCCCCGAAGATGCCTTTCGTGATCGGCGTGTTGGGGGTGGGGGGCCGCAACGCCAACCCACAGACGATCGAATTCCGCAAGGCGATGGCGGCCCCGGCGAGCTTGGATGAATTCCGCGACAACGTGGTAGCGGTACAGACCGCACCCTTTTGGTCAGAAGAGCTCGGCGCGATCGCAGACAAGCGCGACCAGGTACGCCAGATGAGCTATTTCCTCGATTCCAAGCACCGTGATCACCCCACTGCCGACGGGTCGATGACCCCCGAACAAAAGCGAAAGTATCTCGAAACATTTGAGGCGAAACTGGTTTCACCCGAAGAAGTGGCGATTTGGAAACGCGGGGCTTCGAACGCCGGATATCATTATTTGGGCTGCGCGAAAACGTTCGCGCAAATGGGCCAAGCGTTCGCCACCGCCACACTCGATAGGTTGCGTGCCCAAGGCCGTCTGAAATGAGCCTGCTGAAATGAAATGCCAACGAACGCTCGTCGATCGACCCGGTTTTAATGCTCGTATCGACAGGATCCGATGACCGATGAGACGAACCGCTCGACGTGACTTTTCAAGCCGACCAACGCGTCAGCGACCGCAGCGCCTCTTCGTCACTCATCTATCGGCTCATAATCGAACTTAATGCACGCCGTATTTTCCGGTCGAATCATCCCTCGATCACAGCCCGACACGCCAATCCCGGGTATGGCACCACCCGTCAATATCGGAGTTTCATCAACACCCCACCCTTCGTGCCCTTCGCGCCTTCGTGTTAAAAAGCCGCACACCATCGTCCGCGGACAAGATCGCCCCGCTTCCGTTCGGCATCACCAGCGGAAACCGATCTTGCCTTGTGGTTTGACTTGCCGGAAACCCATCGCTTTTGCGATCCGATCGAGATCGGTTCGGAGGATAAAATCGCGGAGCACCGCCGCCATCGCGTCGCCCGCGAGGATTGCCGCCTCTTCGAACATGGCTGCCGGGTCGGCGTGGATCGCCGCCGCGCAGTGATGGACCAGGCCGATCGCCACAAGGTCGTCGCGGACGTCACCGTTGGCGAGATTCTCGATCGCCAGCGCGAGCAGCGCCGTTCGGATCGGCATCGGGTCGGCGTTTTGCAAACCTCGGACCGCAGCACGCTTGCTGAAAGTGATCAGGCTCCATGCCTTTGCCGGGTCGATCGACCAACGGAGGAATGCCCGAGAGTCGTCGTTCCCTTCGCGGTAGGTCTCGCATAAAGATCCGATCGCGACGTCCTGCCGAATCGGATCGACATCGATGAATTCGGATGACTGCGAACCGTCGTACCGGCCGACGGCATCCAGCGATGCGCGCAAGCCAGCAGCCGATGCCGCTGTGAGCCTTTGATCCGCGGGAGATTCCGCGTAGCGTCCGCGTTCCACGGAGCGGAGTTGATGGTAATGAGCGAGCGAAGTCATTGGATCGTACTTATCAGGGTGACGCCGGTTGCGGGATGATCTATTCGGTCAGGCCTACCGAAGCGCGAGCCGATCTGGCCGGCCCCAATCACTCGATTCGAAGTGGCAGACAGGATCATTCGGGAAGCATGGATCGGGATGTTCATTTGTTGGCGGGTGGGGTCGAGAGCTTGGCCGGTTCGGGATCGGCGAGGTGATTGCGGTTGCCGCGCTGCTCGGGCGGTTCGGGGGGTTGCCAACCTCGAGGGGCCCCCAGCACGACCACCGGTTTTCC